>JAGWVR010000121.1 GCA_018970785.1 Planctomycetota bacterium
AGGGCTGCACGTGACCGCAGCCTCATCCGGGTTTTTTGAAGGTGCCCCCGGATCCGTCTTCAGGCCTACCCGCTCGGTGCTTCGGCAGGGCGTTTTCAGCGGCTCCGTGCACGAGTCAGAGGCTGGGTTCGGCCCCGGCAAGGAGCGCTCCCGGTTCCCCGTCGCGCGCCCAAAATCCATCGGAGCAGGGGGCTCGCGTGTCGCCGACCCAAGGCAGCGATTCGCCCGCTCCGCAGCCATTGCCTGCAAGGGCCCGCCCGGCGTCGCCTTACGCGCTCCAGCACTCAGCGGCGTCGCACGTCGGCAGCTCGCGTGAAAACGCGCTTTTCGAGGTCCCAAAAGCCAGGGATGAGCTTTGGCAACCGGGTGCGAGCAGGGCGCGGCACAGCAGAGTGCCGCATCTGATCTGACGGATCAGGGGCCGGGAGCAAAGCTTTCGAGCTCACGTCAACTCCGCAGCACCTTCGCCAGCGCCTTGCCCTTGGCCAGTTCGTCCACCAGCTTGTCGAGTTGGCGGATCCGTTTCATGAGCGGATCCGCGACCTCCTCCACCCGCACCCCGCAGACCACGCCGGTGATCAGGCTGCTGTTCGGGTTCATGGCCGGAGCCTCGGCGAAGAACGTCTCGAAGTCGGCGTTCCGCTCGATCTGCTGCTGTAGTCCCGCGCGGTCGTACCCGGTCAACCAGCAGATGACCTCGTCGACTTCGTCCTGGCTCCTCCCCTTGCGCTCCGCCTTCTGGACGTACAGCGGATAGACAGCCGCGAAGGCGGTCTTGAAGATTCGGTGTCCGGACATTCTCGTATGGCTTCGATGGTCGTGCGGGGGCGATTCCGTGAGGCCCGGCATCCCATGGCCTCCGTGTGAAATGTCGATCCCGGCCGTGTGAAGGTCAATGCCTCCGCGGGGCCGTGTCGATTTTCCTTCGCGGGTGAATTCCCTCGACGACGCCGCTCCTTCCCGAGGCCGCCATGCCCGCCCCGCTGACGATCACCGAGTTCGACACCTACGACCTGCGCTTCCCCACGTCGCAGCACCTCGACGGCTCCGACGCGATGAACCCCGATCCCGACTACTCGGCGGCATACGTCGTGCTGCGAACCAACTCGCGCGACCTCTGCGGCCACGGGATGACGTTCACGATCGGACGCGGCAACGAGCTGTGCGTCGAGGCGATCATCTCGCTGGCAAGCCTGCTCGTCGATCAGCCGCTCGAGGCCCTCATGAGGCGGCCGGTCGAGCTCTACCGGCGGATCACGGCCGATTCGCAGCTCCGCTGGGTCGGGCCGGAGAAGGGGGTGATCCACCTCGCGGCCGCCGCCGTGCTCAATGCCGTCTGGGACCTCTGGGCGCGCAGCCGCGGCACGCCGCTGTGGCGGCTGGTCTGCGAGATGACCCCGGAGGAGTTTTGCGACTGCGTCGACTTCCGCTACCTCGCCGACGCCCTCACGCCCGCTCAGGCGCTCGAGATCCTCCGCGGCCAGGCCGCGGGGAAGGAAGCGCGCATCGAGCGGCTGCTCGAGTCCGGGTATCCCAGCTACACGACCTCCGCCGGCTGGCTCGGCTACGGCGACGACGCGCTGCGGGACAAATGCCGCGATCTCAAAGCCCGCGGGTGGTCGCACTTCAAGATCAAGGTCGGCCGCGACCTCGCCGACGACCTGCGCCGCTGCCGCGTGCTCCGCGACGAGATGGGGGGGGAGGCACGGATGATGATCGACGCCAACCAGGTGTGGGACGTGCCCCAGGCGATCGAATGGATCCGGGCGCTGGCCCGGTTCGAGCCCTGGTTCGTCGAGGAGCCGACCCACCCCGACGACATCCTCGGCCACCGGGCGATCGCCCGCGCGATCGCGCCGTTGCGCGTCGCCACCGGGGAGATGTGCCACAACCGGATCATGTTCAAGCAGTTCATGGAGGCCGGGGCGATGCAGGTCTGCCAGCTCGACAGCTGCCGCCTGGGGGGCGTCAACGAGGTCATGGCCGTGCTGCTGCTGGCGGCGCGGTTCGGCGTGCCCGTGTGCCCGCACGCCGGCGGGGTGGGGCTGTGCGAATACGTGCAGCACCTGAGCATGATCGACTATGTCTGTGTGTCGGGCAGCGTCGAGGGGCGCGTCGCCGAATACTCCGACCACCTCCACGAACACGTCCACGACCCGGTGGTGATGAAGGACGGGTGCTACATGCCGCCGGAGGCGCCGGGCTACGGCGTGCGTTTCACTGGCGCGGCGCTCGACGGGTATTCCCATCCCCGGTGAGCAGGCGCCGATCACGCCGCCCCGCCCGCGATTGACGGCCGCCCGGGCCGACCGCACACTCATCCGAGGGGTGTGGCTCCGGCTGCGCGGGCCGACGCTCGGGGCCCCGGATCCACCGACGCTGGGAGGGTGAGATGAGCCGCGTGCAGTTCGAGATCATCGACGAAGGGGACGCGCCGATCGTCAGGGCGACGCTGCCCGCCGGGCAGTCGATCTACGCCGACTCCGGCGCGATGATGTCGATGACCCCCGGGATCACCATCGAGAGCTCGATGAAGGGGGGCGTCGTCGGTGCCCTGTCACGGTCGCTGCTCCGCGGCGAGACGTTCTTCTACCTCACGCTCACCGCCGGCAGCGGCGGCGGCGAGGCGCTCCTCGCGCCGGCGATGATGGGAGGGATCCAGATCCTCGACCTCGGCGGCACCGAATACTTCCTCCAGAAGGGCTCGTTCCTCGCCGCCGAGCACGAAGTGGAGCTGTCGACGAAGACGCAGAACCTCACCAAGGGGCTGTTCAGCGGCGAGGGGTTCTTCGTGACGCGCGTCGGCGGGGCCGGGCAACTTATCATCAACACGTTCGGCGCCCTGATGCGGTTCGACCTCAAGCCCGGTGAGGAATACATCGTCGACAACCACCACCTCGTCGCCTGGGAGGCGACGACGAGCTACGAGATCCGCAAGGCCGCCGCCGGCTGGATCTCGAGCTTCACCTCCGGCGAAGGATTCGTCTGCCGGTTCAAGGGCCCCGGGGCGATCTACGTGCAGACGCGCAGCCCCGCCGCCTTCGCCGGCTGGCTGAGCGGTTACCTCACCCTCAAACGATAGCCGTCCATGGCCGAAGCCTTCCCGGCGGTCTGCTTCCGCGACGACCTGCCGGGCTCCTGCCCGTGCACCGTCTCGCTCCGCGACGCCACCCTCGTGATCCACGGTAGCGACGGCCCGGTGGCGACGTGGCGCTACGATGCCCTCGGCTACGAGCCGACCGGCGACGAACGGGCATGGCTGTTGGTCACGCCGCGCCAGGGGAGCCCGTCCGGGCCCGTGACGGCCCTCGTGGCCCGCGACCCGGCGCTGCTCGCCGCGCTGGCCGAGCGCGTCGGCGAACCGGACCGCTCGACGATCACGGGCCTCGCCGCCGGCCGCCACGCACTCGCCCGGCGCCATTGGCGGTCGCTCGGCCTGTTCGCGGTCGCCGCCGCGCTCGCCCTCGCCGGGGGCTGGTGGGCGGTGACCAACCTGGCTCCGGAAGTCGCCGCCGAGCTGATGCCCGTCGAGACCGAACGGCAGCTGGGCAGCGCGCTGGCGACGGCGTTTCTCGCCGACAAAGAGACCGTCCCGGCCGGCCCCGCGGTCGCCGCCGTCGAGGGGATCGTCGCCCGGCTCGCCGCGGCCGCCGACACGCGCGGGACGACGTTCACGGTGCACGTCGTCGACGACCCGCAGGTCAACGCGCTGGCCCTGCCCGGCGGCCAGATCGTGGTCTTCACCGGCCTGCTCCGCGAGGCGGGGAGCGCCGAGGAAGTCGCCGGCGTGCTCGCCCACGAGATCCAGCATGTCCTCCGCCGCCACGCCATCAAGCGGCTCGTGCAGCAGTTCGGCAGCGCCGCGGTGATCGGCGCGGCGACCGGCGGGGGCAACCTCGGCCGGCTCGCGGGGCGCGCCGGCGAATTGGTGCAGCTCTCCTACGGCCGCGATCAGGAGTCGGAGGCCGACCGCGAGGGGATCGCGCTGCTGCACCGGGCCGGCCTGCCGCCGGAGTCGATGACGAGCTTCTTCGAGCGCCTCCGCCGCATGGCTCCCGACGGACTGCCGGAATTGCTCGCCACCCACCCCGACACCGGCCGCCGGATCGAGGAAGCGCGGCGGCTGGCGGCGGCACTGCCGAAAGCCGACCGAGTGCCCCTCGCGATCGACTGGGACGACGTGCGGGCGAGCCTCGGCCCGCGGTGACGGCCGGCGCGGCCGGCGGCGTTCGGCCTACCGCCACGCCACGCGGTACAGGGCCTCGATGTCGCCGGGGCCGTCGGGACGGCGCGGATTGGTGAGCAGCGAGACATCGGCCAGCGCCCCCGCCGCGCACTCCTCCGGCGCGCCAGCCGGCACGCCCAGCCCCGCCAGCGTGGTCGGCTGGCCGGTCGCCGCCAGGAGGGCCGCGACGCGCTCCGCCACCTCCGCCGCGGCGTCGATGCCCGCCGGTGGTTCGGCACCTCCGCCGGGTGCGAGCGCCACGGCGATCCGCGCGAAGCGCGCGTGGGTCGCCGGCACGGCGCCGTTCCACCGCGCCACGTGGGGGAGGAGGACGGCGTTGGCGCTGCCGTGCGGCGTGCCGTAGCGCGCGGTGAGGGCATGGCTCATGGCATGGACGAGGCCGACGCGGGCCCCGGCGATCGCATGGCCCGCCAGGTGGGCGGCGACGAGGAGCCCTTCGCGGGCGGCGCGGTCGCCGCCATCGGCGAGGGCCCGCGGCAGGCAGGCGGCGATCAGCCGGATCGCCTCGAGGGCGTGGAGGTCGGTCGCGGGATTGGCCAGCCGGCTCGTGAACGCCTCGATGGCATGCGCGAGGGCATCGAACGCCGTGCTGGCGGTCAGCGCCGGCGGGAGCGACAGCGTCATCTCCGGATCGAGGACCGCGACGTCGGGGACGACGAGCCGATCGACGACGAAGACCTTCGCCGTCGTCCGTTCATCGCGGAGCACCGCGACGTCGGTCGCCTCGCTCCCGGTGCCGGCCGTGGTGGGCACGACGGCGTGAAACGCCGGCCGACCGCGGAGGTGGTTGATGCCGGGCAGGGCCGTCGCCGGGAGATCGAGGCCGAGCATCAGCGATACGCCCTTGCCGGTGTCGATCACGCTCCCACCGCCGACGCTCAGGACCGCGTCGGCACCGGCGCTGCGGCCGGCCGCGGCCGCGGCGGCGACCACCCCGAGGCCGGAGTCCTGCGGCACGGCGTCGAAGACGGCGGCGACGTGGCCGCCCACCATGGCGCGCACGCGCTCGACGATCCCCGCCCGGACCACGCCGGGGTCGGTGACGAGCAGCAGGTTCCTCCCGCCGGCCGCGTCGCACTCGCGCGCCAGGGCCTTGATCGATCCGGCGCCGGAAAACGTCTTCACCTCGGCCTCGCCACCGCCGCCCTGTCGTCGGCTATTCGTCCGAGACAGCCTCGGCATTCTGCCGCGTGATCAGCGCGGTGAACACCGGGATCGCGATCGCGTCGGTCACGAATCCGACCGAGCCGTCGCAGCGGACGAGATTGGCACCTCCGGGATGGAAGGCATAGACCTCCTCGTCGTTGGTGCAGTTGACCGCCTGGGTGCGCGTGGCGACGGCGGCACCGACCGCCGGGGGGACGGCGGAGTTGCTCGTCGCATAGGCACCGCCCGTCGTTGGATCGCAGCCGTCAAACGTGATCGGCGTGCGGTGGTCGGCCCAGATCCCCGCGCCCTGCGTCGTCGTGTAGGTCGTCGCCGTCGGCACGAGCGACCCCTTCCGCCCCATGTTGAACAGCTGGGGGTTGCCGGCCGACTCGACGAACAGCAGCGTCCGGGTCGTGCCGTCGGTGATCTGCGCGATCGGCGTGAGGACATTCGGCCGCAGCGCGGCGCACCAGCCGGAGCCGGGGCTCGGATTGAGCGTGCTGGCGACCTCGGCGCGGATCCGGTTGATCGTGAAATAGTCACTCACCGCGCCGACGATCGTGCCGAACGTCGTGCTCGAGACCGACCGCGTCCGGTCGGGATTGCCGGTCGACGGGCAGAGGAACGTCTTCACCGGGATCGCGATCGCGGTCCGGTTGGGCGACGGCGGCCCCTGGCGCCAGTCCTGGGCGGGGTTGAAGGCGTTGCGGAGCGTCTCCTGCTCGTAGTAGGGAAGGAGGATGAAGAGCACGCTGCGCGGCGACTGGTTGGCGGGGATCGGCGCGGGGAACGCCGGCGCGGGATTG
>JAGWVR010000122.1 GCA_018970785.1 Planctomycetota bacterium
GGCTGATCCCCACGAGGACATGGGGCTTGGCCGCCTTCACCTCACGCCACAGCCGCTCGACCAGCCGATCGACGTTGTCGCGGCGCCATTCGGAGCGGTCGGCGGGAGCTCCCGCCGCCAGCGCACGCGCATGGCTGTCGTCGTCGGGAAACGGGAGCTCACGCCCCTGCTCCGCCACCGGGTACGGGTAGAAGTAGTCATCGATGTGGACGCCGTCGATGTCGTAGCGATCGACGACGTCGCGGACGACGGCCAGGAACCGGTCGGCCGCGGCCGGCTCGCCGGGGTCGAACCAGAGGAACTTGCCGTAGCGGCGCACGACCTCGGGCATCGCCACGCTGGCGTGCGCCGAGGACGCGGGCCCGATCGGCTCGGCGTGTTCGACGCGGTAGGGATTGAACCAGACGTGCAGCTCGAGGCCACGTGCGTGGGCCTCGGTGATCGCGAAGGCGAGGGGGTCGTAGACCGGCTCCGGCGGCCGTCCCATCGCCCCGGTGAGGTACGGCGACCAGGGCTCGAGCGGCGACGGGTAGAGGGCGTCGGCGCAGGGCCGGATCTGGAGGATGACGGCGTTGAGTCCCGTGGCGACCGCCCGGTCGAGCAGGCGGACCAATTCCCCGCGCTGGACGTCGGCGGGGAGCCCCGGGCGCGACGGCCAGTCGATGTTGGCCACGGTGGCGATCCAGGCGGCGCGGAACTCGCGTCGCACCGGTGGCGGGTCGCTCGCCACGGCCCCGACGCCGGCGGCGAGCGCTACCACCACCGCGACGCACCGGACCGCAGCAGGCGGGCAGCGAAAGATCTTCATCGGGGAACGCTCCGTTCGGCGCCCGGGTCACGCGACCGACGACGTCGCGGCCGGAGTGCGCCGGCGGGAATCTATCACAGGTTCGTCCGCAGCCGTCGTCACGTCGGCGCCCGGCGAGCCGGCGCGTACGATCGTCGGGCACCTTCCCAGCGGATCCGATCCACTGGAGGGACCGGGGCCGACCGATGGCGGCGTCGCTCCGCGCCGAGTTCATCCGCGACCCGTTCGGCGTCCGCGGTTCGGGCCTGAGCGCTTCGGTGTCCGGTGCCGCACGACGCCGCGCGGTGCGGTAGGCTGCAGCATCCCCTGCAGTCGGCCCCATGAGCCATCACCTGATCCTCGTTCCCACCGATTCCGAGCGTCGCGTCGTCGAGCCTCTGCTGCGCGTCGCCCCGACCGATCAGATCGCGCTGTGCGGATTCGGGGTCGTCGCCGCCGCGGCCCGCGCGGCGATGCTCGTCGCCGCAGTGCGCCCGCGCCGCGTGGTCCTGGTCGGCATCGCCGGCCGGTTTTCCGACACGCTCCCGCTCGGCGGTGCCGCGCTGTTCACCGAGGTTGCCTGCGACGGTATCGGGGTCGGGGCGGGAGCGGCGCACCTGCCAGCGGCGCGGCTCGGCTGGCCGCAGTGGCCCGGTGAACCGGGGTCGCCGCCATCCGCGCCGATCGGCGACGCGATCACGCTGGCCCCCGTCGAGCTCACCGGCGCCCCCGCGGGTGGCCTGCTCCTCACCGTCGCTGCAGGTTCGGCGACGGGCGCGGAAGCGGCTCTCCGTCGCTCGGCCCATCCCACCGCCACAGCCGAGGACATGGAGGGGTTCGCGGTCGCGCTGGCCTGCGCGCTCGCCGCCGTCCCGTGCACGATCGTCCGGGGCATCGCCAACGACGCCGGCGACCGCGATCATGCCCGCTGGCAGTCGCGTGCCGCCCTCGAATCGGCTGCCGCGCTGGTCAACAGCCTCCTCACGATCGACCGATGAGCCATCCGATCCGCCTCGCGATCTCGACCTGCCCCAACGACACGTTCGCCTTCCACGGCCTGATGTCGCGCACGGTCGACTGGCGCGGCCTCGACTTCGCCGTCGAGCTCCACGACATCGAACACCTCAACCGCCGGGTCCTCGCCGGCGACTTCGACGTCAGCAAGGTGAGCTTCGCCGCCGCCCTGGTCGCGGCCGACCGGCTTGTCGTCCTCCCCAGTGGAGCGGCGCTGGGGTTCGGCGTCGGGCCGTTGCTGCTTGCGGCGCGGCCGGGGACGGCGCCCTCCGGCCCGGCGCAGCTCACCCTCTGCCCCGGCACGCTCACCACCGCGACGCTCCTCTTCTCCCTGTTCCATCCGCGGTCGTCGCGCGTCGAGCAGGTGGTGTTCTCGGAGATCATGCCGCGGCTCCGCGCCGGTACCGCCGACTTCGGCGTCTGCATCCACGAGGGGCGGTTCACGTGGCAGGACCAGGGGCTGTCGCTCGTCGAGGATCTCGGCTCCCGCTGGGAACGCGAGACCTCCAGCCCGCTCCCCCTCGGGGGAATCGTCGCCGACCGGCGCCTCCCCGCCGCGACGATCGCCACGGTGCAGGCGGTGATCCACGATTCACTGCGCCAGGCGCTTGCCGACCCGGCCGCGGCGCTGCCGACGATGCGCGGGCACGCGCAGGAATACGACGATCGGGTGCTGATGCAGCACGTCGAGACGTACGTCAACGAGTGGACGGTCGACCTCGGCCCGACCGGCCGTGGCGCGCTGGAAGCACTCGCCGACAGGGCCGCGGCGGCCGGCCTTCGCGCGACGCGGCTGGAGGTCTTCCCCAAGCAGCGGTGAGCGCCGGCACGCGTCGATCGACGGCGCTGACGCCATTCCCCGACTCCCGTGTGTTCGTCACCGTGTCCGTGGAGTTTCCGGCTTCTTGCCGCGGCGGCTCTCCAGGTACGGCTCGGTGAAGTCGATGTCGATCTCGCACCACACCGGGTTGTGATCCGACATCCGGTAGGTCCGCCACTGCGAGAAGGCCTTGGCTGTCTTTCCATACTCGGCATGATCACCGTCGCGGTAGACGTGGTCGAAGACCGGGAACACGGCTGCCTTCGCATTCTTCAACTGGAACGAGACGTCGGGGGCGATGAACAGCAGCCGGTCGAACGGTTTGTCCCCTTGGGCGTTGGTCGCCTTGCCCCGGAGCATGTGCGGCGACGCGAACCCCTGCTGTTCCAGGCTCCGCGCCGTCTTGTCGTCGTCGGCGAAGATGTTGAAGTCGCCGAGTAGGATCGCGTTGCGGGCCCAGCGATCCTTCTGCTTCATCCGGTCGCGGAGCCGCTCGGCGGTCAGCCGCGCGTCCTGGGCGCGCTGCGCGATGTCGGCGCTGGCGGTGCCGTAGTAGGCATGCATCGTGCAGATCGTGAACTTGAACCAGCCGGCCCGGAATCCGGCGAAGTAGGGCGACCGCGACGTCGAATCCCCCCCCTTGAACTTTGCCTTCTTCTTGTCGCTGCCGCGCATCGACCCCGGGGATTCGAACTCGCCGGCCAGGCCGCCGAACGACAGCTTGCGGCTGTCGTAGACGAATGCCATCCGCTCCGAGTTCCCCCCGTCACCGGTGCACACGTCGGAAACGAGATACCGCCACCAGCCACCAAGCGTGGTGACCAATTCGTCGAGCTGGCGGAGGTCGCTCTTCACCTCCTGGATGGCGACGAGGTCGAATTTGTCGATCACCTGCGCGAGATAGAACATCGCCTCGTGGTCGCGTTCCGCCTGCCCGCCTCCGCCGAACTGACGGATGTTCCACGAAGCGATCAGCAGCGTGCGGCCGAGCGTCCGCGGCGGGATCGCTTCCTTGAGCGCCCTGCGCAGGCGCAGGCAGCCGTCGATCGTCCGCTTCCCCTCGCGCGTCGTCCCGTCGATCATCTGGTATGTCGGCATCGGTGTGCTCCTTGGTCAGGGCCTCGAGATACATAGCGGTCAGTCGGCGAACGTCGGGTGTCGCGGC
This sequence comes from Planctomycetota bacterium, assembly GCA_018970785.1. Taxonomy (GTDB): domain Bacteria; phylum Planctomycetota; class Planctomycetia; order Pirellulales; family UBA1268; genus F1-20-MAGs016. The sequence goes on from JAGWVR010000122.1 coordinate 3,787, forward strand.
AGGTTGGCTGGACGGTAGGCGGGGTCGGCCGCGAGCTTGTCGCGCACGCTCGGGTGGAGGATCGCGTCGTCGGGGAGCCGACGGCGGGCGTGCAGATGCGGTATTCGCCAGCGCATCCGCATCCCCCTGCCGTCCCAGGTACGGTATGGCAGCGCCTCGAGGAGATACCAGGCGCGCGACGCGAAGGATGCGGTGCATGGATCGTGGATCGGGCTCGCCACCGATGGCGGCACCTTCTTCTCCGGTCGCCGCGTTGGAGCGTCCGTATCCCGCCGTTTCCCCATGAAGTCCCGAGGGGCCGATTCGTACTTGCTCGGCTGGCCGAGAAAATACCGGCGTTTGTCGGCGTCGAACCGGCAGCCGAGGGCGGTGGCTTCGTCGAGCATCCACTCGAAGGTGATCTTCGCCAGTTGCGAGTCGTGCTCCGGCCAGCCGCCGCCGACGTCGCCATGCGTGCCGGCGAACCACCGCTCCTTGAACGACGCGTGCTGCCCGAGGCACCGGGGGTGGAACAGGTTCGCCGGAAACAGCGCGCGGCGCTCGTCGATCGCCACGGCGTGGCGGACGTGGGCGATGGCGTCGTTGTTGGCTGTGTGCGGCAGCGTCTCGAGGTTCCAGAACATCCCGAACGTCGACACCGTGTCCCACGCGCCGAGGAAGTGGATCGCGTGCGTGCCGCCGTCAGCGGCCGACCACGAAAAGGCCTCCGCGAAGCGTTTGCCCCCGGTGAAGCGTCCGCCGCTGCTCTTCTCGCCGGAGTAGATCGTCCACGCCAAGTCGTCGAGGCGCGAGTGTTCCGGGCGCGTGAGCCCGAGCAACTGGATCATGCCGGCGACGGCGCGGATCGTGTAGGCGCCGCGGCTGAACCCGAACAGCCAGATGCGGTCGCCGGGGCGCCAGGTCTCGGAGAGGAAGCGGTAGGCCTGGCAGGCATTGGTGCGCACCCCGGCACCGACCATCATGTCGAACATCCGGCCCGCCCATCGGGTCGTCGCCAGCAGCTTCGTCGTGTCGCCAGTCGCGCCGACCCCGGGGTCGTACCAGCAGCGCTGCCGATCGTCGGCCGCCAGCGTTCGGAACAGTCGGAGGACGTTGGTCGATTCTGTCGCGACCTCGTTGCTGGTGCCGTCGCAACACACGATCACGTTGCGGGGGGCGTTCGGACGGGAATCGTTTGTCGGCATCATCGCCTCCGTGCGGTGCGCCACGGAGGTCGGCACCGCTCATTTGAAAGGCGGAAAAGCGTTCCCGAACCGGACACGGGAATCTCCGGGCCGGCCCGCGTTGACCGGTCCGGTCGGGCAGACGATCTTCAACGCCGCGTCGAAAAAGTAGACTTTTCCCGCGCGCAAGCTTCACCTTCGGTCATTCACCATGCCCCCGATCCTCGCCTTCGCCACCTGCGACACCAAGGGGGAGGAGTTGGCGTATCTCGCCGCGCGGATCCGCGCGGCCGGGGGGACGGTGACCACAGTCGACGTCGGCACGCAGCGCCCCCCCTCGGTCGCGGTCGACGTTCCCCGGACGGCGCTCCTGGCCACCCTCGCGGCTGCCGGCGAAGACGCCGACCTCTCCGGCCTCGACAGGGGCCAAGCTGTCGAGCAGATGTCCCGGGCCGTCGCGGTCTGGCTGGGACTGGAGCAGAACGCCGGTCGGGTCGCCGGCGTGATCGGCCTCGGGGGGAGCGGCGGCACCGTCCTCCTCGCCCCCGCCTTCCGGCGCCTGCCCGTGGGGATCCCGAAGCTGATCGTCTCCACGGTGGCCGCCGGCAACACGGCCCCCTACGTCGACGTCAGCGACCTCGTCCTCCTCCCGAGCGTCGTCGACGTCGCCGGGCTCAACGCCGTGTCGCGCCCGATCCTCGCCAACGCCGCGGCCGCGATCGTCGGCATGGTCCGCGACGGCGCTGCCACGCTGCCACGTGCCGAATCTGGCCTCGCCGTCGGGATGACGATGTTCGGCGTCACGACGCCGTGCGTGACGGCCGTCCGTCAGGCGCTCGAGGCGCGGGGCTGCGACTGCCTCGTGTTCCACGCCACCGGCACCGGCGGCCGGGCGATGGAGGCCTTGGCCGACGGCGGGCTCCTCGCCGCGCTCGTCGACCTGACCACCACCGAGGTCGCCGACCATCTCGTCGGCGGCGTCTTCCCCTGCGGTCCCGACCGGTTCGGGGCCCTCGAGCGCCGGGCGCTGCCCGCCGTGGTCGGCACCGGGGCCCTCGACATGGTCAACTTCGGCGCGATCGACACGGTCCCCGAGCGGTTCCGCGGCCGCCGCCTCCACGTCCACAACCCCCAGGTGACGCTGATGCGCACCACGCCCGAGGAAAACGTCGCCGCCGCCCGGTTCATCGCCGCGCGCCTCGGCCGCGCCGCCGGGCCGCTCGAGATCCTCCTCCCCGCCCGCGG
>JAGWVR010000123.1 GCA_018970785.1 Planctomycetota bacterium
AGAGATCAGCCGCGGGCGGCAGTCGGGGGGCGGTCGTCCGGTTCATCGGCCGGGAGACGGCTCGCCCAGTGGGCGTATTGCGGGTCGCCGCAGCGGAACGAAAACACGGCGTCCGGAAGCCGGTCGGAGCCGCACCCCTCGGAGCGGACGCGGACCACGATCGCGTCGCCGCGGCGCTCGATCGACAGCCTGTCCGCCGAGAGCGGCGCATCGACAGGTGCGATGGCGGGGGCAGCCTGGGCAGGCCGTGGCCTGTCGGTCGGAGGGAGCGGGGCGGGCATGGGGCCGGCGTCGAGGGCGGGGTGACTGGCAGGCCAGAGATTATGGCCACCCGGGCGGCGATCGTGCCAGTGCTCGGCGGCCGATCGGGTTTTGGCCGATTATTTTCCTCGATCGTATACTCGAAGGAACTGTCCACGGTTCGAGGAGCATCCATCGCATGACGCCCTACGCGTCGCTGGCGGACGATTTCTACGTCAACATGAACCTGGCCACGGAGATGGAACTTCCCGGCCAGCGGGAGACGGTCCTCCACTTCTTCGAGTGTCTGCAGAAGAAGTATCCGACGATGCGGAAGTTCTACTGCCGCGACAAGCGCGATTTCGTGCTCGAGGAAGACAAGGATCAGGGGCGGTACCGCTGGGCCGCGGTCGAGGCCAAGCGGCTCTGTTCCGGGCAGGTCAACCCGTCCTCCCTCGAGTCGGCTCTCGATCAGCACCGGCTGGTCCTCGATCTCGCGCCGGCGCTGCTGTCGGTGAGCCCGCTCGACTGCGAAGCGCTCGATCTGCTGTTCGGCTTCGATTTCGCCTTCCGCGGCAACCACAACGCGCTGCTCGCCGAGGCCCTCGGCGTCGGTCCGGCACTCGATCGTGTCGCCGAGGTGCCGGGCTGCCGGGTGATCAATTACGAGCCGTCACTGACCGTGGCCGTCGACGAGGACTGCCGCGTGCAGGTGCGCGTCAGCACCGAGACACGGACCAACGCCTTCCAGGTGCGGACCGGCGAGTTCTCGGAGGAGCAGCTGAGCGTGTACGTCACCGCGCGGCAGTACGGCAGCCTCGATCCCCGCCAGCCCGACGGCAGCGGCGGCTACGGCGAGGCCCTCGACCGGCTGTTTCGCGTCGGCCTCCAGGTGGTCGACGAATGCGTCGTCAACCAGATCCTGCGGCCGCTGGCCCGTGCGATCTCGATGAAGTGACCGCGGTCAGCGGCCACCGCGCGACCGGCCCCGATCGTGGTCGTCGCCGCGCGGTGACCGGCTACGGGCGTCGAGGTTGCCTGCGATCACGATGCCGATCGCCTCGACCCAGCTGGGAACGTCGAGGACCGACCCGAGGCCGCTCTCGGTGAGGACGTCGTCTTCGTCGTGGGCATCCTGCCGCGTGGCCCGCCGCGGGGCGGCGTCGCCGTCTTCGATACCGAGGTACTCGAGCCCCTCGTCATCCTCGTCGCGGCCTCCGGCGACCGGAGCGAAGTCGTCGCGCCGAGAACGCTGCAAGCCGCTCGAACGCGCCCCCTCGCCGCGGACTTCGCCCGGGCGCCGGCGTCCACGCCTTCCCCGGCGTCGACCGCCGTCGGCGCCGTCGGTCGTCGAGTCCCCCGACCGGGCCGCGGTCCGTTCACCGGGGCGGCCGGAGTCACCGGTCGCTTCGCCACTGCGTCGCCCGCGCCGGCGTCGGCCGCGCCGCTCGCCCGTCTCGCCGCTCTCCACCGGCCGTGGTTCACCGGCCGGCTCCGGCCGTTCCGCGGCTCGCGGGCGGACACCGTAGCCGGCGGGCAGCGGTTCGTCGTCGCCGCCGTCATCGCTGGCAGGAGGCCGTGTCTCGCGGGCCACGCCTTCGCCGTCGGCGGGGCGCTCACGCCCCGACCGGCCACGGCCGCCACGACGTCCCCGCCGCCTCCTCGGGCGGCGCGGGCCGTCGTCGTCGCGGGTGTCTTCACCGGTCGATTCACCGCGCGCCGCCGGAGGAGCCGCAGCGGCGTCTTCGTGATGCCCGTCGTGCTCGTCATCGCGCCCTCCCCGCCAGTCGTCGCGATCGGCATCGAGGAGGCGGGATTCGCCCGTCACAGAGCGGTCGCGGCCACCTGGCCCGCGGGCTTCGCCGGCCTGCTCGTCCGGCCCCCAGCCACCGCGGCGGATGCCGTCGTCGCGCCCCCCGCGCCGTTCGTGATCGTCGTGTGCGTCATGATCGAACCGCGCTCCGGTTTCGCCCGGTTCACCGCCGACAGCTTCGGCCCGCGACGGCCCTTCGGCCCTGTCACCCGACCGACGCCCACGGCCACCGCGCCGCCCACGGCGGCGGCGCCGCCGGCCTTCCCCTTCGCCACGCTCGTCGTCGCGGCGCGGCTCGTCGGAACCGCCGGGGCGGAACGCATCAGCCGGCTCAGACGCCTCGCGGTTGTCGTCGCGCTCGGCGACCGGGCGTGGTGCGTCGTCGTCGCGTCGGCGGTCAGGTTCGTCGGCCCGCGGCGGACCGCGGCGCGGGCGGCGCTCGTGGGCGTCGTCGCGACCTTCCCGCCGTGGAGCACGGCGGGGTTCGTCGCGCTCGAGCGACCGTGGCTCCGGCCGGGGCTCGGTGCGCGGCGCCTCGACGGCTCCGGCCGGTCGCGCGATGGCGCGCGGCGGGGGTTCTGGCGCGGGGGGCAGCCCCAGGACGTCGTCGAGGCCCGACCAGTCGCCCGCGGTCGGCGGGGCCGCCGCGCGGGGAGCAGCCGGTTTTGGCGGGGCTGGACGCGGCGGTGGGGCCGCCGGCGGTGGGGCCTTCGATTCGGGAGCGGGCGCCGCCCCCAGCGATTCGGCGAGCGAGCCCCAGGGATCGTCGTGGTCGGCCATGAGCGGGTTCCTGATCGTGCGGAAATGGGCGGAAACGTCCGGTCGGCGACCGCGCCGCCGCTGCGAAGTCGGACGCCGCCGTGACGGCGATCGCCGTTCGGTCGGAAACCGGCGTGTGGCCTCGGGGCCAGCCGCGGTCCGCGGCGCGATTTCCCAGTTCCCGGGACGTCGACCCCCAGGAGAATACCAGAAACACGCCGCCCGGCGTCGCCCCCTCATCCGGCCGGCCCGAGCGGTCGCAAGTGCCCTCTCGGCGTTCTCCGTGGTCTCCCACGAGGACGACCGCGCCGACCGTGCCGCGTGCAACGAGAGCGGTGCCCGCCCGACGTCAGCGGAGCGGTGCCAGGGTCCGGATCATGCTGCCGTTGTCGGCGACCTCGAACAGGGGCCGGTAGGGGCTCGACAGTCCGCGCCGGGCGCGGCAGGCCGGGTACCAGACCAAGTTGACGGCGACGTTCCACGCCTGTCCGGAGTAGCCCTGCAGCGTGGTGCTGTTGAGCGGGATCGTCTTCGACGCCTGCGGGATCAGGTAGGTGAACGTCCCCTCGAGGGCCAGGCTGCGGTTCATCGGTGCCCGGACCAGCGAGCCGAGGATGAAATCGCCCTGGCCCGTGCCGCCACCCCAGGCCTTCAGTTCATTGGCATCGCCGAACAGCACACGGTAGAAGCCGGCATAGATGTCGATCGTGTCGGTGTCGACCAGGCCGAGCGGCCCGATGTTCTTCCGCCCCATCGTGTTGGCGGCACCCCAGAAGCCGAATTCGTGGAAGCCCCAGACGTAGCTCACCTCGCCACGGACCTGTGACAGGTCGACGTCGTCGTAGAGATCGTCACGGAGGTAGTCCCAGACGGCGCCTCCCTGGAAGCCGCGCCCTTCGAAGGCCCGCGTGTAGAAGCCCGTCGTGACGAACACCTGATTGCGGGCGCCGTTGGACAGCGGTTGGTTACCGAGGCGGACGGTGGTCGACTGGAAATCGCTCTGGACCCCGCGCACGCCCACCTGCCAGCCGATGCCGAGCGCGTTCCAGAACGGCATGCCCCAGTTGACGTACTCGTTGAAGCCGTAGTTGCCCAGCAGGCCGAGGTCGATCGGGTTCTGGAACGACGTCACGCCGGCACTGGCGGAGAAGTCGCGGTACCAGCGCCAGCCGTAGTACGGCCTGCCGAACCGGCGGAGGAAAGCGCAGATCCGGCCGTCATGCTCGTAGAACGGCAGGCAGGCGCACGGCTCGCCATCCTCGCAGGCGAACGGGTCGTCGTACGGCGACGGCACGTGGAGAAACGTCTCCCCGGTCCACCCGGGGCCGATCATCCCCGAGCCATCGTCGATCATCGTCCCGTCATCGAGGATCGCACCGTCCGGGAACATCGGCCCGTCGCTGCCGTCGTCGAAGTAGGCGCCGTCGGAGAACTCGGGAGCCATCCGGCCGTCCTCGGTGTAGGGAATGCCGGCCGAGGGGTCCTCGAGGATGATCTCGCCCGGGCTGCCCGGGAAAGCATCGGGGAGCGCGGGGGTCGGCGACTGGGTGATCGTCGGCGGGCCTGACTCCGCGGTCACGCGGGGTGCAGGAAGGGGCTGCGCGGCGGGAGCCGGCGTTGCCGGCGTCGGCTGCGAGAGCACCGACGGCATCCCGTCGGCGTTGAGGGCCAGACGCTGCGGCCGGGTGGCACGGGCCTGTGGCGGAACCTGCCGCCCCGCCGGCGCGGCGCCGCGCGGGGCCGGAGCGATCCCGGTCGCGGGGGTCACCCGGCGCTGGGTGGCCTGCGGCCGTTCGTCGCCGAGCAGTGGCCGGCCGACCTCCCCCTGCGGGGCTCGGTTGAAGCCGGTCCCGAAGATCCCCGCCGGGTTCGACGGATCGATCGCCCGCCGGAAGGTCTCTCCGAAACCAGCCGCCGCCGGTGCGCGCCGCTGCTCCGGCCGACGGGCCGCGACCGGGGCCCGCGGTGGGCGCAGATCGACCGCCGGTACTCCCGCCGGAAGGGCGACACTCGCCGCCGCGGCGCTCGGCGCCTGTGCCGGCTTCGGCGCTGCAGCGGTCGCCGCGGCCGGGCGGGTGGCATTGACGGTGGTCGTCGGGTCGCGAGACGAAAGCTGCTCGTCGGCCGAACCGCCCGCCAGCGACCGGCGGTGGGGCGTCCAGCGCAGGCCGTCGCTGCCGGCATCGCCCTCGGCACGCAGTTCACCGACGCTGGCCGACAGCGCCAGGGCGATCACGAATCGGAGGCGGGGGGAAAAACGCATGGCCGGAGGTCTCCCGACAGCCCGCGCGCCGGATCCCGGCTGCGCGGCAACGTCGCTGCAATCGACAGCGGTATCGTCTCCCGCCGGGACGGAACTTCCGTCAAAACCGACGCGATGCACAAATCCGCCCCCGCTTCACCGGGTTGCCTCGGCGCAGCGGCAAACTGGGCGGTTGGCGGCATCGGCCACGTCGAGCGTGGCTGGCCGGAGAAAAAGGGGCGCAGGCGACCCGGCCGGCGGGGGCGCCTTCACCCCGGCAGCGCCAAGGCCTGCTCGAGGTCGGCGATCAGGTCGTCGGCGTCCTCGATCCCGCACGCCATCCGGATCATCGAGTCGGGTATCCGGAACGTGGCCCGCTCCGCGGGTGAATAGTTCCAGTAGCTCATCACCAACGGTTGCTCGATCAGCGTCTCGACACCTCCGAGGCTCGGTCCGATCCGGGCGATCTTCATCCGGTCGACGACGGCCGCGGTCTGCCGCCAGTCGGCATCGCGGAGCAGGAACGTCACCAGACCGCCGTAGCCGCGCATCGAGTCGCGCGCCACGGCATGGAACGGATGGCTCTCCAGGCCCGGGTAGAAGACCCGCTCGACGCGCGGATGGCGCTCGAGGTAGCGGGCGACCGCCAGGCCGTTGGCGTTGTGCCGTTCCATCCGCACGGCGAACGTCTTCAGGCCGCGCTCGAGGAGATAGGCGACGTGGGGAGAACTCACTCCCCCCATGATCCCGCGGAGGTAGCGCACCGGATCGATCAGCGCCTTCGAGCCGAGGACCACGCCGGCGAGCAGGTCGTTGTGGCCACCGAGATACTTGGTCGCCGAGTGAAGGACGAAGTCGACACCCGCCTCGACAGGGCGGACGTTGTAGGGCGTCCCGAGCGTGGCATCGATCAGCGTCAGCACGCCACGGCGCCGTCCGAGTTCCGCGAAGCGCGGGATGTCGACCACCGAGAGGTGTGGATTGGTCGGTGATTCACTGACCACGAACCGGGTCCGTGGCGTGATCGCCGCCTCCATCGCGTCGTAATCGCA
>JAGWVR010000034.1 GCA_018970785.1 Planctomycetota bacterium
TGACACCATCGGCGACCGTCCTTTGCCATCCCGGCGGCGCCGCCAGACGGTCCACCCCGACACCGCCGCTCCGATCCCGGCGAAGACCAACGTCGACGGCTCGGGAACCACGACGAGGTCGCCGGTCAGTTGCGAGAACACCAAGTACTGGCCATCCGCATTCGCCGAGCTCACCCACACGCCGTCGGTCGGGCCGCTGAAGGCCAGGCCGTCGTACGGGCCGCCCTTCACCTGGATTGCACCCAGGTTTCCCGACGGGCTGCCGGCAGGGAACTGGAACAAGTCGAACGTCGTGCCCACGTCATATTTCGTCGAGTTATCGAAACTCAATGCGAGGCGACCACCGCCGTACTGGTTACCGGTGCCGTTGACGAGGAGCGAATCGTAGGTCGTGCCCCGCGACGTCCCGGAAATACCCATCGCGATCGTCGAGGCCGTGCCTCCCGAGACGATGAAACTTCCGTTGCTGGTGTTACCGCTGCCGAGCGTCATCGTGCCGTATGACGTCGCTGCCGTGCCACCGGGCGTGAGCGTGCCCCCGGAACGGATGTCGATGGAGTTGAGTCTCCCCGTTCCGCTGATCGTCGCTCCGGACGCGACCGTCATCTGCGTGTTGGTATTCGTGGCGTTGAAGACCGCGCGGCCGCTGCCGATGACGTCAAGACGCTGTCCGCCGACGAACTGATTGAACACCGTCACGCCGACCCCATTCGACCCGGTGTCGAGGATCTGCCCGCCAGTACCGGTGAGAGAAACGCCGGTGTTGATTGTCTGGACACTGGACGAGAGGTTGGCCATCGGACCGGCCAAGGTGAACGATGTCAGCGGCACGGTCTGGGACGGGTTGATCACGAACGGCCCCGCATCAGCAGCGAACGTCAACGACGCGCCCGTCCGGTTGCCTGTCGTGCCCGTCAGCCGGGTCGTCCCGGCGAGGACGTAATGCTGAGCGGTGGTCGGGGGGGGGTTGGTGCCGTTGGTCACCCAGTTCGCCGCATTCGACCACAGGCCGTTCGCACCGCCACCCGTCCAGGTGTAGGTGGATTGGGCCGACGCCGGCCCCGCCTGCCACGCGACCGCCAGCGAGACAATGCTCCACAGAACCGATCCCGGCAGCATCCGGCTGACGCGGGCCCACGTACCGAACGAAGAAACCAAGGTTTTTTGGAAGAACATGAGAACCCTAAGCACAAAGGTGTCGGATGCAAAGCTGGGGGACTGGCGGAGTCTGGGGCCCACTCAGTCGGCAGCCACGATGGCTGCACCGGGATCTCTCCAGCCAGTCGCTGGCAGACGGACCATCGAGGGGCGAGCGCACCGCACTGGGCGGATCGGCATTCCGGCCGCTCCGCTTGAATCAAAAACCTGTTTCCCTGCGGCAGACTCCCGACCAATCCGACCGGAACCGCCGCTTGTTCCGGTCGGGAGGGTCGCGACGGGCAACCCCCTCCTTCGAGACCACTCACCATTCGTCACGTCCACACCCGCGGCCTGCCCAGATCGGTCGGCCGGTCGATCGGGCATCGCCGGCGAACGCTGCTGCAGAGCCGCCGCGGGTTCATCGCAGGGGAATCATCCATTCGATCCCGCGAGCCTGATCCCCCTCCCGGGCTGACCTCCTCCGCCACCGACCGAAGCCCACGAGTGCCACACCGCTGAGGGCGATCATCACCGTCGACGGCTCCGGAACGACGACGAGGTTTCCCGTCAGTTGCGAGAACACCAAGGTTTGACCGGTCTGATTTGCCGAACTGACCCACTCGCCATTCACCGGCCCGCTGAACGTCACGCCGTCGAACGTCCCTCCCGTGACGCGGACGTCGTTGAAATTGCCGGATGGGATCGCGTGCGGTAGTTGGAAGAGGTTGAAGACGGTATCGGGGGCGTATGCGGTGGCGTTGTCGAAGCTGATCGACAGCACGCCACCGTATTGGTTGCCGCTACCGTTCAAGAGGAATGAGTCGTACGTCGTCCCTCTCGCCGTCCCGGAGATACCCACAGCGACGGTGGCGGATGTCCCACCGTTGACGACGAAACTCGCCGTGCTCGTCGAGCCGCTGCCCAACGTGAGCGTGCCGTACGAAGTGCTGCTCGCACCACCCGGAGTGATCGACCCGCCGGATTGAACGGTCACCGACGGTATTCTTCCGTTTCCAGTGACCGTCGCCCCCGACGCCACGGTCACCTTGCCAATCGTGTTGGTGGCATTGAAAACCGCACGGCCACTCCCGACGACGTCAAGTTGGGGAGAGGAGGTGCCTGATACGCTCTGCGAGAAGACCGTCACCCCCGATGCGCTCGGACCGGTGTCGAGGGTCTTCGTGCCGCTGACCGACACCAGCAGTTCGAACGTCTGCACCGTCCCGGAAAGGTTGGTGACCGGGCCGGCGATCGTGAGCGTGTTGCCGAACGACTGCGGACGGATGACGAACGGCCCGGCATTCGCGGCGAATGTCAACGCCGATGCGGTACGGACACCCGTTGATCCGGTCGTCTGCACTCCCCCGGCCAAGACGATCGCCGCACCGGCCGTCGGGGGCGCGACGGTCGAACCGCTCGTGGTCACCCAGTTGGCAGCCGTCCCCCAGTTCCCGCTACCGGCGGAACCAGTCCAGGTGTAGGTCTGCGCAAACGCCTGTCCGGTCTGACCCAACGCGGTCATCGCGGCGAGGCCCCACAGGAGCGACACCGGAAAACGTGGGCTGAGACGAGAGAGCACACGGGGAGCGAGCGAAAGGCCTGGAGACGGGCTCATGGAAAACCTGGGGGAAATAGGTGAAATCGCGCAGCCCCTCTACCCGCGACAGCCAAACTCGTCGCAAGCGACGTCGGCCGGCACGGCTTGATCACCGTCGGACGAGACGCCGACGACGACCGCCCTTCAGAGTGCACGCAGCGTGCCAATCCGGTCCTGTTCGGCAGATGTTGTTTTTCCCGGGAAAAACAACGCTTGAGACCGTCGATTTCGGGTGGCCAGGAGCGGTGGTGTGGTTCGCACCATTCCCGCCTGGTGCGAATCGCCCCATGACGTCCAGCGTCGAAGGGCCGGTGGAACGAATCGCACCAGCCCGACGAAAACACCCTCTCGAGAGGGGTTTTCGGCGGGGGCTAGGCGAGCTTTGAGGGATCGAAGGGGAACGCGAGCCCGTCGGCGACGGAGCCTGGCCCGATTCGACGGCGAGAAGCCTCGTCCACCAAACGAAACCGGCCGCCGTCTCTCCGGGCAATGGAGAGACAGCGGCCGGTCGGTCGAGACGGGACTGAGGGAAGCCGAGAGGCTGCCGGAGGGGCTCAGATTGCCAGGGGCATCGTGGCAGCGGCCCGCCGTCCAGCCTTGGCACGGCGGTGACGACACAGCAGCGACCAACCGCTCATCATGACGCCGATACCGGCGAAGACCATCGTCGAGGGCTCCGGCACGACAACCAGCTGTCCAGTGGACTCGTTGAACACCAGTTTCGTGTCGGTGCTGCCCGCCCAGCCGGACTGCCAGATCGCATCACCCGAACCGGTACCGGGGTCGATCTTGGTGAACGTCAACCCCGAGTAGGGCCCGACACCGGCAGTCGAAAAGCCGGCCAGCCCACCGGTACGGTCCACGGTCGTACCGGTGCCAGCCGCGAACAGATCCCACGTCGTTCCGATCGAGTACACGTTGCTGTTGGCGAACTCGACCGACACCTGCCCACCGTAGTCGAGCGTCGCCGCTCCGGAGGTGGAGGTCAACACGATCGCGGTGTTGCTCAGGTTCGGCGGAGAAGACGTCTGGGCCGCATTGATGTCGAACAGTGTCGTGCTGGTCGACAGCAACTGAAGGTCGCTGGTCGACAGGGCGCCGATCATCTGTCCGGTGTTGTCAGTGTCGAGGTAACCGGTCTCCACGACACCGCCGGCGACGATCTTCTTGGCGAACACGAGCCCACCCGACAGCGTCGTCCCCGCCGCCGACGTGATCGTGGAATTCGGCATGTTCGTGAGCACGCCATTCGTCGGCTGCCCGAGGTAGACAGTCCCCGCCTGGACGTTCACGTTCCCAGTAAAGCTCGCATATCCGTCATCGGGATAGATTCCCGCCAGGTTCAGAGTCCCGGCGCCGGTCTTCGTCAGGTCGCTCGAGCCACTGAAGTTTCCGAGCAGCAGCCTGCCGGCGCCAGTGACGTTTGCCTCGAGAGCGTTGACGAGATTCAGCCGAAAGTAAACATATTGGTCGTTCGCCGAGGCCGACGTGATCAAGCCTCCGGAACCGATGTCCATCGTGTTGGCCGCGGGATCACCGGGACTGGAATTGGTGAAGCCGTGGACCTCGGCCGTGGACGTGAAATCCATCGTCTTGATCACGGTGCCGGTCGCCAAGTCGTTGATGCCGTTGCCCGAGCCGTCGGGGAACACCAAATCGAGCGGTCCGACGGGAGTGCCGGTGAAGTTCGGGAGCCAGTTGCCACCATCGGACCACAGACCGTTCCCATTCGTGTTCGTCCAGGTGTAGGTCGCGGCCATCGACGGCGCCGAAAACGCCGCGGCCAACAACCAGATCGCGAACAGCGCCGAGGCGTTCGCCACCAAGCGACCACGGGCCACCGGAAGGCTCGCGACCACCGCGACACTCCGACCCGTCGTTCGCCGAATCTCGACCGACTTACCCTCAACGCTGCCCGTCATAGAAGAAACCCTTTGAAAAAGGACCGGTTGCCCGCCGGCCCGCTCCAAAACCCAAAACGCAACTGTCACTACGAATCGCCTTCGACGCCCAAGGCCACGCCCTGGGGACGTCGTCAACTCCCTGCCGAACACTCCGTCATCACCGCACGTTGGCCCGAACCCCACCCCCCGCCGGTCAGTGCTGCCACCCTCACGCCAACGTCACCACGCAGGCGATCGCCATCAGCGATGCCGCGACTGTCAGGACCAGCGAACTCGACAACCGCTCTACCCCGCCGCGCTGCGGTTGACGACGACCGAATCGTCTGTCAGTGGCGACCGTCCAATTGCCGTCGAAGGAAACTCCTCCGCTCGACGTCTCGGCCTGGCCGGGCCCTCGAGCGGCGTCGGCACGCGACGGCGCGCCCGCGACTACCAACTCCACCGCACGTCCTATGAATCGCCGATCGATCTGCAACACGGTTCAGTCCCTTCTGCACACCATCCGTTGAGGAACCCCGACCAGCCGACGGTCGCCCGTCACGATTGCGATCCAATCAGTCACACGACCCACAGAACCGCCATGAAAAACGTGATCGGCAACGCACACAATGCGACATCCGCACGTGTCAGCGCCGTGTGCCATCGTGTCATCAGCCCGGGTCGTCGATTCACACCACGTGGATCCGGCATACGCATCTCCTTTCCGTTCACTTCTCGGCCAGTTGTTCCACTCAATCGCCCCGCACCGTGCCCAGTTCCTCGTCGCCGCAGTGCGGGAAGAACAGCGTTGCCACTCTGACGCCTTGCATCGGTCGCCGCGTCGTGACCGCCATGCCCGACGGCATGGGTGTCACGGCCGCGGATCCGATCCACGCGCTTCAGGGACGGCTCAGACCATCGAGACGCTCGTCAGCAGGATCGCGATCGGCACCACGCTCGGCACGAATTGGGACACGAGCCGCCCCACCTTCGACCGACGTTCCATCGGACTCCATGCACCGGTGATCACCCGCGCTGCAATGGCACTCATCGCATGCTCCTCCTCGACCCGTAGGTGCAGACCGATCGCGTGAACGATTCGCAAACGATGCCGTTTCGTGCAGGGGCCTCGGCGACGGCGGCAGCTGCACGGACGCCACCGAAACGGGAGGCTTCGCCGGCTCGGCGTGCCGATCGGTTCCCCGATCGAACGATGCCCGTCGTGCGGAGAGCCCGGCGTACGCGACGTGGTACGGATGGAGGGTCACGACGAGGGAACGGCTGCCCGACACCGCGTGCCGCGACCATGCGCCGCGCCGTTGCCCTACGCCTCGCACCATCGGCGAGCGATGTCGACTCGGGCGTTTCGTTTCCTCGCTTCCCTGTCCAGAAGCCCCGCTCTCCGGGCGCACGCTCGGCCCACGGTCGGCGATGCGGAAGATCCCGCAGTGATGTTCGAAGGTTTTGGGATCGCCTCACGAAACACCGCCCAATTTGGGGGAAAACCGCCCATCCGGGGAGCCAACGCGCGGCCCCGCCCGGACACATCACCACCGGCCAGACCTACTGCGTGAACTCCACCCTGCCCGAAGCCGCCGCGCCACCGCCCCGACCCTGGAGAACGGCGTCGCGGGGCTGGACACCTCACGTGCCCCATGCCACCGACGCGATCCGCCCCAGCCGAACTTCTCCAACGCTGCCGGAACCCAGCCCGGACAACGCCGTGGCTGACAGGCGACATCGCCACGCCCAGCCGGAATCGATCAATGCAACCAGCGTGCCAAATGGCACCACCTTTCGGTCCCAGGGGCCAAAATCCACTGACCACCCCTTAAACACGCAGAAAACAAGCGATTTCCTGCGGAGGGTTTGCCGGGTGGCCGTTTTTTAGGGCTTCTTGCCCGTGGGGCGATTCGCTCCAGCGCATATGCGGCGAATCGCCCCACGCCGAGCGCGCTTGCTCCCGACCAGCCAGTCCCAGCTGGATCTGGTGCGATTCACCCCACCGGGCGGAGCGGCACGAAGATGCCGCGGTCCATGCCGATTTCAGGCGAGAACCAAGCCGACCAGGGCAGCAGCTGCGGCTTCCACCTCGTGGAGAGCGATCGATTCCGCGGCCGTGTGCGCCTCGTCGATCGAACCGGGGCCGAAGACGACGCTCGGTATCCCTGCCGCGCTGTAGATGCTGGCATTGGTTCCGTACCGTGCCGCGGCGATCGGGCAGGCCCACCCGATGGCCCCGACAGCCGCCGCGAGGAGATCCCGCGGGCGTTCACCCGCCAAAACGGGGAGTTGTGACTGGTCGGGTAGCCCCCCGCTCTGCAGGAACGGGGCGTCGTGCTCGACCCACTCCGAGGGGCACCGTTCCGCGATCCGCTCGATCACCTCGGTTCGCGCCGCCACCGGGTTTTCCCCTGGCACGAGACGGCGGTCGATTTCGAGCACCACCCGATCGGGGACCAGATTGACGCCCATGCCGCCATGGACCGTGCCCACGTTGAGTGTCGGCGGTCCGCATGGGTGGTCGGGGGATCGCCCCGCCAAATCGGCTGCGAGTTGTTCGAGGACACCAATCACCTTCCCGGCCCGATAGATCGCGTTGGCACCCCGTTCGGGAAAGGCACTGTGGCACGAACGACCATGGACCACGATCCGCCACCTGACGGCACCTTTGTGGGTGGTGACGATCGCGAGCCCTGTCGGTTCGGCGACGATCGCGACCGCCGGCCGACGGCCGATCAGATCGCGGACGGCAAGGTCGCCCGGCTCCGGTTGAGTCCAGGCCCGCGCCAGCGCCCGGGCCCCGGAAAACCCGAATTCCTCGTTGACGGTCGCCACGAACACGATCCCAAACCGACGCGGCCGCGATGCCGTCCGGAGGCGCTCGATGGCGACGAGCATCGCGGCCATGCCGCCTTTGACGTCGCATGCTCCGCGGCCGTACAGCCGCCCGTCGACAACGGCCGGAGAAAACGGCTCGATCGTCATCCCCTCCGCGGGCACGGTGTCTTGATGGGCGTCCCAGAGGATCAACGGAGCGTCGGCGAGGGTCGCGTCGAGACGGGTGACGACGTTGTCACGGCCCGGATGAACGGTCTGCCGCGCCCATGGCAGGCCCGTCGCCGTGAACCGGTGAACCAGATAATCGCCGACCCGCCGTTCGAGGTATTCCGGCCCCGAGACGTCGCGCCCCATCGGATTGACGCTCGGCCGACGGACGAGGTCGGCGAGCGTGACGGCCACGTCGCCTGCCCCTGGAAACGGGGGCCATGTCCCGGCGCCGAGCATGTCTGTCTCCGTCCCGCGTGGTACGATTGGGAGTCGAATCGGCGTCGTTCGAATGATGGTCCGGGTCTCGGCCATCCCATCCCCGCGACGCCCCGCCGACTACTGGGGCGATCGCCCCAGTGCACCTGCCATCGCGGGCGGCGGTGACTCGGGCGATGGTCACTTGTGGGGGATGCCGATGGTCAATCGTAAACGCTCGGGGGAATCCGCGGCCGTCCCACGGTCGTGCCACCGCCTGCCACGCCGGCTCCTCTGCCGGCGGGGTGTGGTGATCGCCAGCCTCGTCGCGGTGCTGGTGCCGGCGGGGGTGGCGTCGTCCCAATCACCCCGCCCCGCTCCCGCAGCGGCGACGGCCCGCGGCAACGACGCCGCGATCGCTGAAATCACAGCCGCCAGCCGGTCGTACCTCGACGCCCTGGAACGGGGGGATGGCGCGGCGCTGTCCGCGCTGTGGACAGCCGACGGCGACATCGTCGACGAATTCGGCACCGTCCGGAACGGCCGGGAGTCGGTCGCGGACGTGAAGCCCAACGACGGACCGGACCGGGCGCTGGCGGTCGGCGTCAGCAACGTGACGATCCGGTTGGTGGCCCCCTCGGTCGCCATCGAAGACGGCACCGTCGAGGTCGCGTCGACGACCGGCGGCCCGGTTCGCCGCGGTCGATTCACGGCCACCTGGGTTCGGCAGGACGATGGCTGGAAGCTGGCCGGCGTGCGCGAGAACCGCTTCGAGGGGGGCGACGAACTGGAGGAAATGAGCCGGCTGGACTGGATGGTCGGCGATTGGGACGTGTTCGACACCGTCGCCGCGGACGGGGACACGAACAACGCCAACGCCCCTCCGCGGCCCCGGCTTCACGTGACCGTCAGGTGGAGCCCGGCCCGCGCGTTCCTGATCAGGGAGTTGCGCGCCGGAGGGAATGACGGAGAGACACTCGTCATCACCCAGTACATCGGCTGGGATCCGGCCTCCCGGCAGATCCGCTCCTGGACGTTCGGCGAGGACGGTGGCCACGGCGAGGGGGTGTGGAACTGGGAAGACGACGCCTGGTTCGCGAGGACCTCGACGGTGCTCCCCGACGGAGCGCTGACCACGAGCGTCAACGTCTACCGGTTCGACGGCGATGACAGCTGCTCGTGGCAGTCGTTGTCCACCGACGTCGCCACGCAAAACACCGCCCCTGTCACCGCGATCATGGTCAAGCGGAAACCGACCCGTTGACACCGCTGCGGGCCGGTGGATCGGTCACCCTGGAATCATCCGTGCGGAGCGTCCAACCGATGACATCCCCTGTCGACACCGGCCCGGGCACACCTCCGGTTCGGTTTTTCCCCCACGTCGCCACGCGGCTGGCGCCGTGCCTGCTCGTGGCTGCCTTGGCGACCGGTTCGATCGCCGCTGGCCAACAGCCGGCGGCGGCCGACGCCCAGCGGCCCCGAGCCGTCGACGCCGACGACGACTTCGAGCGCAAGGCGGCCGTGCTGCAGAGTTCACGGTGGCGCCGCGCGGTGTTCGAGCTCGGCGAGTGGCTCGCGGCGCAGCAGATCTACACGCCGCAGCAGGTCAACCAGATGAAGGCCGACTTCAATCGGCGCGTCGCGGCGATGTCGGCCGAGGAGCTCGACGCCCTGCTCGACGACCTCGAACTGAAGTTCAAGGTGATGGATTCGCCCGAGGCGAAGGACGCCCGTGACTGGGTCGGTCAGTACCTGTCGGCGATGAGCGATGCCCGCCGGCAGCAGGCGCTGCGGAACGTGCCCGACGTCGTGGCGATGTCGGCCAGCCAACTGGCCGAGGAGATCAAACGCATCGAGCAGCGCCGCGACTCGATCCGCCAGCGCCAGCAGGACTTCGACCAAACCCGTCAGGCACGCGTCGCCGGGGCCCAGGCCAATCGGCAGGCGACCTCCCAGGCGATCGCGGCGGCCCAGGCCCAAGCCGCGTCGCAGGCCGCGTACTCCCCCTACCGGCGTCCGAACAACGACGGCAAGCTGCCCTTTTCCAACGTCAACCGCAACGCCGGTGTGTTCGGGTTCGGCTTCGGATTCGGGTGGGGCGGGCTCGGTCTCGGGGCATTTTGAGCCGGTGACCGCCGCGGCCCGGGCCGGGATCGGCCGAGGACTCCGCCCAGAATCCTCCAACGAGGGGATCCTGTCCCCTTCCAGGCGCCCGGCTCCGCTCGCCGGGGACTCGTTGACGCTGTATAACAGTGGGCCCCTCGGTGAACCGGGACGACCGGAACAGGGGGGATAGTGGCTTTTTTTTCGGTCCGACTTCGTGATGTTTTTCACGAAGTCTGTTTTCCCGGCCGATTGATTCATTTTTCGGCTCGTCGTTCGGTCGCACGGGGGTCTGCCCCATCGTGCCGACCGGTACGGCTGTCGCGTCGGTCCATTGTCCTGCGCGTGTCACGGCGACTCGACCCATGGATGCCATCCTGCCCGTCCTGCTGTTCGTGGCGATCTCGGCGGCGGTCGCCGTCGGGCTGGTCGGGGCGGCCGGCCTCGTCGGACCGAAGCGCACAAGCGCCGTCAAACAGATGCCGTACGAGAGCGGCATGGATCCGGTCCACGACACGCGCCGGCGGTTCGACGTGCGCTTCCATCTCGTGGCGATCACCTTTCTCGTCTTCGACGTCGAGTTGTTGTTCCTCT
Source organism: Planctomycetota bacterium (assembly GCA_018970785.1). Lineage (GTDB taxonomy): Bacteria > Planctomycetota > Planctomycetia > Pirellulales > UBA1268 > F1-20-MAGs016. The sequence goes on from JAGWVR010000034.1 coordinate 10,564, forward strand.
ATCCGTGGGCGGTCGCGAGCCGGTCGTCGGCGGGGATCGACGGTGCCGTCCGCGACGGGCTCGTGAGCGGGCGTGGTCTCGTGTTCGGCGCGGCCATGGCGTTCATCGCGATGGTGATCGTCGGCTTCGCCTACGACTGGCGCAAGGGGGTGTTCCGATGGCGTTAGAGCTGCCCGAGAACGTCGTCGTCAGCCGGCTCGACGAATTGGCGAGCTGGTGCCGGAAGAACAGCCTCTGGCCGATGCCGTTCGCCACCGCGTGCTGCGGCATCGAGCTGATGGCCACCGGCGCCAGCAAGCACGACCTGGCGCGATTCGGTGCCGAGGTGTTCCGCTTCAGTCCGCGCCAATGCGATCTGATGATCGTCGCCGGCCGCGTGGTGATGAAGATGCTGCCGGTGCTGCAGCGGATCTGGCTGCAGATGAGCGAGCCCAAATGGTGCATCTCGATGGGCGCCTGCGCGAGCACCGGCGGCGTGTTCGACACCTACGCGGTCGTCCAGGGGATCGACCGGTTCATCCCCGTCGACATGTACGTGCCGGGCTGCCCACCGCGCCCCGAGCAGCTCATCCAGGCGATCATCGACCTCCAGGACAAGATCCAACGCGAGGGAACGATCACGGGGCGCGAGTTCGACACCCCCGAACGCCAACTCCGCAAGCGGGCCCTCGTCGAGGCAGTGGGGCCGCTGGAAGCCGATGCGGCCCGGAATCCGATCCTCCAGCGGCGACTGGCCGAAGCCGGGGCACCCCACGCATGATGCCGACGCGTTTCGACCGATCCCGAGCCCCTCGCGTTTCCACCCACCTGCGGAGCGGACGGAACCGGGCTCCGTGCAGCGTCGGCGTGCAGCCGGTCGCGTGTGTCGCCCCGCGGAGGAATTCGAGCGATGGATGAGCATTCCGCCGGGGCCACGTCTGCCGCCGCCGCGACACCGGCGCGCGACGGAGTGGCAGACCTGTTCGGGGGCACTCGGCAGCCTCCGTTCCGTGGCCAGGAGCGCGTCGACCTCCCCGCCGATCGCGTGAGGGAAGCGTTTCGCTTCCTCCGCGACGACGGCTACGACCTGCTCGTCGACGTCACCTGCGTCGACTACCTCGAATACCGCGGCGCGAAGCACCGCTACGGGCTGGTCTATCTGCTCGCCGCGACCGCCGACAACCGGCGGCTGACGGTGCGCGTGTTCCTCGACGATCCGGCCCCGACGGTCGCCTCGGCCACTCCGGTCTGGCCGGCGGCGAACTGGCTCGAGCGCGAGGTCTGGGACATGTTCGGGATCCGGTTCGAGGGCCATCCCGACTTGCGCCGGCTCCTGCTCCCCGAGGTGTTCACCGCCCATCCGCTGCGCAAGGACTATCCGCTCCAGGGCCGCGGCGAGCGCCACAATTTCCCGATCCTCACCCGCGACGACGGCTGATCCCGGTCCCCTCACCATTCGAGCGTGTGAACCAGATGTCGATCGCCGAGCCCCGCGCCGCCGCAGCGACGAAGCGTTCCGAGGAATACCTCTGGACGCTCAACTTCGGCCCCCAACATCCCGCCACCCACACGACTCTGCGGCTCGTGCTGCAGCTGGAGGGGGAGCGGGTCGTCGACGCGATGCCCGAGATGGGCTACCTGCACTCCGGCTTCGAGAAGATCGGCGAGCACCTCACGTTCAACCAATACGTGACGGTCACCGACCGGATGAACTACATCTCGCCGATGGCCAACAACGTCGCCTGGCACCATGCCGTCGAGACGCTGCTCGGCATCGAGCTCACGCCGCGGTGCAAGGTCATCCGCACGATCATCGCCGAGTTGGCGCGGATCAGCGACCACCTGCTGTGCAACGGTGCCGTCGGCCTCGACACCGGCGCGTTCACGTTCTTTCTCTACGGCTTCTACCAGCGCGAGGTGATCTACGACATTTTCGAGACGCTCTGCGGGGCGCGGTTCACCAACAGCTACACGCGCGTCGGTGGCGTCTCGCACGACTTCACCGCGCTGGTGATCGAGAAGATCCGCTCGTTCCTGCGGACCTTCCCCAAGACCCTCGACGACATGGAGCGGCTCCTCACCCGCAACCGGATCTTCGTCGAACGCACCAAGGGAGTCGGCGTGCTGTCGCGCGAGGAGGCGATCGCACGCGGCGCCACCGGGCCGGTGGCCCGGGCGAGCGGCGTGACGCGCGATTTGCGCAAGGACGAGCCCTACCTCGCGTACGCCGATTACGATTTCCGCGTCTGCTGCGCCGCGGCCGGCGATTGCTACGCCCGCTACCTGGTGCGGATGCAGGAGATGCGCGAGAGCCTGAGGATCGTCGAACAGGCGCTGGAAAACCTCCCCGCCGGCCCGGTCAACGTGGGCATCGACCAGCGCACCGCCCTGCCGGCGAAAGCGCAGGTCTACTCGACGATCGAGGGGACGATCTCGCACTTCGAATTGGCGATGAGCAATCGTGGATTCGAGGTGCCCTGTGCCGAGTCGTATGCGGCGATCGAGGCCCCGAACGGTGAACTGGGCTTCTACGTCGTGGGCGACGGCAGTGACCGCGCCTACCGGGCGCGGTGCCGGCCGCCGTCGGTCCTGCATTTCGCGCTGTTCCCGTACCTGATCCGCGGCCACACGCTGTCCGACGTCGTCGCCGTCCTCGGCAGTCTCAACATCATCGCCGCCGAACTCGACCGTTGACCCCCACCCCCGCCCCGCCGCCGCGCGGGCCCACCGAAGCGCACCGATGATCGCCCCGCCCGTACCCCAGCGGAAAGTCCTCACCGACGACATGGTGGCCCGGATCGAGGCCCTCGCGCCCCGCTACCCCGACCGCCGCGCGTTGACGCTGCCGGCGTTGCACATCGTCAACGCCGAATTGCGCCACGTGCCCCTCGAGGCGGTCGTCGAGATCGCCGCCGTCCTCGGCCTCGCCCCCGCCGAGGTCCAGGACACGCTCACCTTCTACCAGTTCTTCCACCAGGACAAGCCGCACGGCAAGGTGCGCGTCTTCGTCTGCCGCTCGATCTCCTGCGCCTTGCGCGGCGGCGACGAACTGCTCACCGGCGTGTGCGGCAAATTCGGCATCGAGCCCTACGGCACGACGGTCGACGGCGAGCTCACGATCGAGCCGGCGGAGTGCCTCGGCGCCTGCGACTTCGCCCCGTGCATGCTCGCCAACGACGATCTCCTCAGGAACATGACCCCCGAGACGGCAGCGGCCGAGCTCGTCAAACCGCGGGCGAGGGCCACCTGACATGCAGCCATTCCAACCGGTCCTTCTCGAGGCGGTCGGGATTCCCGACGGCCATGGCTTGGCCAGCTACCGTAGCCGTGGTGGCTACGCCCCGCTCGAACACGTCCTCCGCGACAAGAAGCCGGCCGACGTCATCGAGACGGTGAAGGCGTCCGGGCTCCGCGGCCGCGGCGGCGCGGGATTCCCGACCGGGCTCAAGTGGACGTTCCTCCCCAAGGACCATCCGGGCCCGATCTACCTGTGCGTCAACGCCGACGAGAGCGAACCCGGCACGTTCAACAACCGGATCCTCATGGAGGACGACCCGCACCAGGTCCTCGAGGGGATCGTCCTCTCCGCGTTCGCGACCCGTGCGAGCACGGCCTACATCTACCTCCGCTACGAATACCCCCGCAGCTGGCACCGGCTCCAGGGCGCGATCGACGAGGCCTACGCGGCCGGGCTCCTCGGCCGGCGGATCCTCGGCAGCGATTTCTCCCTCGACGTCCATCTCCACCGCGGTGCCGCGGCCTACATCTGCGGCGAGGAGACGGGCCTGATCGAGAGCCTCGAGGGCAAGCGCGCCTGGCCGCGGATCAAGCCACCGTTTCCGGCGATCGAAGGGTTGTTCCGCAAGCCCACGGTCGTCAACAACATCGAGACGATGGCCTGCGTCGCGCAGATCTTCCGCCGCGGCGTCGAGTGGTTCCGGTCGATCGGCGTCCCCGCCGACCCGGCCAATCCCCGCGATCCGGGCAGCTACGGCCCCAAGCTGTACTGCCTGTCCGGCCACGTCGAACGCCCCGGCTGCTACGAGGCTCCGCTCGGGATCACGGCCCGGCAACTCATCGACCATCACGGTGGCGGCGTCTGGAAGGGGCGGAAGGCGAAGGCGGTGATCCCCGGCGGGATCTCGATGGGGCTGATGACGGAGGCGGAGCTCGACACGCCGCTCGACTTCGCCGGGCCCGGCAAGGTCGGGTGCCTGGGGCTGGGGACCGCGGCGGTGGTCGTGATCGACGACGCGACGAGCATCGTCGACGTCCTCCACAATTCGGCCCGGTTCTTCGCCCACGAGTCGTGCGGCCAGTGCACCCCCTGCCGCGAGGGCACGAGCTGGTCGCTGCGGATCCTCGAGCGGATCCGCGCCGGCAAGGGAAGGCTGGCCGACCTCGATCTGCTCCTCGAGATGGGCAACACGATGGGGATGATGCCCGGCTCGACGATCTGCGGGCTCGCCGACGGCGCCGCCTGGCCGATGAAGAACGCGATCAAGAAGTTCCGCGGCGAGTTCGAGGACTACATCCGACGCACCAATCCCTCGGGCTGGATGGTCACCGATCCCGTTCCCGCCCTGCAGATCGTGGGAGCCCACTGATGCCGACCGTCATCGTCGATGGACGGGAGATCGAGATCGGGGCCCACGAGCGCCTCAACTGCATCGAGGCCGCGCGCCGGGCCGGCACCGAGATTCCCCACTACTGCTGGCACCCCGGGCTGTCGGTCGTCGCCAGCTGCCGGATGTGCCTCGTCGAGACCGGCTCGCGTGACGCCGCCACGGGCAAGATCACGATGGTGCCCAAGCTCGTCCCCGGCTGCCAGACTCCGGCCAAGGACGGCACCGTGATCGTCACCGACAGCCCGCTGGTGCGCGAGAGCCGGGCGCGGGTCGAGGAAGCGCTGCTCATCGACCACCCGATCGATTGCCCGATCTGCGACAAGGCCGGGGAGTGCCTCCTCCAGGACTACCACTTCCAGCACGGCCAACCGCAGCGTCGCGCCGATCTCCAGCCGTTCCACAGCCGGCGCCGCGACGTCGGCCCGACGGTCACGCTGTTCGTCGATCGCTGCATCATGTGCACGCGCTGCGTCCGCTTCACCCGGGAGGTGTCGGGCACGGCGGAGCTGATGGTCACCAGCCGCGGTGCCAAGGAGGAGATCGACTCCTTCCCCGGCTTCCCGCTCGACAACAAACTCGCCGGCAACGTCGTCGATCTGTGCCCGGTGGGCGCTCTCGGCGACAAGGACTTCCTCTACCAGCAGCGTGTCTGGTTCCTGAAGCGCGAGGCCAACGTCTGCGGCGGCTGTGCCACCGGCTGCTCGATCGTCACCGAACACAACCAGGACACCGTCTACCGGCTCAAGCCGCGGGAGAATCCCCACGTCAACCGCTGGTGGATGTGCGACGACGGCCGCTACGGCTGGCACCACCTCCACGACCCGGCGCGGGTGGCCGAGGTGACGCGCCGTGCCCCCGGCGGCGAGTCGGCCGTCGACTGGCCCGATGTCGTCTCCCGGCTGCGTGCCGATCTGGCCGCGGCCGGTGGCTTGGCGGTCGCGGTCTCGCCGATGCTGACGGTCGAAGAGGCCTGGATGCTCGCCACCGTCGCCCGCGAGATCGACCCGTCTGCACTGCTCGCCCTCGGACCGGTCCCACACAGCGGTACCGACGAGACCTATCCCGGCGGCTTCACGATCCGCGCCGAGAAGTGCCCCAACCGGCGCGGCGTCGAGGCGGTGCTGGCCCACTTCGGTCCGGGGATCTCGCGGTGGGACGACCTCCTCGACCACGTCCGCTCGGGGCGCGCGAAAGCCGTCTGGATCACGGCGGCCTATCCGGCGCCGTGGATCGACGCCGCCGCCGCGGCACCGTTCGCCGGGGTGTCGTGCCTGGTCGTCCAGGATCTGTTCGCATCGCCGCTGTCCGAACTCGACGGTGGCGGCGCGGTCCGCTGGCGGCTCCCGGCCGTCGGGTTCGCCGAGCGGGCCGGGACATGGGTCAACGCCGGCCACCGCGCGCAGTGCTTCGAGCAGGCGATCCGTCCTCCGGCCGGCGTCTGGCCCGAGGGACGCTTGCTCTGGAACATGCTCGGGCGCCGTGGGTTGTACGATCCTGCCGTCATCCGCGCGGAGATCGCCGCGGCGGTCCCCGCTCTGGCGGTTCTCGGCGACGATCTTCCCGCCACGGGCCTCGATCTGCGGATCCTCCAATTGGCCGCCACGGAGTCGGCGACCCACACATGAACGCCCTGCTCCCGAGTGCGACGACGATCGCGGCGCTGGTCAAGATCGGACTGCTCGTCGGCGGTCTGATGACGGCCGCGGCCTACCTCGTGCTCCTCGAGCGCTGGATCGCCGCCTGGGTCCAGGACCGCAAAGGGCCCAATCGGGTCGGCATCCCGCTGACCGACATCCGCCTGTTCGGGCTCGGTCAGCCGCTCGCCGACGGCTTGAAGATCATCCTCAAGGAGGATTTCACGCCGTCCCACGTCGACCGCGTCCTGTACAACGCCGCACCGTTGTTGATCCTCGCGGCCTCGCTGGCGATCTTCGCGGCGATCCCCTTCGGCAGCGTCCTGCCGCCCTTGGGGATCGCCGGCCTGCCCGATCCGGTGCCGTTCCTGGTGGCGCCCGGCCTCGATGTCGGCGTGCTGTGGGTCTTCGCCCTGTCGAGTATCGCCGTCTACGGGGTGCTTCTCGGCGGCTGGGCCAGCAACAACAAATACGGCTTCCTCGGCGGCCTCCGCTCGAGTGCGCAGTTGGTGGCCTACGAGATCCCGCTCGGCCTCGGCCTGCTCGGGGTCGTCCTGGCCGCGGGGTCGCTGCGACTCGACCGGATCATGGAGGCACAGGCCGCGAGTGGCGTGTGGTACGCGTTCGCCCAGCCGCTCGGGTTCGTCGTGTTCCTCGTCGCCAGCTTCGCCGAAGCGGCGCGGCTGCCGTTCGACCTCCCCGAAGCGGAGCAGGAGCTCGTCGGTGGCTACCACACCGAGTACTCGGGGATCCGGCTCCTGCTGTTTCTCGTCGCCGAGTTTCTCCACATGATCACGGCCGCGTTCCTGATCGTGATCATGTTCCTCGGCGGCTGGCACCTGTGGGGAGTGACCGGCGCCGGGACCGAAGTCACCTGGGCGGGGGCGCTGCTGCGGTTCGCCATTCTGTCGGCGAAGATCCTCGGGGTGATCGTGTTCTTCATGCTCGTCCGCTGGAGCTGGCCGCGGTTCCGCTTCGACCAGCTGATGAACCTCGCCTGGAAGGTGATGCTCCCCCTCGGCCTGGCCAACCTGGTCACGGTGGCGGCGGTCGAGGAGTTGCGGCCGTGGCTGGTGGAGCATGTCGGCTCGTCGGCGGCCGGATGGCTGGCCGTCGGCCTCCCGTGGGCCACGTTCCTCGTCGGCTGGATCGTGGCCGGCGTGTTCACCCCCAGCAGCACCGACAACACCCCGATCCTCACCCACGGTCCGCTCGACGCCGAGCACGATCTCGACCACGACCCGCTGGACGACGTCGCCGGCGGCCACCGCCTGGAGGCAAGCCCGAGATGAAGCCGACCGATCCGCAGATCGTGTGGCTGGAGGAGAAGCCGCTGGGGCTGGCGGAGCGGCTCTACCTGCCGCTGTTCGTCCAGGGACTGGCGACGACCGCCCGGCACATGGTCAGCCCGAAGGTCACGGTCAGTTTCCCCGACGAACGACCGACGGTGGGCAACCCGCTCATCTACCGCGGCGTGCACCGGCTCAACAAGGACGAGCAGGGGCGCGTGCAGTGCGTCGCCTGCTTTCTCTGCGCCACCGCCTGCCCGGCCCACTGCATCGACATCGTCGCGGCCGAGAGCCCCTGGCCTGACCGGGAGAAGTATCCCGAGAGCTTCCAGATCGACGAACTGCGCTGCATTTTCTGCGGGATGTGCGAAGAGGCCTGCCCGGTCGACGCGATCGAGCTGACCAGCCTCCTCGACCTGACCGGGCGGAGCCGCGAAGAGATGATCTTCGACAAGGAAAAGCTCCTCAGCGTCTACGACATCACCAAGGATGCCGAACCGATGAAGTCGGCCGGCCACACGACCGCCTCCGCCACCGGAGGACACGCGCCGTGACCCTTCCCGACGGGGCGACACCGCTGCTGCTGGGATCGGTCGCGGCCTTCGCCGCCGGTCTCTGGCTCCTGCTGCCGTCCGTGCAGCGGGCCGGTTGGCTCGAGCGCTGGAGCAGCCGGCTCGGGGTGGCGCTCGGCGCCGCGGCGCTGGCCGGTCTGGCGCTCGCCGGGCGCCGCCTCGGCGGGCTCGGTGAGGAGGCGGTGTTCCAGATCGTGGCCGCGGTGGCGCTCGTCGGCGGAACCGCGACGGTGGTGACGCGGTCCCCGGTCTACGCCGCGATCTGGTTCGCCCTCGCCCTCACCGGCGTCGCGGGGCTGCTGTTGGTGCTCGGGGCGCAGTTCCTCGGCGTCGCCACGATCGTCGTCTACGCCGGCGCGATCCTCGTGATGTTCCTGTTCGTCCTCATGCTCGCGCAGCCCACGGGCCTGGCTCCCTACGACCGCGTTTCCAACGAGCCTCTGCTCTCGGCCGTCGCCGGGGGGGTGCTCCTGGCCCTGCTCACGGTGTCGATCGGCCGCCTCTCGGCAGAGCCCCCGGCCTGCTGCCAAGTGCCGTCGCGGGCCGATGCCGTCGCCGCCGCGGCGGCTCCCGCCCGCCCCGCCGACCCGGCGGCACTGGACGCCGATGCCGTGGCCCGGCTGGGCGCGGAACTGTTCGGCCGGCATCTCGTCGCCGTCGAGGCGGCGGGCCTCCTCCTCCTCGTGGCCCTGGTCGGCGCGATCGCGGTCGTCTCGCGCGGCGAGGCGGCCGAGTCGGCGGAAAGGGGGGCAGCGTGATGCTGGCGGCGGCGTTTCCCTCGCTGATCCACGGCGCGCTGGTCGTCGGTGCCGTGCTGTTCGTCCTCGGGTTGGTCGGGATCCTCACCCGCCGCAACCTGATCGTGATGTTCCTCTCGGCCGAACTGATGCTCCAGGGCATCTCGGTGAGCCTCGTCGCCTGGAGCCGGTACCACGGCGACTTCGGGGGCCACGCCCTGGTCGTCTTCGTCCTCACCGTGGCGGCCTGCGAGGCCGCCGTCGCATTGGTGTTCGTGCTCCAGGCCTTCGCCCGCACCGGTCGGCTCGACTCGGCCGCCTGGCAGAGCCTGCGCGACACCGAGGTGCCGCGCCGCATCGACCGCGAATTGCCCGCGACCGACACCGTCGCTCCGGTCTGGCCACGGCTCACCCCGTCGGGCGTCGAGCCGGCCCGCGACGACAGCGCCGAACCCTCCCGGGAGCACGTCTGACGGCCAGAGTTCCGTCGGCCGGCCTGGTGCCGGCCATCCCGATTCCTCCCTCACCGGCTCCCGATCTCCATGCGTTCCCTGCTCCTCGTCCTCGTGCCACTGCTCCCGCTCCTGGCGGGGTTGGTGACCGTCTTCGCCGGCCGGCGCCTCGGTCCGCGCGTCCACCTTCCCGCGGTGGTCGGCATCGGCGCCGCGGCGATCGCGGCGCTGCTCCTGCTGTTCACCGCCGGCGGGGCGTCGGGCACCGGCCACGGCACGGCGGCGCCCGTCGAACACACGGTCGAACTGTGGCGCTGGGCGACGATCGACGGTGCGCTGACGCCGGCCGACGGCTCGGCGCCGCGGCCGCTGTCGCTCGGCGTGACGCTGCGCCTCGACCCGTTGACCGCGACGCTGCTGGTGGTGATCACCTCGATCGGCCTGTTGGTCGCGGTCTATTCGATCGGCTACATGCACGACGATCCCGACCAGCCACGGTTCTTCGCACTGGTGTCGATGTTCGTGTTTTCGATGGCGATGCTCGTCGCCTCGAGCAGCTTCCTCCTGGTGTACGTCTTCTGGGAGGCAGTCGGTGCCTGCAGCTACCTGCTGATCGGATTCTGGTACCGGCGCCCCGAGGCGGCCCGGGCGGCGAAGAAGGCGTTTCTCGTCAACCGCGTCGGCGACTTCGGCCTCGCCATCGCCGTGTTCCTCCTCTGGCTCACCTACGGCACGCTCGATTTCCACGACACCCGCCTGGCCGACGGCACGCTGGTGCCGGGGATTCTGGGCGCGGCCCGGCTCGCCGACCCGACGGCGATCGTCGGCGGGGCGATCGGCACGGCGATCTGCCTGCTCCTGCTCCTCGCCGCCTGCGGCAAGAGCGCCCAGGTGCCGCTGCACGTCTGGCTCCCCGACGCGATGGAGGGGCCGACGCCCGCCAGCGCGCTGATCCACGCCGCCACGATGGTGACCGCCGGCGTGTACCTCGTGACACGCTGCGCCCCGCTGTTCGTCGCCGCACCGGGGGCATTGGCGGTCGTGGCGCTGGTCGGGGCGACGACGGCGCTCGTCGCCGGCCTGATCGGCACCGTCCAGACCGACCTCAAGCGCGTGCTCGCCTACTCGACGATCAGCCAGCTGGGCTACATGTTCGCCGCCCTCGGCACCGGCACGCTCGGCGGGTTCACCGCGGGCATCTTCCACCTCGTCACCCACGCCTGCTTCAAGGCCCTGCTGTTCCTCGGCGCCGGGTCGGTGATGCACGCCATGGGGGGCGTGATCGACATGCGGCGGTTCGGCGGGCTGCGGACGGTGATGCCGGTGACGGCGGCGACGTTCCTCGTCGGCGCCCTGGCGCTGGCGGGTGTGTTTCCCTTCGCCGGCTTCTTCAGCAAGGACGAGATTCTCGCGGCCCTCCACTCCCGCGGCTGGCCCGACGCCCATGCCAGCGGCCACCACGACGAGTCCCCGGCGGCGGCCACCCCGCCCGCGGTCCGCGTCGCCACGTGGGACCGCCGCGCCGCCCCCCCGCTGATCCCGGTCGCTTCGGGATCGGCCGCCAGCCACCGTGCCGTGGCGGTCTCCGCGAGCGGCGGCGCTGCGGCAGACGGGCCTCTCGACTGGCTCGCCGGTCCCCGGCTCTACAGGACGCTGTTTTGGATGTCGCTGTTCACGGCCGGATTGACCGCCTTCTACACCTTTCGCGCCGTCTTCATGACGTTCACCGGTCCGCTGCGGCTTCCCCCCGAAGCACATGGCCACGGCGCGCATGGCCACAGCCCGCATGGCCACGACGACCATGGTCCGTCACATGGGGGGCATGGCGGGCATGGCGCCACCGGGCACGAGCCAGCCGGCGGCCATGGCGCGGCAGCGAGCCACGAGTCGCCGCCGGTGATGACCCGTCCCTTGGTGATCCTCGCGGTCGCGTCGGCACTGGCGGGCGTGGTGCTGTTCATCGGTCATGGACTGGCACGGTTCCTGGCCGCGACCCCGTCGCTCGCCGCCGCGAATGTCGCCGCCACCGCCGTGCCCCCGGTGTTCCACTGGGACCTGGCGATCCAGGGCACGCTGGCAGCCGCGATCGGCATCGCCTTGGCGGCGATCGGTCACTATGGCCGGCGCAGCGACGGCCCGAGCGTGGAACGCTTCCTCGGCCCGCTCCAGACGCTGTTCGCACGCCGCTTCTATTTCGACGAGATCGAGCACGCGGCCGTCGTCCGCCCGCTGGAATGGCTCGCCGCCGTGGCGGCGACGGTCGACCGGGTGGTGATCGATGGGCTCGTGCGCTCCGTGGCCCACGTGCCCGTCGCCCTCGGGGGCGTCGTCCGCCGATTCCAGGGGGGTGTGCTGCAGCGCTACTCCGTGGCCGGTGTCGTCGGCGTGCTCGGGATGCTCGTGGCGCTGGCCTGGAACCTGTGGCTCTGAGGCACGCATGAACGGCTTCTCCACCGCCACGCTCCTGATCCTCACGGTCGTCGCGCCGCTGGTCGGCGCCGTCGTCGCCTGGGGCATGGCCTCGCGCGGCCCGCACGCCGTCCGGCAGAGTGCCCTGGTGACCGCTCTGGTGACGCTCGGCCTGGTGGCGATCCTCGTCCTCCGCGGGCTCGCCGATCCGGCCCTCCGCTCGGGCGGTGCGTTCGCCGTGTCGACCGTCCCCTGGTTCACCGACGGGCCGTTCGACGTCCGGCTGTCGCTGGGACTCGACGGCCTGTCGCTGTGGATGTTCGCCCTCTCGTCGTTGCTGACCGTCACCGCGGTGCTCGTCAGCTGGAACTCGGTCCGCGAGCACGTCGCGGCGTTCTACGCGCTGCTCCTGCTGCTCGAGGCGGCGATGCTCGGCGTGTTCGCGGCCCGCGACGTGATCCTGTTCTACGTCTGCTTCGAGTTCACGCTCGTGCCGCTGTTCTTCCTGATCGGCATCTGGGGCCACGAGGAGCGGCGCCGGGCGGCGGTGACGTTCTTCCTCTACACGCTGGCCGGCAGCGTGCTGTCGTTCGTCGGCCTGCTGGCGATCGTCGTCTGGAATGCCTCGCACACCGGGCAGCTGACGTTCGACATCGCGGCGCTGACCGCCGGGGTCCGGGCCCACCCGTTGCCGATGGACGGCACGGGGGGCTGGCTGCAGTGGCTGGTGTTCCTCGCCCTGCTGGCGGGGTTCGCCATCAAGGTGCCGATCATCCCGTTCCACACGTGGCTGCCACTGGCCCACGTCGAGGCGCCGACGGGGGGCAGCGTCGACCTGGCCGGCGTGCTGCTCAAGCTGGGGATCTACGGCTTCCTGCGGTTCTCGCTCCCGATGCTCCCCGAGGCCAGTGCCGTCGCGGCCCCGTGGCTGTTCGCCCTCGGCGCGGTCGGGATCGTCTACGGGGCGCTGGTGGCGCTCGTGCAGACCGACCTCAAGCGGCTCGTGGCCTACTCGTCGGTGAGCCACATGGGCTACATCGTGATGGGTCTGTTCGCGCTGGAACCCACCGCCGTCGAGGGGGCGAATCTCCAGCTCGTGAACCACGGGCTGTCGGCCGCGGGGCTGTTCGCACTGGTGGGGATGATCTACGAACGGTTCCACACCCGGTCGATCCCGAACCTCGGCGGGCTCGCCGCCCGGGCGCCGTGGCTGACGACGATGTTCGTCCTGTTCACGTTCGCGAGCATCGGCCTGCCCGGCCTCAACGGGTTCGCGGGCGAGTTCCTCATCCTCGCCGGGTCGTTCCAGCGGGCCTGGCAGGGTGTCGCCGCGGAATGGCGGCCGGCGTATCTGCTCCTCGCCGCCGGGGCGGTGGCCGGCCTCGTCCTCGGCGCCTGGTACATGCTGTGGGCGGTCGAGCGTGTGTTCTTCGGAACGGAGCGGCGCGCGGCCGACTCCCACGGCCATGCGGCGACAGGCGCGATGCACGCGGCCCACGCCGACCACGGCGGGCGGAGCCACGACGGCGTGTTCGCCGCACCGGCCGCCGATCTCGAATGGCACGAATGGGGTGCGATCGCACCGCTGGCCGTGTTTGCCCTGTGGATCGGCTTGTTCCCCGGGGCGTTCCTCGGCCCGGCCTCGGCCGCGGTGCGTGGCGTCACCGCCGCGGCGGAGGAGCGGTTCGCCGAGCGGATGCACCTCGACGCGCCAGCGCCGCCCCACGCCGCCGGACCGCATCCTCGCGCCGCCGAGCCGATCGCCATGTCCGATCCCAGGACGGCGCCGCCCGCCCCCACCGCAGGCCAGCGATGACCCCCGCCACCTCCCCCACGACCTTCGCGCTGTTGACCCCGGAGATCATCCTCGTGATCGCCGCTCTGGCGGTGTTTCTCGGAGGCGCGTTCGCGGGTCTCCGGGCGGGGTGGCTCGTGGCCCTCGGCGGCATCGTCGCGGCCCTGTTCGTGGCGACGGTGGCGGCACCGGCCGACGGGGTCTCGGGCCCGCTGACGATCGACGGTTTCTCGGGGTTCGTCCGCTGGCTCGTGCTCCTCCTCGGGGCGCTGGTGGCCCTCGTCCAGGCAGGAGACGGATTCCGGCGCGCCGTGCTGCGCGAGGCACAGCCCTACCAGTCCACCGCCGAGGAGGCGGGGGTGTTTCTCCTGCTGGTCGCCGGGTTGTCGCTCGCCGCCGTCGCCAATGACCTGGTGTTGCTGTTCACCGGGTTGGAACTGGTCTCGATCCCCACGGCGATCCTGCTCGGACTGAAGCGGACCGATGCCGCCGGCCAGGAGGCGGGCCTCAAGTATTTCTTCCTCTCGCTGGTAGCCTCGTCGCTGTTCCTGTACGGCGTCGTCTGCCTGTACGGCATCGGTGGCTCGACCGAGATGGCGACGATCGGTGCCCGGCTGCGGTCGGCCGAGCCCGGCACGGTGGTCATCGGCGCTGCGCTCGTGCCGCTGGCTGCAGGTCTGATCCTCGCCGGTGCGGCGTTCCGGCTCGCCGCCTTCCCGCTCCACTTCTACGCCCCGGACGTCTACCAGGGCACGAGCCCGGGCAACGCGGCGCTGTTGTCGACGCTGCCGAAGGTGGCCGGCGTGATCGTGTTGTTGCGCCTGGCAGGGCTCGCGATCGGTCCGGTCGCCGGTGCACCGGTGGGGTATGCAGCCACCGCCACGCTCGACCTTCTGTGGCCCGCGGCCGCGGTGCTGGCCGCCGTGAGCATGACGATCGGCAACGTGATGGCCCTCGGGCAGACCAACCTGCGCCGCCTCCTGGCCTGCTCGTCGATCGCCCACGCCGGTTACCTGCTGGTCGGCATCGCCGCGACCGCGGCACTCGGCTCGTCGGCCGCCACCGGCGGTGCCGCTCCCGGGGGCGCGATCAGCGGCGGCGGCGCCACCCTCTTCTACCTCGCCACCTACGCGGTGGCGACGATCGGCGTCTTCGCGGCGCTGACCTACCTCGGCCATCGCTGGCCGGTGTGGAGCGCCACGGTCCCGCGCCCACCGCGAGAGGAGGCGTCGACCATCGCCGATCTCGACGGCTTGTCCGCGACCAATCCGATCGTCGCCTTCGCGATCGCCGTCTGCCTCCTCAGTCTCGCCGGGATCCCGCCGCTTCCCGGATTCTGGGGCAAGCTGTCGCTGGTCACCTCCGCCCTCGAGGTCGACGCCGGCGGCTGGAGCCCACGCCGCCTCGCCTTCGTCGCCCTCGCCGTCACGCTTGTGATCAACGCGGCGATCGCCGCCGCCTACTACCTGCGGATCATCGCCGCCATCTATTTCCGCAGCACCGACCGCGGGGTGCAGTCCGACGGCGGCGTGGGCGCTGGGGTGGGAATGATCGCCTGCCTGGTGCTCGTCGGTCTGTTCACCATCCATCCACAGGGATTGTTCCGGGCGGCGCGGCGTGCCGGAGGCGCCGTGCTCGGAGCGCGGTCGACGGCGGGCGCACCCACGCTCTCCTCCCCGGTTTCCGCGGTCGCGACGGTGGCCGTGGACGCCGCGGCGGCCCCAGAACCGAGGCTGCCATGAAGGTTCCCGACACTGCCGCGGTCACGGCGCTGGTGGCCGAATTCGCCGATCCGGAGACCGGACGTGGTCTCGGCCCGATGGGGCAGATCCGCAGCGTCGCCGCCGGTCCCGACGGGATCGCCGTGACCATCGCCCTCACCTCCCACTCGGCCCTCCTCTGGCCGGCCACCCGGGCGCGTCTCGAGGAGCGTCTCCGCACGGCGTTCCCGTCGGCAGGGCCCGTCGTCGTCACCGTCCAAACCCACGAGCGGGCTCCGGGCAAGCTCGGCCAGGTAGGACTCGAGGCGAAGAGCGTGATCGCCGTCGGTTCGGGCAAGGGGGGCGTGGGCAAGAGCACGGTCGCCGTCTCGATCGCCATCGGGCTGGCGCGGGCCGGCAGCCGCGTCGGCATCCTCGATGCCGACGTCTACGGGCCCAGCGTGCCGCATCTGGTGGGCTTGTCGGGACGGCCACAGATCGACGGCGGCCGGATCCAGCCGCTTCACCTCGAGGTCGGTCCCCATCCGCTGCCCGTGATGTCGATGGGGTTCCTCGTCCCGCCGGGCGAGGCGGTGGTGTGGCGCGGGCCGATGCTCCACGGGGCGATCGCCCAGATGCTCCGCGACACCGCCTGGGGGCCGCTCGACTACCTCGTCATCGACATGCCCCCGGGGACCGGGGACATCGCCCTGTCGCTGTCCCAGGTCCTGCCGCTCACCGGCGCGGTCGTCGTCTGCACACCGCAGGACGTCGCCCTGCTCGATGCCACCAAGGCGATCGCGATGTTCCGCAAGGTGCAGATTCCGCTCCTCGGGATGGTGGAGAACATGAGCTTCTTCCTCTGCCCGGGCTGCGGCAAGCGCTACGACATCTTCGGATCGGGCGGTGCACGACGGACGGCCGCCGATCTCGACATCCCGTTCCTCGGCGAGGTGCCGCTGCAGATGGCGATCCGCGAGCACGGCGATGCCGGTCGCACGGCGGCAAACTACGACGACGACGCGAGCCGCCCGTTCTTCACGGCGATCTGCGAGCGGCTCGTCGGCAACCTCGCGGCGGCCCACGCCGCCCGTCCGCCGCTGCCGTCGCTGCCGGTGTTGTGACCGGGCGACCGGATGCTTAGCGCGGCAGCGCCAGCCGGATCGCGGCGACGATCGCCTCCGGCGACCCGGCGACGTCGACGACGATCGGCCGCTCGCCGGGGCCCGGCCGCTCGAGCGTGGCCAACTGGCTGTCGAGAAGGCTGGCGGGCATGAAATGGTCGCGGCGCGCGGCGATCCGGCGGCGGATCAGCTCCGGATCGCCGTCGAGGTGCACGAGCCTGACTCCGGGCAGTCCGCCGCCGAGGCGCTCGCGGTAGGCGTGCTTCAGCGCCGAGCAGGCGAGCACGATCCCCGCGCCGTCGGGCCCGGCGAGCGTGGCGTCGACCAGCGTGCGCAGCGCGGCCAGCCAGGGCGCGCGGTGGTCGTCGGTGAGCGGAACTCCGGCCCGCATGCGCTCGACGTTGGCAGGGGGATGGAAATCGTCGGCGTCGTGGAACGCAGCGCCGAGCTGCGCGGCGAGCAGCCTGCCGACCGCCGTCTTCCCGACGCCGCTGACCCCCATCACGACGACCACCTTGGGCTGCATCGTCATCTCTCCGCGACCGGTCGTTCGAGGCGCTTCGCAAGTCCACGAAGCCTCCGCTCGGGCTCGACAGAGGGGGCCGCCCCTCGCGCCTCTGCCCTCGCATCGACCCGTAGCCAGTGGGTGACGGGCCGATGCGAGGGCGACGGCGGAGGGGCTTCGCGGATCCCTGGGAACATGTCAATGGATCGATCCGTCACCGCGTCATTCCTTCCGCGAACTTTCCGGTGGGAACCCTCGGCGTTCCCACCGCCCGGCGAAAGCGGAACGAGGCCATGGATGGCTCGTTCCGCGCTCTGTTCAGTACAGCCACACCCGGCTTCCGTCGGCGAACACCAAGGCGGGTTGCGGGCGGAGCCTGAGCCGTCCGGCGAGGACGCGCACCTCCGCAGCCGCACTGCCGATCCGCATCCACTCGCCGACGGTCGCCCGCCGCCGGCGCTCGGGTTCCGCGATCCCCCAGGCGGCGTGGACCCTGT
Organism: Planctomycetota bacterium; assembly: GCA_018970785.1. Taxonomy (GTDB): domain Bacteria; phylum Planctomycetota; class Planctomycetia; order Pirellulales; family UBA1268; genus F1-20-MAGs016. Next base: position 27,885 of record JAGWVR010000034.1, read on the forward strand.
GCCACAGTTCGTCGAGCCGGCGGCGACGGACGTGGATCGCATCGAGGCCGTACCATTCGCCCGGCGCCTCGAGGATCGTGACGCCCGCCTCGCGGGCCAGTGCCGCCAGCCGCTCGTCGAGCGCCGCCGCCGCCGCCTTCACCTCCGGGAGCGTGAGACGGCAGCCCGGCACGTAGCAGGCCCTCAGCCCACGAAACCGCAGCGGCCCGATGCCGGCGATGCTCGCCATCGGCAGATGCGTGACGACCACGCGCCCGCCGAGCGCCTGCAGCCGGCCGACGGCCGTCGCCACCCACGCCGCCACCTGGTCCGGGGCGAAGCCGTAGAGGAGGTCGTTGCCGACGTCGGTGACCAGCGCCAGCGGCGCGCGGTCGTCGGCGGGCAGGCGATCGAGCGCCCGCCACAGCCCGCAGCCGAGGATCGAAGGCAGCCGGCGCCAGCCGACGCGGCTGGTGGCTCCGTAGGAGCGGCCGTGGCCTGCGGCGACGAAACAATCGACGCCGGTCCCGGCGCGCCCCCGGGCCTCAGCCACCAGCCGCGGCAAACCGCGCGACAAATTGCTCGCCCCGAGCAGCACCAAGCGCGGCCCGGCCGGCGGAGTCACACCCGGCGCGGCCACCGTGGGCCTCCCTGCTGGAGCGACTGCCAGCACGACATCGCCAGGGACGCGAACAGCATCGCCATGAACCACTGCCCTTCCTGCCAGCACCACCAGGCCATCGCCCCGCCGGCCACCGTCCCGATCCCGGCGGCGATCCGCGCGGCGTCGGCGATCCCCAGCACGGCGAGCCCCTCGCGGGCGATCTGGCCGCCGTCGAGTGGCGGCACGGGCACGAGGTTGATCAGCGGCCAGAGGATGTTGACCTCGAGGAGGAACATCACGATCGCGAAGCCGACCAGTGAGCCGGGCCGCTCGCCGGCGAACAGGCCGAGCCGCTCCCCGAGCCACTCCAGTGGAAACGGCACCGCCCGACCGAGCGCCCGGAGCACCGCGACGACCGCGGCGGCCAGGGCGAGTTGGGCGGCGGGTCCGGCGGCGGCGACGAGAAGGCGTTGCAGCGGGCTGCGTGCGCCGCGGTGTCCACCCCCGTACGGGATCGCCAGGCCGCCGAAATGGTAGATCACCACGGCCGCCGGTTGGCCGAACGCCCGGAAGGCCAGCGCGTGCCCCATCTCGTGGAGGATGATCGAGAGCAGGACGACGATCTCCCACAGCACCAGCAGGCCCAGCGCCTGGCGCGGATCGTCGGTGAGTGCCTGGCACAGCCCCCAGCCGAACAGCGCCGTGACCGGCCAGAACCAGGCCGACACGCGGATGGGGATTCCGGCCAGGGAGAACTGGAGGTCGTAGGGCGTGGGCTGCGGTTGGGCGAATTGCATGCCGTCATTATGCCGCCCGCCGGCCGGAGCGGCGCGCAGGCGGCGGCACCGCCGCGGTGGTCCCCCGCGCGATCGCCAGCACCGCGTCGGCGGCTCGTGCGGCGGAACCGGGTCGCTCCACGCCGCGGGCGACGGCGTCGAGCCGCTCGACGGTCCGGAGCCGCGCCGCCGGGTCGGCGAGCCAGCCGACGACGTGGTCGGCGACGCGCGGCGCCGGATCGTCGACCGCGAGATACTCGGGAAACAGCGCCGCCGGATCTGCCGCCGGCACCCCGACCGGTGCCCGCCAGACGGGCCGCACCGGACCGATCGGATCGTCGACCGCGAGGAGATTGACCAGCGTGATCCAGCGCGCGTGGCGGAAGAAGCTCTGGACGACGTAGGCCAGCCGGCTGATCCGGTAGACGATCACGGTCGGCACCCGGGCCGAGAGCAGCTCCAGCGACACCGAGCCGCTGACCGCGATCGCCGCCGCGGCCTCGGTCATCAACTCCCGCGATCGCCCGGCGACGATCTCGACGTCGGTTCCGGCGCGCGCGGCGATCAGCGCCGCGTGGCGTTCGTGGAGGGCGCCGACGACGACGCGCACCGCGGCGATCCGGCCCCGCACCTTCCGCGCCGCCTCGAGGAGGCTGCCGAGGTTGGCGTCGATCTCCTGGCGCCGTGATCCGGGGAGGAGGAGCAGCAGCGGGACCGCGCCGTCGGGGGCGCGGCGCGGCGGCGGGGCGTCGAAGAACGGATGCCCGACGAGCGTCGAGCGGACCCCGTGGGCGGTGAACCAGTCGTGTTCGAACGGCAGCGCCGCCAAGACGTGGTCGACGAGGCGGCGGAGCTTCCCGACCCGCCAGCTGCCCCAGGCCCAGATCTGCGGCGGGCAATAGAAGACCACGGGGATCCCGTGCCGCTTGGCCCGCCACGCCAGCCACCAGTGGAAGCCGGGGAAATCGACGACGACGACGACGTCGGGACGCCGGTCGATGAAGCTCCGCTCGGCGCGGCGGGCGAGCTCGACGAAGCGCGGGAGGTTGAGCAGCGCGCGGCCGAACCACATCACCGCCAGGGCGGTCATGTCGGCCAGCAGCGTCGCGCCGGCGGCGGCCAGGCCGGGCCCGCCGAGACCGATGCACTCGACGTCCGGATGGCGCTCGCGCAGCGCGCGGACGAGGCAGGCGGCGTGATGGTCCCCCGACGGCTCCCCCGCCGAGACGAAGACGCGCATGAAAAAACTCCGCGTGGGACCGGGTCGATCCCACGCGGAGTATTTCAGTTCGAGCGGCGGGGCCCTAGGCCAGTTGGCCGGTGCCCCGTCCAGCAGGGCGCCGGCTCACTTCGCGACCGGGGCGAACCCCTTCTCGATGTTGCCGAACACCATCGTCACCTGCTCGTCGGCGGAGGCCTTCTCGACCTTGCCCTTGCAGTTGTTGCAGCAGAAGCCGACCGTGGCGTCGCCGATCGCGACCTCGGTGCCCGCCTTGACGGCGCCACCGCTGAACGGGCAGCCCTTCTGGACGAGCTGGCCGGTCGAGACCATCTGCTGGTGGGCCTTGGCGGCGAACTTGGCCGAGTCGCCGGTGAAGGCCGACTGGCAGTTGCCGCAGCAGAAGAAGACCTTGCCGCCGGCGAAGCTGGTGTGCTTCTCGGGGTTGCAACCCTTGCCGGACACCGGGCACTTGGCGTCTTTCGGCTCCTTCGGAGCAGCCGTGACGGCGGCAGCCGACAGCGCGGCGACCGCGACGAGCGCGAAGACGGGAGCGATGCGGGAGAACATCTTCATGGATTCGAGCCTCGACGGGAGGGGAAGGGCGACGTGGTGGTCCGGCGTCGCCAGCCCACCTTCATCGGGGGATGATAGCGGGCGGCTCCAACCGCGGCAACCAAGGGTTTCGCGAGGGAAACCCGGTCACCGCCCACCGTTTCAGCCGGTCAGCGGAGGCAGCGCACCCCCCTCCTGGCGATCACCGCGGCGGTGCCGCGGCTCGGGCAGACCCAGGGCGAGGAGGGCCCCGACACCGATCACGGCGAAGCCGGCGGCGAACACGGGCCCGAAACCGACCCGGTCGACGGCCATCCCCACCAGCGGCGACAGCACGAACGGCAGCGCCAGCGCGACGCCCACGAGGCTCACGTAGCGGGCGTGGTCGCGCGGCTCCGGCGCCAGCTCCAGCGCGTAGTGGGTGAAGATCTTGAGCGAGATCGGATTGAGTCCCAACGGCACGTAGACCACCCAGAACCATCCCGCCGCCGCCCCCGGCTCGAGCCTCCCCAGCGCGATCACGACCAGCGGGGTCAGCGACGACAGCGCCACCAGCCACACCAGCACCAGCCGGGTGCCGCGCCGGTCGGAGAACGGACCGGCGACGAGACTCGCTGCGCCGGTGGCGGCGTTCTGCACCAAGACCCAGGTCAGCAGGCTGCCGATCGCCGTGCCGAGCTTGTCACGGGCGAAGGCCTGGTAGTGGGGGAAGAGGATCAGCACGGCGGCGAAGCAGGCCGCCACGAGCGACAAGCGCACCAGGGCCGGGTCGCGGCGCAGCAACCCGGCCTGCTCGGCGACCCACCCGCGCACTGCCGCCGGCCAGCGCCCCGGCGGCGGTCGCCGCGGCGGCCCGTCGGCCGGCTCGTCGAGCCACGGGGGCACTAGCGCCGCCAGCGCGAAGAAGGCGCCGGTGGCGGCGAAGATCTTGGGAAACCCGTCGGCCTCCTCGAGCCACCGCCCGAGACAGGCGGCCCCGGCCAGGATCGCCGCCACGCTCCCCAGCGCGACCCCGACGACCAGGGCCCGACCGCGGTTGCCGGGGGAGATCAGCTTCCCCTGGAGGGCCGCGAGGACGAGCTGATTGAGGCCGTTGGTGGCGGAAAACAGTGCGTAGACGGCGAGGAACAGCCCCGCCAGGAGGTCCGGCCGCGTCGCCGCCAGCGGCTGCCACGCCGCGGCGAGGAGGAGGAAGCAGGCGGCCATCGCCAGGCTCGTCCGGGCCAGCGCCCACTTCTTCACCGGCAGGCGACCGATGAAGCCCGCGGCGAGCAGGGGCGGCAGGCTCTGCCCGCCGCGGTTGAGCACCGGCAGCAGGCCGCGCAGCAGCCCCGAGTCGACCACCGCGTCGAGCACGGCGGGCATGATGATCGTCTCGGTCTTGAAGATCCACCCGACGCGGACGACGATCTGGTAGACCTCGAGGGCCAGGGTGTTGCGGGCCTCGCGGCGGCCGGCGTCGGTCATGCGGTAGGATCGTGGCGGTGCCGGTAGGAATCCTGCCCGGGCAGCATGAGGTGTTGAGCCGATGTCGTCCACCCGCTTCGCACGGGCCACCGTCGTGTCCGTGCTCGTCGGCGCTCTCGGCGCCGTGCTCGCCGCCCCGGCCGCCTCCGGCGCCGACGACTCAGGGATGCTCGTCTGGTTCGGCAGCTACACCGGCGCCCCGCCGAAGGCGGAGGGGATCTCGGTGGCCCGGTTCGATCCCGCCACCGGCCGGCTGTCGCCGGTCGTCACCGCCGCCCGCCTCAAGAACCCCTCGTTCCTCGCCCGCCACCCGGCGCTGCCGGTGCTGTACGCGGTGTCGGAGGTCGAGGATGCCGACGGCCAGCGCGCCGGCAGCCTCACGGCGCTGGCGATCGACGCGGCGACCGGGCTGCTGACGGAGCTCAATCACCAGGTGACCGGGAAGTCGA
>JAGWVR010000035.1 GCA_018970785.1 Planctomycetota bacterium
GCCGACTTCATCTCCGAGGCGATCGACCAGACCCGCGGCTGGTTCTACAGCCAGCTGGCGATCAGCACGCTCCTGTTCGGCGGCTCCGGGCCGGCCACGCTGCCCGCGGGCGTCGCGGCCCCGCCGGCCGACTGGCCGCACCCGTTCCGGACCTGCATCGTCCTCGGGCTGATGCTCGGCGAGGACGGGCAGAAGATGAGCAAGAGCAAGCGGAACTACAAGGAACCGGCGGTGATCTTCGACGCCTACGGCGCCGATGCCCTGCGCTGGTACTTCCTCGCCGCCCAGCCCCCCTGGACGACGATCCGCTACAGCGAGAAGGCGATCCGCGAGAGCGTGCCCGAGTTCCTCCTCCGCCTCTGGAACGTCTGGTCGTTCTTCGCGATCTACGCCCGGATCGACGGCTTCGACCCTGCGGCCCTGCTCCACGATCCCGGTCGGCTCGAACACGACGACCTCTCCCGCGCCCGCGGCTGGCGCCCGGCCGGGGAGCGCTGCGAACTCGACCGCTGGATGCTCGCCGAGCTCGCCGACACCGTCGCCCACGTCATCGAGCGGATGGACGCCTTCGACCACTTCGCGGCCGCCGGGAGGATCTCGGCCCTGGTCGACGGCCTGAGCAACTGGTTCGTGCGGCGCAGCCGCGACCGCTTCTGGTCGGCCGGCCGGGCCGACCTCTCCGCCGACGGGAATCCCGACAAGCTCGACGCCTACTGGACGCTCTACGAAGCGCTCCTCACGGTGGCCCGGCTGGCGGCGCCGTTCGTGCCCTTCCTCACCGAGGCGATCTGGCGGAACCTCGCCGTCGGCCCGTTCGGCGACCGGGTCCCCGACAGCGTCCACCTCACCGACTACCCCGCCGCCGACGGCCGGCTCGTCGACCGCGATCTCGTCCGCCGGATGGCGCTGGTCCGCGACGTCTCGTCGCTCGGCCGGGCCGCCCGCGCCGGCGCCCGGCTCAAGGTCCGCCAGCCGCTGTCGAAGGTCGAGGTGATCCTCGCCGACGACCGCGCCACCGACGCCGCCTGGCTCTCCTCCCACGCCGACCTCGTCCGCGACGAGCTCAACGTCAAGCAGTTCGAGGTCTGCCGCGATCCCGATCGCTACATCACCCGCTCCGTCCTCCCCGACCTCAAGCGCCTCGGACCGCGTCTCGGAAAGGACCTGCCGCGCGTGAAGGCGGCGTTGGCCGCCGCCGACGTCCCGGCGCTGCTCGCCGAGGTCCAGCGCGCGGGGCGCGCGACGGTTCCGCTGGCCGGGGGTGGCAGCGCCGAGCTGGAGCGCGACGACCTCGTGATCCGGACCACGGCGCGCGAGGGGTGGGCGGCCGCCGAGAGCGCCAGCGCCGTCGTCGTCGTGGCGACGGAGCTGTCGCCCGAGCTGGTCGCCGAGGGGCTCGTGCGCGAGGTCGTGCACCTCGTCCAGGCGGCGCGGAAGACGCTCGATCTTGAGTTCACGCAGCGGATCGTCCTCGGTCTGGAGACGCCGTCGCCGGAGCTCGCCGCGGCCCTCGCCGCGCACCGCAGCACCATCGACGCCGAGACGCTCGCCGTCGACGGCCCCTTCGACGGTGCCCACCGCGAGGAGCACGACGTCGACGGCCACGCGCTGGTGATCACGCTGCACCCGCTGCCGGCCGGAGCGGAGCCATGAGCACCGCCGGGGAGCCGCCGCGTCTGGCCGTCCTCGTGTCCGGATCCGGCCGGTCGCTGGCCAATCTCCTCGAGCGGTCCGCTGCCGGCTCGCTGCCCGCGCGGGTCGTGCTCGTCGTCGCCAGCCGGGCGGGGCTCCCCGCCGAGGCGATCGCCCGCCGCCATGGCGTGGAGACGCGGGTCATGCCGCGCGGCGGGCTCGACGCCGGTGCCTGGAGCGCGGCGGTGTTCGGCGCCTGCCGTGATGCCGGGGCGACGCTCGTCGTCATGGCCGGCTGGCTTCACCTCCTTCCCGTTCCGGGCGACTTCGCCGACCGCACGATCAACATCCATCCGTCGCTCCTCCCCGCGTTCGGCGGCAAGGGCTTCCACGGCCTCCATGTCCACCGCGCCGTCCTCGCGCGCGGCTGCACCGTGTCGGGGTGCACGGTCCACCTCGTCGACGACGAATACGACCATGGGCGGATCCTCGTGCAGCGCACGGTCCCCGTGCTCGCCGACGACACCGCCGAGTCGCTTGCCGCCCGGGTGTTCGCCGCGGAGTGCGTCGCCCTCCCCGAGGCGATCGGCCGGTTCGCGGCCGGAAGCCTGCCCTGATCGATCGCGTCCCCGTCCCTCGTGTCCGTCTTCCACTTTTCCCGGAGAGAGCCATGTCGCGGAGCCACGGTAACTGCATCGCCGATTCCCTCGAGCTCTCGCTCGACTACGCCAACCGGTTGCTCGCCGGCATCGGCGCCGACCGTTTCGCCCGGCTCGCGGCCGTCGGGGCGACCACGGTCGAGTCGAACCACCCGGCCTTCGTCCTCGGCCACCTCGGCCTCTACGGGCCGCGGATCGTCTCCCTGCTCGGCGGCACGCCGGCACCGGTGCCGGAGCGGTTCGCGGCGGTGTTCTCCAAGGACGACACGTGTGTCGACGACGCGGCGGGCACGACCTACCCGCCGATGGCCGAGGTCGTGGAGGTGTTCCGCCACGGGTGCACCGAGGCGATCGCCGCGCTCCGCGCGGCACCGGACGACGTGCTGCAGCGCCCCACTCCGATGACCGGGCGGATGGCCGAGCTGTTTCCCACGGTCGGCTCGCTCGCCGGGTTCCTCGCCGGCTCCCACATGATGATGCATCTCGGCCAGGTCAGCGCCTGGCGGCGGATGGAGGGGCTCGGGGCCGCCTGAGGCCGCGCCGGCGCGGCGATCGCGGCACGTCAGGCGACGATGCCGCGGATCACCGAACCGTGGACGTCGGTGAGCCGGTGGTCGCGGCCGCCCCAGCGGAACGTCAACTCCTCGTGGTCGATGCCGAGGAGGTGGAGGACCGTCGCCCACATGTCGTAGATCGAGCACGACGACTCGACGACGCGGTAGCCGAAGTCGTCGGTCACGCCGTGGACCGAGCCCCCCTTCACGCCGCCGCCCGCCAGCCAGACGCTGAACGCCATCGGATTGTGGTCGCGGCCGTTCGACCCCTGCGAGAACGGCGTCCGGCCGAACTCACCGGCCCAGACGACGAGCGTCTCGTCGAGGAGGCCGCGGTCGCGGAGGTCGCCGAGCAGCGCGGCGATCGGCTGGTCGACCTGCAGCGCCATCGCCGCGTGCCCTTTCTCGAGGTCGCCGTGCTGGTCCCAGGGATTGCCGGCACCGCCGGCGCCGATGTTCTGCGTGAGGCAGGAGAGCTCGACGAACCGGACGCCGCGCTCGACCAGCCGCCGTGCCAGCACGCACTGCCGCGCGTAGGCCGCCGTCGGGGCGTTCGGCGAATCGACGCCGTAGCGCGAGAGCGTCGCCGCCGACTCCCCCGCCAGGTCGCACAGCGCCGGGACCGCCGCCTGCATCCGGAACGCCGTCTCGGCGTTGGCGATCGCCGCCTCGACGGCGGCCGGTGCGCCGGTCGCGGCGAGGTAGCCGCGGTCGAGCGCGGCGACCGCGTCGAGCCGGCGGCGCTGAAGGTCGGCGGTGCCCGCGGGGGTGATGTTGCGGATCGCCTCGGCCGCATCGGCCCTGAGGATCGAGGCCTGGTGCTGCCCCGGCAGGAAGGCGTTGCTGAACAGGCCGACGCCGCCGTGCGGCACCGCCGCCCCACCGCTCTGGAGGACCACGTACCCGGGCAGGTCGGCATTCTCGGTGCCGAGTCCGTACGAGACCCAGGCTCCCGCGCCCGGGAACCCGAGGAACGGGAACCCCGTGTGCATGAGGAAGTTGGCCTGGGCGTGCTCGCTGACCGGCGTCGTCATCGAGCGGACCACCGCCAGCTCGTCGGCCATTTTCCCGATCCAGGGAAACATGCTGCTGACGGGGATCCCGGACGCGCCGTGGCGGGTGAAGGGAAACGGGCTGCGCATCACGCGCCCGTTGTCGTTGAACATCGTCCGCTCGACCTTCATCGGCGGCGGCTTGCCGTGGTCGACGTCGAGGCGCGGCTTGGGGTCGAACGAATCGAGGTGCGACACGCCCCCCGACATGTAGCAGAAGATCACGTGCCGGGCCCGGGCCGGATGGTGGGTCCGTGGCAACGCCGCCCCGGCGGGCAGCGGCGTGGCGCCGGCAGGGCGCCCGAGGAGGCCGGCGAGGGCGACGCTCCCGAAACCGATCGACGCCTCGGCGAGCAGCCGGCGCCGCGGGGGGAGCGACAGTGGCGGGGGATTCGGCATGGCGTGGCTCACCGCAGGTAGATGAACTCCTTGGACAGGAACAGTGCCCGGGCCACCTCGGCCCAGACGACCCGCTCCTCCCGCTCCACCGGCACCGGCACGACCGAGCGCCCAGCGGCGACGGCGTCGTCGATCTCCGCCACGAGCGCCCGGGCCCGGTCGGCCTCGGCCGGGGGCAGCGCGGCGATCAGCGCCTCGCGCGACTGGCTCCCGGCGGCGGCAGCCAATGCCGCCACCTCCTCGGCCGACAGCGCGCGGTCGTGGAGCGTGGCCCGGATGACGCGCCCCGACAGCAGCCGGTTGCCCCCGGCGGGGAGGTGGCGGAGGCCGAACGACACCACCGTCGTGCCGGCGGGAAACTCGACCGGCGCCGACGTCCGGTACGGTGCGCCGTAGGGGACGCCGTCGCGGTAGCCGCGGACGGTGCCGTCGTCATCCCAGCAGATCGCGACGTGGACGGGCCGGGAGTGGGCCTCCGTCTCGCGCGGGCCGCCGAACGGCCGCGTCCGCGCGAAGACGTTGCTCCCGGCGAGCCACTCCCCCGGCTGCTGCTCGGCGAACACGATCGCGTCGAAGACGGCGCCGTCCGCCGACTGGATCGACATCACCCCGCCGCCACGCTGCTCGAGCGAATCGAGCCGGACGAGCGCCGCGAGCGTGCGCGCGCGGACCGGCCGGGGAAGCGGCGCGGTCGTCACGAAGCCTCCTCCGGCGACCACCAGCGCTCCGTCGCGGACCACGGCCCCGGCGTGCGGCGTGCCCACCGGACCGCCGGCGAGGGCGTCGATTCCGGTGACGAAGTCCCAGGCGAACAGGGCTTCCGGAGCCGCGGCCGTCGGGATCTCCCCCGCCAACCGGTCACGCGTGTCGGCGAGGAGGGATTCGAGCGCGTCACGGGCCGCAGCCGCCCGGGAGTCGAGCGCTGCCGCCCGCTGCCGCCGTGCCGCGACGTCGTCGCGCGCCGCGGCGAGCAGCCGGCCGAGCTCGTCACGCTCCGCCGGGAGGCTCGCGCGGCCGAGGGCCTCGCGGACCATGGCGTCGAGACGGTCGTCGGCCGTGCCACCCGGAGTGGCGGCGATCACCCGGGCGGCGAACGCCTCCGCGAGGCCGACGACCTGCGGGTCGTTGAGCAGCGCGAGGGCCTGGGCGGGCACGTTGGTCACGTCGCGGGCGCCGGTGGCACTGGCCGGCTCGGGGAAGTCGAACACGCGGAGCAGCGGATCGATGGCGTTCCGCGCCACACGGACGTACAGGCTCCGCCGTGGCGAACCGCCGTCGGTCGGCGGGCCATGGAGCGCGCGGTCGAGCGTGCCGGCACAGGCCAGGAGGGCGTCGCGGATCGGCTCCGCCTCGAGCCGCCGGACGGTCCCCCGCGCCCAGAGGCGGTTGTCGGGGTCGAGTGCCACGCTCGCCGACGGCGCCGCCGAATCGAGGCGCCACGCCCGTGCCGTGACGACATGGCGGACCAGACTTTTCAGCGACCACCCGTCGCCCCCGAGACGGACGGCGAGATGGTCGAGCAGGTCCGGATGGGTCGGCGGCTGCCCGAGATGGCCGAGGTTGTCGGGGGTGGCGGCGATGCCCCGGCCCCAGAGGTGGTGCCAGATGCGGTTGGCGAGCACGCGCCGCGGCAGCGGATTGGCGGGGGCGAGGAGGTCGGCGGCCACCTCGAGGCGGCCGCTCCCCGCCGCGACCGGCGTCACGGCGCCGAACAGCGCCGGAAAGCCGCGCGCCACGGCCTGCTCCGGCGTGCGGTGGTCGCCGCGCCGGTAGAGCGGATGGTCGAGCCCCGCGGTCTCCTCGGGCGCCGGCACGCGCGGTTGGCTCGGCACGAGCGCCTCGAGGCGGCGCAGCTCGGCGACGAGGCCCGCCGCCGCGCCGAGGTGGGCGAGCCGGTTTTCGAGCAGCCCCTGCGCCAGTGCCGCGTCGATCAGCAGGGCATCGCGGTCGGTCGCACGCCCGCCGCCCCAGGCGGCCAGCGCCTCGCCGAGTGCGGCCACCAGCGCCGTCCGGTAGCCGGCCGGGTCGGTGGCACCCGCGCGCGCCGCCACCGTGGCACGCGGCTCGTCGGGCAGCAGCGGAACGGGGGAACCGCGCGGCACGATCCGCACCTCGCGGAGCGCGAACCATGACCGCTCCGCGGCGTTGGGCGCCGGCAAGACGGCGTCGCGCGCCGTCGCCAGCTCGACATGGATCCGATCGCCGTCCCAGTAGGTCAGGTCGAAGCGGTGCCATTTCCACTCCGGGGTCAGCCCGGCGATCGGGTACACCGGCCCGCTGCGGGGATAGTCCTCGACGACGTAGCGCACCGTCGCGCCGCCGCCGCCAGCCGCGAGGACCCATAGTTCCCGCTCGCCGGCGACCCCGATCACCGGCGAGCAGGCGCGGCCGCCATGCTTCGAGGAGATCGCCTGGGTGACGACGGCCCGCGGCAGGACGCGGTCGATCGCCCGTTCCCCCTCGACGGCCACGTCGAACCGGCCGGCGACGGGCGCCGCCGTCATGTCGACAAGGCCGCTGCCGACCCCCGTCCAGGCCCGCCGGTCGGCCTCGATCGCCATGTCCCAGCGGACGATCGGCTCGGGCGCGGCGCCGGCAGGCGCTGCCGCGGGAAGCGCCGCGCGGAACGCCGCGGTGTCCATCCCGTCGGCGCCGGCGCGGTGGAGCGGATGGAGGAGGAGCCGCGGTTCGTTGGCCGCGGCGACGAGCGGATCGAACGCCGCGATCCGGTTCGTGAGGTCGCCGAGCGAGGCCTGCCACCGGTCGGCCAGTGCCCTGCGGAGCAGTGGCGCCAGTTCGAGGATCTCCGCCCGGTTCACCTGGGCGCTTGCCGGCGGCCCGGCCTCGCGCCGGCCGGGGCGGCTCGAGGCGATGACACCGGCCAGGGCGTAGTAGTCGCGTTGGCTGATCGGGTCGAATTTGTGGTCGTGGCAGCGGGCACAGGAGACGGTCAGGCCGAGGAACGCCTTGGTGAAGGCGGCGATCTGGTCATCGACGAACCGCGTCTTCTCCTCGAGCGGATCGGTCGGTGAGTAGCCGTGGAACACCATCCGCCAGTGGGCGGTGAGCAGCGCCGAATCGTCGATCGTGCCCGACGGATCGAGGCGCGGATCGGGCACGAGGTCGCCGGCGACATGCTCGCGGATCAGGCGGTCGAGTGGTACGTCGGCGTTGAGGGCGCGCACCAGCGCGTCGCGGTAGAGGTGGGTGTTGACGATCTCCGGATCCCCCTCGGAGCCGTGCGTGTCGGCGTAGCGGATCCAGTCCATCCAGTGCCGGGCCCAGCGCTCGCCGAAGTGGGGGCTGGCGAGCAGATGGTCGACGAGCGCCTCGAATCCCCCCGGCGTTGCCAGACGCGCCGTCCACTCGGCCGACTCGGCGGGAGCAGGCGGCAGGCCGATGAGCGTGAAGAACAGCCGGCGGACGAGCACCCCGGCAGGCGCCTCGGCGGCCGGCTCGACACCGGCCTCCCGCCACCGCGCCGCGAGGAACCGGTCGACGTCGTGGCTCCCGAACGGCCCCTCACCGCCGGGCGGGATCGCCGGGGCGAGCAGTGGCTGGAAGCTCCACCACGCCAGCCGCCGCCCGCGGACCGCGTCCCACGACGTCTCGGCCTCCAGTTCGGCGCGGCTCGGCGGCGCGTCGCGGGGATCGACCGCCCCCGCGGCGATCCAGCGTTCGACATCGGCGATCGCCTCCGCCGACAGACGCCCCGAGTCCTTGGGCATTTTGAGCCCCTCGACCTCGTGGCGGAGAACGCGCATCAGGAGGCTGGCCGCTGGATCACCGGGAACGATCGCGGGCCCCGAGTCCCCCCCGGCAAGGAGACCGTCACGCGAATCGAGTGCCAGGCCCCCTTCGGCGGCGTTCGCCGCGTTGTGACAGGCGTAGCAGCGGTCGACGAGCAGCGGCCGGATCCGCGACTCGAACAGTTCCTGCCCGTCGGGCTGGGCTATGGCGGGGACCGCCGCCAGCAGGCACGGGGCGATCAGCACCGCCACCCCCGGCCGACGCGACCACCGTCGGGTGACGGGCCCCGGGACCAGCGGGTGGTGCTCGCGGCTGTGCCTGTCCATCGAGCGTGTCCCCTGGGGATCCGGTCGTCGGCTGATCCAAAAGTATCCCCCGACCGGGCCACCGCGACAAACCCGATCCGGGTGGCCGCGTGCCGGTCACGGGGTGCCGCCATCGAGCAACCAGCCGAGACCGATGCGGGCGGCGACGATCCGGTCGTCGGCCTCGTACAGGCACACGACGGTGCCGTCGGGGAGCACCGCCAGGTCGGAGTAGGCGCTCGGCCCCGGCTCGAGGACGCGCACGATGGGCCAGCTGCGGCCGTCGTCGCGGCTGACGCGGAGCGACAGCTTTCTCCGCTTGCCGCGCCCCGCCGGGACCTCGGCCCCCGCGTCGTCGCGCGCCACCGAATCGGGGCAGGAGAGGATCATCATCCCCGGTCGGGCCGGATGGGCGACGAGCCCCGCCATGCAGATCGGCTCGGGAAGATCGACCTGGAACGTCGGCGTGCTCCAGCCGGTGGCGCCATCGGGTCCGACCGTCACCAGCTTACGGTTCGGGGGCGAGACGTTGCGCGACACGAGCAACACGCTGCCGTCGGAACGCTCGGCGGCGATCGACTCGTTGGGATCGCCGCGGCCGTCCCCGGCCGGCACCGCCACCTCCCCGGCTTGCCACGAGCGGCCACCGTCGTCGCTGACGATCGTCGCCGCCACCGACGGATGATGGGATCCCGCCGCGCCGAACGCGAGCCACACGGGGGCCACGATCCGGCCGGTCCGCAGCTGCAGCGCGTGCCCCGGGCCCGTGGCGATCACCTTCCAGGGAACATGGTCACGGAATGGCGCGAACGCGGCGGTGATCTCGACGGGAGCAGAAAACGAGATGCCGTCGTCGGTGCTACGGATGACGAAACAGCGCGCGTAGTTCACGCAGTACAGCATGACGACGTCGCCGCTGGTGCGGTCGACGACGGCGACGGGGTTGTTGACCGTCTGCTCGTGCTCGCCCCCTTCGAGCTTCGTCGGATTCCCCTCGATCCGCGCGCCGTGATGGGCGACATGCCGTGCGGCCTCCCAGGTCTTCCCGCCATCGGTGCTGCGCCGCAGGTGGACCTCGATCTCCCCCCAGTCCTTCCGCGAGTCGCGCCGCGCCTCGCAGGAGGCCAGGAGCGTGCCACGCGGCGTGACGACGATCCCCGGAATCCGGTACAGCGTCACCCCCGAGTCCCCCGCCTGGAACACCGTCACCGCCTGCGGTTCGGCAGCGTGAACGGCGGCGAGAGCCGCCAGGGAGACGATCGCCAGCGCCGTCACGGCCCGGCGCCGTCGCCACGGCGCCCGGCGCACACGCCGACCGGCCCCGTCGTCAGGCAGGTGCATGAAGATCTCTCCCGGGGTGATCGTACCGATCCGCGCTCGCGATGCCGAGCCGTTCGAGCGTCTCACGGATCGACGCCGCCTCGGTCTCGGTGTCGGCGGCGACCGGGTCGATGATCGTCCGCCCGAGGATCGTCTCCAGCTCGCCGCGCGTCCGGGCGCCCGCGGGAGCCGTGGCGGCGCTGCCGGCCACCTGGCGGAGGTTCGACGCGAAGATTCCGGCGGCACTCACCGGAAGGAAGTCTTCGTAGCGCAGCGGCTCGCGCGACACGTGGCCGGCGGCGAGGAGGCGGTCGAGGCCGGCGGGGAGGACCGCGCCGGCAGCGCGCGCCGCCAGCCCCGCGGCCGAAGGCCGGTAGCGGCCGAGGATCTGCCCGCGGGCGAACAATTCGTCGGCCGAGCGCCCCAGTGCCGCCAACGCGTCACCGCCCCGCGCGAGGCAGTCGTCGTAGACGGCGCGCCCCTGGAGGCTGCAGGCGTAGCCGCGCTGCTCGACTTCGCCGAACCGGGCGGTGTGCGATCCCGCGACCGTCTCCCCGGCGAGCGTGTGGAACGACACCGGCTCGGTCAGGGCCCGGTACGAATCCTGCCGCAGGAGGACCGGCACGTCGGCGGGCGGGCCCTCCGTCGACTCCTTGAACCCGGCGTGCGGCAGCCGGTGGAGCGCGAACGGTTCGGTGCCGAGCCTGTCGGCGAGGTCGGCGGCGATCCCCTCGACGACCGCGGCGGGCACAGCCTCCCCGGCCGGGAGCGCGGCGGGCACCCCGGGAAGGAGGAGGCGGACGAGCGCCGCGTCGGCGCGGTCGGCGAGCCCGGCGAGGACCTCGCCGGCGCGGGCGCGGAACCAGGCGTCGTCGCGCTCGGCGAGGCAACGGCGCATCGCCGCCGTGAACAGGTCGATCGCCAGAGAATTGAACGCCAGGTGGTTGAGGTGGTGCGACGGGAAGCAGGCGATGTCGGCGGCGAGCCGCATGTCAGCGGCGACGAGATCGCGGTACAGCTCATGGGGCCCGCCGCGGCCGGTCCACGCGAAGATCCGGCCGACGCACTCGCCGACGAGCGCCGCCCCCTCGTCGGTGTCGAGGCCGCCGTTTCGATCGTGGCGGTCGAGGAGCCGGCGCGCTTCGTCGCCGAGGACGTCGCGCGTCGCGAGCACTTCCTCGATCCGGCCGCGGACGTCGGCCGGAAAGCCGTCGGTCACCAGCAGCGAGCAGAACATCCGGTGCTCGGGACGTCGCCGCGAGCGGAAGGCGGTCGCGATGATCGGCTGCCGCTTCGCGCCGACGCTCGTCATGTCATAGAAGCCGTGCGGCTCCATCGCGAAGCAGGCGAACAGCCGCCCGATCTGCCGGTACTCGTCGGGGCGGCCGATGCGGATCGCGCCGTGGCGCTCGGCGCCGAGGGCGGCGGGCGCGACATCGGTCCGCAGGCCGGGGAACCGCGCCGCCAGCAGCCGGCAGGCGGCGGTGTTGCAGGCCTCGTTGACCGCCAGCGCCCCGCCGTAGAGCGGCACCTCGCCGGCAAACATCGTCGACAGCGCCGCGAACAGCCGGCCCTGGAGGAGACGGGGATCGACGAAATCGCCGTGCGCCATCGCCATGCTCCCTCCTGCCTATCAGGCGAGGATTCCCCGGATCACGTGGCCGTGGACGTCGGTCAGCCGCCGCTCGACGCCGTTGTGGCGGAACGTGAGGCGCTCGTGGTCGATCCCGAGGAGGTGGAGGATCGTGGCGTTGAAGTCGTAGAGCGGATGGATCTCCTCGACGGCCTTCGCGCCGAAGTCGTCGGTCCGGCCGACGCTGACGCCCGGCTTCACGCCGGCGCCGGTCATCCAGCAGGTGAAGCCGTCGGGATTGTGGTCGCGCCCCTGGGCGCCCTTTTGGAAGTAGGGCATCCGCCCGAACTCGGTGCACCACACGACCAGCGTGTCGGCGAGCAGCCCGCGGGCACGGAGGTCGCGGATCAGGGCGGCGGCGGGGCGGTCGAGGATCGCGGCGTGGCGGTCGTATTGCTCGCGGAGCTTGGAGTGGCCGTCCCAGTTGAGCTCGCCGCCGCTCGCGTACGCCCCGTTGAACAGCTGCACGAACCGCACCCCCTGCTCGACGAGCCGGCGGGCGAGGATGCAGTTGCGGGCGAAGCCGCCGCGCACCGGATCGGGGTCGTCGGCACCGTAGGCGCGGAGCGTGGCCGCGCTCTCGGTCGAGAGGTCGGCGATCCCCGGCGCCGCCAATTGCATCCGCGCCGCCAACTCGTAGGCGGCGATCCGCGCCGACAGCGCCGTGTCGGCGGGGTGGGCGGCGGCGTGGCGGCGCTCGAGACGGGCGAGGAGGTCGCGGCCGGCGCGGTCGGCCCCGGCGCTGATCCCCGCCGGGAGGGCAAGGTGGCGGATCGGCGCGGTGCTGCTCCAGGTCGTGCCCTGGAACTCGGCAGGGAGGAAGCCGGGGCCCCAGTTGTTGCCGCTGGCCTGCGGGATGCCGCGCGGATCGGGAATCGCGACGAACGCCGGGAGGTTCTCGTTCTCGGTGCCCAGCGCGTAGCCGATCCACGCTCCCAGGCTCGGGAACCCGTCGGCGGCGAAACCGGTGGAGAGGAAGTTCTCCGCCGGGCCGTGGGTGTTGGTCCGGCTGGTGAGGGAGTGGACGAAGGCGATGTCGTCGGTCAGCTCGGCGAGGTGCGGGATCAGGTCGGAGACCATCTTCCCCGTCTGGCCGCGCGGCCGGAACGCGTAGCGCGGCCGGGCGAGATTGCCGGCCGGCCCCTGAAAGGTGACCGCCGGCCCGCCGGGGAGCGGCCGGTCGTCCCAGTCGACGAGGTGCGGTTTCCAGTCCCAGGTCTCGAGCTGGCTCACCGCCCCCGCGCAGAAGATCACCAGCACCCGCTTCGCCCGCGGCGCGAAGTGGCCGGCCCGCGCCGCGAACGGCCGTGCCGGATCGATCGCCGGCACCGCGCCGAGCGCCCCCTGGCCGTCGAGGAGGCTCGCCAGCGCCACCCCCGACAGCGCCGTCGCCGCCTCGCCGAGGAACGCGCGGCGATCGAGCAGCGATCGGCGGAGCGGCGGCTCGGGGGAGAAGGGATGCACGACCGGGGCCGCTCAGGGAATGAAGAGGAACTCGCCGGCATTGAACAGGACCCTGGCGAGCGCCGGAAGGCCATGGTCGGCGACCAGGCGCCTCGCCTCGTCGGCCTCGTCGGACTCGGGGGCCCGGCCGAGGACGAGGGCGAACGCACGGGCGACCGCAGCGCCCGTCGGATCGGCGGCGCCTGCCGTCTCGGCGCCCACCCGTGTGGCAAGGGCCGCCGACTGGTCGAGCGTGAACGGGCTGTTGAGCAGCGCCAGCGCCTGCAGCGGGGTGGTCGACTGGCGGCGGCGGCCGATCGTCTGGCCGGCGTCGGGGCAGTCGAACGCGCCGAACACGCTCTCCTTCTCCATCCGGATCCGGTGGGCGTAGATCATCCGCCGCAGCCCCGCGCCGGTGAACGACTCGATCGGCGGAAAGCCCGACAGCCCGCCGCGCGTGGTGAACAGGTCGAACCCCCGGCCCCCCGCGGTGAGATCGAGCGTGCCGGCGGCGGCGAGGATCGAGTCGCGGATCGCCTCCCCCTCGAGCCGCCGCGGGGGAAAGCGCCACAGCAGCCGGCAGCCGGCATCGACGGCCAGCGCCCGTTCGTCGCCGTGGCTCGATTGGCCGTACGTCGCGGAGAGCACGATCCGCCGGTGGAGCGCCTTGAGCGACCAGCCGTCGGCCACGAGCCGGGCGGCGAGCCAGTCGAGGAGCTGCGGATGGCTCGGCGGCGTGCCGCTGCGGCCGAAGTCGTTGGCCGTCTCCACCAAGCCGGTGCCGAAGTGGGTCTGCCAGATCCGGTTGACGATGACCCGCGCCGTCAGCGGATGGTCGGCGCGCACCAGCCACGCGGCCAGCGCCCGGCGCCGCTCCTGCTCCGGGGCGTCGGCCGCAAGACTCACGCTCCCCGCCGTCAACGCGAACAGGCCCGGGGTCGCCGGTGCGAGACGCTCGCCGCGCTGTTCGGCGTCGCCACGGTGCAGCAGCCAGGTCGGCTCCGGTTCGGTGAACCGGCCGGCATAGACGAAGCGCCGCGCCGCGGCCAGCTCCCCCTCGAGCCGGGCGACGTCGGCGGCGGCGGCGGCACGCTCGGCATCGTCGGCGTCGACGGCGACCGCGGCACGCTGCCGGGCGAAGCGCAGCACCGGGCCGATCCGGTCGGCGGCCGGGCTCGGCAGCTCCCGGTCGCCGTAGTGGACGCCGGCGAAGAACGCCTGGAGCGCGTAGTAGTCGCGCGCCGGGAGCGGATCGAACTTGTGGTCGTGGCAGCGGGCGCAGCCGACCGACAGCCCGAGCAGCGCGTCGCCGAGGTTGACGAGGATGTCGGCCAGGGCGTCCTGGCGGGCGGCGCGCTTGGAGACATCGTCGGCGCCGATCTGCCCCGGGAGGAGGACGGCGGCGGTGACGAGGAATCCTGTGGCGGGATCGGCGCCGGTGGCGTCGCCGGCGAGCTGGTCGGTGACGAACCGGTCGAAGGGCAGGTCGCGGTTGAAGGCGTCGATCACCCAATCGCGGTAGTGCCAGGCGTGCGGCCGTTCGGTGTTGACCTCGTAGCCGTCGGTCTCGGCGAAGCGGACGACGTCGAGCCAGTGCTGCGCCTGGCGCTCGCCGAACCGGGGGGAGGCGAGCAGCCGGTCGACGGCCCGCTCCCGTGCCGCCGGCGACGGGTCGGCGACGAACGCGTCGATCTCCTCCGGCGACGGCGGCAGGCCGGTGAGGTCGAGCGTGACCCGCCGCAGCCAGGTCCGCGCGTCGGCGGGGGCGGCGGGGGCGAGCCCCGCTTCCTCGAGGCGCGCGAGGATGAAGCGGTCGATGTCACCCGCCGGCCAGTCGGCCTGGTGCACGTCCGGGGGGGAGGTGACGGTCACGGGGCGGAACGCCCAGTGGTCGGCGGGGTCGGCGAGCCTGACCCGATCGACGCCTTCGGGCCAGGTTGCCCCCTCGTCGATCCAGCGGGCGAGGAGATCGGCGGCTGCGGCCGGCACCGGCGCCACCCCCGAATCGGCCGGCGGCATCCGCGGCACGCCCGCCGCGCCGCTGGCGAAGCGCACCAGATTGCTCTCGGCAGACTTCCCGGGAACGATCGCCACGCCATGGCCGTCGCCGCCGGCGAGCGCCTTGGCCCGCACGTCGAGCCGGAAACCGCTCTCCGCCCCCTCCCCCTCGTGGCAGCGGACGCAGTGGGCGTCGAGGATTGGACGGACGTCGCGGACGAAATCGACCGGCTCGGCAGCCAGCGCGGGGATGGCGACCGCGGCTGCCACGGCGAATCGCATCCGTCGCACCGCTGCGGTCATCGGCACGTCCCCCGTCATCGCCGGCCGCAACCAGTGTACCGTCGCTGCAACAGGCCGGCCGCATCCGCCGCGCGATCGACCCTGCGAGTCGCCACGGTCGTGACGCTCATGCGCGCCGGGGGCCCGCGGACGGGGCCGCTCGGGGCTGGAGAGGCGCTGCCGGTAGCGATAGGCTGGCACTCCTCGGCGGCAGGTGCGCCGTCGACGCGCGGCCCCCCTGCTCAATCCCATGACCACGCCACCATCCCGCCCGGCCACGGAATCCCAGGGGCGGTTCGCCAGCACCACCCTCGGTGCGGTGTTTCACGAGGCCTGCGAACGGTTTCGGTCGCAGTGGCGCGACGGCACCGGGCCGACGATCGAGCAGGAGTTGGCCGATCTGCCCGTCGACGTCCGCCCCGTGATGCTCCACCGGCTGCTGCTGGTCGAGATCACCGAGGCTCGCGCGGCTGGCCGGAACGTCGACCTCACCTCCCTGCGGCGCCGCTTTCCCGACGAGCGGTCGATCGTCGACGGCGCCTGGGAGGAGAGTTGGCGGACCGAGCCGGCGGCGGCCCCCGGCGATCCCCTCGACACCCGTGGCGCGAGCCGGCCCGGCGACACCACCCACTCGCAGACCGATCCGGCGGCGACGCGCCCCCATGCTGCCGCCACGGAGACGGTGACGACGGCGACGCGCTACACGCGCTTCCGCCAGCACCGCACAGGTGGGATGTCGATCCTGCGGATCGCCCACGACGAGGATCTCGACCGCGAGACGGTCGTGAAGACGCTCCGGCCGGAGTACGAGGATGGCGAGGAGTTCCGTCGCCAGCTGCTTGCCGAGGCTTCGATCACCGGCAAGCTCGACCACCCCGGGATCGTCCCCGTGTACGGCGTCGGCCACGACTGGGACAGCCGCCCCTTCTACACGATGCGGCGGATCGTCGGCGAGGACCTGCACTCGCACGTCGAGCGTCACCATGCGGCGCGGAAGCAGGGCCCCACCGCGCCCGACGGCCCGGTGCTCGACCTCCGCGATCTCGTCGAGCATCTCGTCGACGCCTGCAACACGATCGCCTACGCGCACGACGCCGGCGTCCTCCACCTCGACATCAAGCCGCAGAACATCATGGTCGGCCGTTACGGCGAGACGTTCGTCGTCGACTGGGGGCTGGCGCGTCCGTTCGAACGCTCCACCGAGTTCCGCAACGAGAAGACCGTCGCCCTCCGCGAGGACCTCCGCGGTGGCCTCGAAGCGTTCACGCGGCCGTTCGTGAGCCCCGAGCAGTACGTCGGCGAGCCGCTCGGCCCGGCGGCCGACATCTACAGCCTCGGGGCGACGCTCTATTTCCTCGTCACGGGAGTCACCGGCCTGCGGGGGGACGAACCCGACTTCCGCGACCGGCTGGTGGCGGGGAGGGTCGCGCCGGCGCGCAGCCGGCGGCCGGGGGTGCCCAAGGCCCTCGACGCGATCTGCCAGCGGGCGATGGCGGCACAGCCCTCGGCCCGCTACCCGACCGCGAAGGCCCTCGCGGCCGACCTCCAGGCCTGGCTTCGCGACGAGCCGGTGTCGGCGCTGCCGGAGCGGGTCAGCGACCGCTGCCTCCGGCAGGTGCGCCGGCACGCGGGGATCGTCGCCACCGCCGGGGCGGCGTTGCCCGTGATCGCCGCGGCGCTGATGGCGGCGGGGGTGATGTGGAGGCAATCCGTTCGGCAGGCCGAGAAGACGCGAGAGGTCACGGCGCTCAAGCAGCGCGCCGACGAGCTTTTCGACGATGCCGTCAGGGCCTTCGAAAAGATCTCCAATCCGCTCGCCACGTCGAACTGGAGCAATATCGAACTGTTCGGTCAGCTGGCCCAGGAGATCGACTCGTTTTCCGACAGGGTCCTGGAGGAGTCGAAGGGAAACACGACGGCGATCCCGCCACTGCAACTCGCGAGAATCCACGAACTGAAGGCCATCGCAGCGAGCGTGTCGCACAACCAGATGGACATCGAGGATCTCGTCTCCGCCGAACGGGCATTGACGATGGCCCGGGTGTCGGATGCCGCCAATGCCGAGCTCGTGCGCCGCCTGGCCCGCAACAAACTGCTGCAGGGGCAGCAACGGTTTCGGCGCGATCGGGCGCTCGGTGGACGGACGGAAAACGTCTCTGAGACGAGACGCGACCTCGAAGCCGCCCTCGAGGGCTTCGAGGAGTTGAAGACCGAGCACGGTGCTTCGTTCAGCGAATCCGATGAACTGCTGCTCGCCGAGGTTCACCACGAGCTCGGTCGGTGGTATCTGTGGCTTGTCGACAATCCTCCCGGTGACGACGGCCCCACCGTCGACAGGTGCTTCGAGTCGTCTCTCAAGCACTTCACGGCCGGTCTCGCGATCCGGAAGCGCCTCTACGACGAGTCGCAAGCCGAGGAGGTGACGCGCGACCTCGCCCGGAGCTACGGTTTCCGCGGCGACCTGTACGCCCGCTTCGGGCAGCTCGCCAAAGCGCGCGAGGACTACGACGAATCGAAAACGCTCCGCAAGAAGTGTTTCGACAAGAGGAAGGCGAACATCGACTACCAGGTTCAGTACGCCCGTGGCCTCGCGAATTTCGTCGCGCTGGAATTGATCGACCAGGACGATGTCGAACAGACCATCGAAGACGTTCAGCAGGCAGCCAAGATCCAGGAGAAGCTCCTCGAGGAGTATCGGCACAACAGTTCGTTCGAGAGGGAATTGCGCCGCGATCTGGCATGGTCCCACGCGGCGACCGCCGAGTTGTATCTGTTGCTCAGGGCGAGCGGCGGTTCCGACGAGCGTTCGCTCGAGGAGGCCAGCCGATACGCCAAGAAAGCGTTCGACCTCCTCGATGGGGTCAAGAACCCCGATGACGAGACACGGCAGTCGAAGTACCGCTACCGTGTGCTCCAGGCCGAGGCCAGCCGCGATTCCGCGGTCGTGCGGGAGGCGAAGGCGTTCTTCGAGGAGAAGGATGTCGACAGCATGGACCCGGACGCCGTCTGGGCCCTGACGGTGGCGCGGGCGCTGACCGAGGACGACAAGGGAGCCAGCGACGTCTTCACCCGGTTGGTGAGTCGCGGGGGAAAGAACCGCGCTCAGTACGAGGCACGGTTTCTCGAGGGAGGATCGCTGAACCGCATCGCCAGCGATCCCGCCGTCGCGGAAAGCCGCAAGATGCTCGCGAAGCAGTCATCCGCGCACTGAGCCGGCCGGCCCGCGACGCCGGCGTCCGCGTCAGGGCACCGGAACCGCGGTCGGGGCCGGCGGCAGCGACAGCGACTGGAAGAAGCCCTGGACCGCCGGCTCGTCGTAGGCCAGGTCCGCCGGCCCCTCGACGACCAGCGCCGCGGCCAGGTCAGCGCCCTGCGCGAGGCGCACGATCCGCCGCCGGCCGGCGCCGTCGAGCAGCGCGTCGCGCCAGTCGGCCGCCGGCACCGGATGGTAGATCGCCACGCACGAGAACCCGGGATGCAGCACCTCGAGGTTGGCCAGGGCGCGCTCGAGGTGGAACTCGGCCGTCGCATCCCCGACCTCGCGTGGCGTGATCGTCGCGGTGTAGGTGCGGTCGCCGGCAGTCGCCCGATACCCCAGCACCCCGGTCGCTGCCGCGGCGGCGAAGTCGCGCTGCGTGCCGGCGACCTGCCCGGGGGGATCGATCGCCGTCGGTGCGACCGGAAACCTCACCGCCACCCCCGGAACGTCGGCCGGCAGCGGCAGCCAGGTCGCGGTGTCGGCAGGCGCGATGGCGAGCGCCGGGGCCGGCACGGGGACGGGAGGCACGGCGGATCGGCGCGCCGCGGCAGCGGTGCCGCCCGGATCGGCAGCACGTGCGCCGCCTCTCGAGGGGGCGCGCCGCGCGGGCTTCTTGGCATCGCCGCGGGTCGCCGCCCACGCGCCGACGAGTAGCCCGAGCCCCACGAGCCCCGCTCCGGCGGGAATGAGCCAGCGCGGCCGGGGTCGCGTGAGCCGTGGCACCGCCGGGCTTGCGGGGGGGGCGGTCGGGCGCGGCGGAGACTTCGGCCCCGATGTCGTGATCACGATGCTTCCGTCGAGGTCCGGCACCGCGACGGGCGACTGCCGGTCGTCACTCGGTTGAGGAGCGGTCGCCGCCGGCGGTCCGACCGCATCCGCCGGCTCGGCGCGCGGCCCGGCCAGGCCGGACGTGACGATCACCGGCAGCGCGGGTTCGTCGACCGGCGCGGGGCGGTCGACCGGGGCTGGCAGGGGCGTTGCGGACGGTGGCGCCGGCGGCAACGCGGGGATGGCCACCGGTTGGCCGCATTTCGGGCAGCGGAGTGTTCGCCCGCGGTGGGTTTCCTGCGGCTTGAGCCGCACCTTGCACGACGGGCAGACGACGGAGTCGGGCATCGCTCGTCCAGGGTGGCCGGGGGCGTTCAGGATACCCGCCTCGCGAGGCACGCGGCGACCTCCCGGCCGAGTCCGGGGCCGGGAGTCAACTGCCGGCCGTCAACCGAGCCGCTTGGTGAAAAACAGCCCGTGGCCCGCCCCGGGACCGCCGTCGGCGTGCTCGAACCCCACCCGCTCGTACAGTTCCCGGGCACGGTGGTTGGTGTCGCCGACTTCGAGCGTGAGCTTGACGCAGCCCAGTGCCCGGGCCTCGGCTTCGACGCCGGCCAGGAGCGCCGCGCCGATCCCGCGCCCGCGCTCGTCGGCGCGGACGGCGACGTCGTGGATGTTCAGCAGTGGCCGCGCCGCGAATGTCGAGAAACCGACGAAGCAGGTCGCGATTCCCACCGGTACGCCGGCCCGGAAGGCGAGGAGAATCACCGTCGTGGGGTGGGCGCGGAGGGCGGGCACGAGGCGCTCGTGCACGTCGGGAGCAAGCGCGGCCCCCTGCCCCATCGGATCGCGGGCGTAGGCGTCGGTCAGCGCGAGGACGGCCTCACGGTGATCAACGCGGTCGAGATCGGCCCGCACGACGACGACTGGATCCGTCCCACCCGCGGAAGCACCGGCGTTGTCGGGCGCGGAAGCCATCGCATCAGCCTGAGTGGGACGTCGTGTCGACGGCGACGACCTGCCCGTCGCCCAGTGGCACGATCCAATAACGCCGGCCGTTGAACGTCCGCGGCACCCAGTTGCGCGGAATGTCGTGCGGAACACCAGGCAGCGTCCGCTCCACCACGTCGCCGTGCCGTGCCGTCGCCCGGGGCATGATCGACCGGGACGACACGGGAGCGGTCGGTCTCCGGCCAGCCATGGCGAGCCCCCATCCGCAGAGCGTCCCGACGAGAAGCCCCGTCAGCACACCGGTCACGAACACCCGTCGCATACGTCCCTTTCCTGTGAATGCCGGATGGCAGCGCCGCACACGATACCCCAGCGCCCCGCCGGGCCGTAACCAGGGAACCGCGCGACGCGCCGGCGTCAACTGCGGCGGCGCGGAGCGGCCCGTTTCCCGCTGCGGGGCGTGGTGCCCTTCCGGACCGTCTTCGCGGCCCGCCGGGCCGGCGGTTTGCTCCCGGCACGGGCACGGTTCTCGGCGACCCGGAAGCGGACGATGTCACGGACCAGGGCGTAGGGAATCGGGCGATCGAGCGGGAATTGGATCGATCCCTTGCCGACGACGTAGCCGGCGAGGCGGTCGCGGAAGTGCTCGATCCCCGAGGGGGTCGGATAGAACCCGACGTGTCCGCCGAACGCGGCGAAGTGGACGAGCACGCCGTCGCAGGTGAACGTCGGCATCCGGTAGGCGATCCGCTCGCCGGCACCGGGCGCCGCGGCGCGGATCACGTCGCGGAGTTTGCGGAGAGTCGGCTGGACTGCCGCCGGGCAACCGGCGATGTAGCCGTCGATCGTCGTCACTCCCTTGCCAGCGTCGCGCATGGTGACCTCCATTCCCGGTCTGCTGCCGGGGTTCCCGCGCCCCGTTCAACGGCCGGCGGGAGTCGTGGTCGCGGTCCGATCGCGCCACACGCGCCACGCCGCCCAGCCGACGAAGGCGATGAACATGGCGATCAGGGCCCATTTGACCGTCGCCGCGACGCCGGCGACGAGATAGGCGAGCGCCGGCCGGCTCCCCGGGATCGCCGCCGCGAGCGACTGCTGGAGGACGTCCTCGACCGCATCGCCGACGGCCGCCGCGGGCATGACCCACGGCAGCAGCGCGCGCAGCCAGCGCGGCCGCTCGAGCCGTCCAGCGAGCCAGCTCCCCAGCGCCCAGCCGAACAGCCCGAAACAGCCGAGGAACACGTAGTCGTACGTGAAGTGGGCGGCGAATCGAACCCTTCCTTCCGGTCCCCAGGCATCGAGGATCCGGCGGAAGGCCGCCTCGGTGAACGTGAACTGGATCGCCCCCACGCTCGGATCGAGCGCACCGACGACGCGGATCATCGCCCCGAAGATCACCGCACCGACCGTGCCGCTGGCCAGCGCCAGCCATCCGACCCACCGGCTCCCCTCGTGGCCCTGCACGTCCATGGTTCCGCTCCGAGCCGCTGGTGCAACCGTCCCGGCGGCGTCACGCTCCGTCGGTGGCTGAAAGAGCCTGCCAAAAAGCCACCGCCCCTGCCCAGTCGGAGCGCGTGTCGGCGGTCACCGGCCCGCGCCCCCGCTCGGCGGCGCCAGCGACCGCGGCGGCCACCAGTGCCCGGCCGATCCCCCGCCGGCGCCATCCCGGGTGCACGAGCAGCCAGCCGACGGAAACGGCGGCGGCGGTCGTGACGAGCGTGACGATCCCCACGCATTCGCCCTCCGCCCCGGCCGTGGCCACCCACGAGTCGACGGTTCGCCCGGGTCTCGACGCCAACTCGCCGAGCAGCCCTTCCGAGCGCACCACCGGACCGGTCCCGGCCCACGGTCTCTCTCCGCAGGCCTCCACCAACGCCGTGATCGGCCCGCCGATCGCGGACGGATCGGTGCAGCGCGAGATCGCCGCGTCCGCGATGGCGGTCCGCGCCCCGTCGCCGGGTGCGATCACGTGACGAATGACCGGCATGCTTCACCATCCGGCTGGTGTCGGATCCGCGCCGAGGGGGCCTCGCCCCCAGATCGGCAACGCGGCACGGCCACCCGGGAACAGCATACCGTCATCCGCGGCATGACCGATATCACCGTTTTATATGGTAGAAACCATCCATAAACCATCATTGAAATCATTGACAACGACTGGAATATGTGCATACTCTGTATCGCTTACGGAGCTTTTCCGGCGTGTCAACGCAGTTGAGGCGGACGAGATTGATCGACTTCATCCGCAGCCGCGGGTTCGCGGCGCTTGACGAACTGGTCGGCGAGCTGGGCGTGTCGGAGTCCACCGTCCGCCGTGACCTCGACAGCCTCGAGGAGGAGGGGCTCGCCCGCCGCACCCATGGCGGGGTCCTTGCAGCCGGCGGTCCCCCGCGGCTCGCCGAGTTCGACGAGCGGCAGCCGGCCAACTGGGCCGCCAAGCGGGCGATCGCCGCCGCCGCCGCCGCGCTGATCGCCGACGGCGAGACCGTGCTCCTCGACGGGGGCACGACCACCTACGAGGTCGCCCGCCTGCTCGTCGGCCGGTCGCTCCAGGTGGTCACCAACAGCCTTCCGGTCGCCAACCTGTTCGCCGCCCAGGCGCGGACCGACCTCGTGCTCCTCGGGGGCTACGTCTCGCCGCGGACCGGCGTCTGCCTCGGTCCCTACGCCAACGAGCTCCTCGGCCGGCTCCACGTGACGACGACCGTCCTCTCCGCCGCCGGCATCACCGCCGAGGGGCTGTTCAACGCGCACCTGCTCCTCGCCGAGACCGAGCAGGCGATGCTCCGCGCCGCGGGGCGCGTGATCGTCGTCGCCGACAGCTCGAAATTCGGCCGCAAGAGCCTGACGTTCGTCTCGGGGCTCGACGCCGTCGACCTCGTCGTCAGCGACACGGGCCTCGACGGGTCGTGGCGCCACGTCGTCGCCGCCGCGGGCTCGGCGCTCGAGCTGGCCGCGCTTCCCGAGGCCGACCCCGTGGCCGCGGTCGCACCTCCTGCCGCAGCGCGGCGGGAGCCGGAGCTTCCACGCGGCCGCGACGCGGCGCGGAAGCGGGCAGTCGCGGCCAAGCGCCGGGGAGGCCGGGCATGATCGCCCCCGCCCCGCTCGCCGGGCTCCCCACCGGCCTCGACCGGACCGCGGTCGAGCGCGTCGTGCGCGAGATCGTCCTTCGCTCGAGCGGCGTTGTGCCCTCGCAGGCGGCCGCGACCCGCGCCGGTGCCGCGCCCAAGCTCGTCGTCAGCATCTCCGCCCGCCACTGCCACCTCACCGACGACCACGTCGAGAAGCTGTTCGGCCCGGGGCGGACGCTGACGCCGATGAAGCCGCTCTACCAAGACGGCTTCTACGCCGCCGAGGAGACGGTGATGCTCGTCGGGCCGAAGCGGAAGATGCTCCCCACGGTGCGCGTCCTGGGCCCGACCCGGAGGGCGTCGCAGGTCGAGTTGGCGTTCACCGACGGGATCTCCCTGGGGATCGACCTCCCGGTGCGTCCCAGCGGCAGGATCGCCGGCACGCCCGGCTGCGTCCTCGTCGGGCCGGCCGGCGCCGTCGAACTCACCGAGGGGGTGATCCGCGCCGAACGCCACGTCCACATGAGCTTCGCCGACGCCGAGCACTTCGGCGTTCGCGACGGCGACCGGATGAGCCTCGTGGTCCGGTCGGGCTGCGGGATCGTGTTCCGCGACCTGCTCGTCAGGGCCGACGCGACGAGCAAGCTCGAGGTCCACATCGACACCGACGAGGGGAACGCCGCCGATCTCGACCACGCCGAGAGCGTGGAGCTGGTGAGGCAGGCATGAGCCGGAAGCGCGCCGCGGGCAGGCCGCGGGCCACGGCCGGAAGGCCGAAGACGAACACGACCGTCCAGCCGGTGCGAGCCGGCGCGGTCGGCGGGGAGGTCCCCGCGGCGAGTGACATGGTCTCCACGACAGGAGCACGGCGGCAGATGGCCAAGAACGTCGAAGCCCTCGGCATGATCGAGGTGAAGGGGTTCGTCACCCTGGTCGAGGCAGTGGACGCGATGATGAAGGCGGCGAACGTCACCTTCATCGGGTGGGACAAGATCGGCAGCGGGCTGGTGACGGCGTTCGTCTCCGGCGACGTGGCCGCGGTGAAGGCGGCGACCGACGCGGGTGCGGCGGCCGGCGGCCGGATCGGCGACGTGGTGGGGGTGCAGGTCATCGCCCGCCCGCACGAAGACCTCGACATCGTCCTGCCGTCGAAGAGCTGAGCGGCTTCCCGCCCAGACTCGATCGTTTTCAGTCACTTCTGATCGGTTTCATTCATTCTCGTTGATCCATTTCCCAGGGGTTTTCCATGAACACGGCGATCGGATTGCTCGAAACCAAGGGACTCGTCGGCCTCGTCGAGGCCACCGACGCGATGGCCAAGGCGGCCAACGTCAAGATCCTCAAGCGGATCAGCATCGGCAACGCCTTCGTCGCCACGATCGTCCAGGGGGACGTCGGCAGCGTGCGGGCGGCAGTCGAGGCGGGAGCGACGGCAGCGCAGCAGGTCGGGGAGCTCGTGGCCAGCCACGTCATCCCGCGGCCGGCCGAGAGCCTGACGGCGGCGTTCTTCAGCTGACGGTGGCGTGTCGGAGCCGGTCGGCCGCAGGGGCGCGGCGACCGGCGCGGCGCATGGTTCTGGTTCCGCCCGGCTTCGGCCGGCGCGGGCGTCCTCGGCGTTTTCCTCCATGAAGATCCTCGTCGCCAACCTCGGCTCCACGAGCTTCAAGTACCGGCTCTTCGAGCTCCCCGACGCCGGCGCGCCGGACGGGGGCGAGACCGAGCTGGCCCGCGGCGGCGTCGAGCGGATCGGCGCTCCGGAGAGCCGGGTCTACGCGACGGCGACCGTTCCGGGGCACGCGCCGGTCAAGCTCGAGGCGGTGCAGGCGGTTCCCGACCACGGCGTCGCCCTCGAGGCGGCGCTGGCCCAGCTCACCGCGCCGGGCGGGGCGCTCGGCAGCGTGGGGGAGGTGGCCGCCGTCGGCTTCAAGGCGGTCCACGGCGGGCGCTACTCGGGCGTCGTCCGCGTCGACGACGACGTCCTCGCGGCGATGGACGAGATGGCGGAAGTGGCACCGGCCCACAATCCCCCCTACGTCAAGGCGATGCGCACGGTGCGGCAGCGCCTCGTCGGCGTGCCGCTCGTGGCCGCCTTCGAGACGGCGTTCCACGCGACGATCCCACCGCGCAACGGCCTGTATGCGGTGCCCACGGCGTGGGTCGAGGAGCACCACGTCAAGCGCTACGGGTTCCACGGGGCAAGCCACCGCTACGTCGCCACGCGGCTCCTCGCCCTCGTGCCGCGCCGGCCGCTGCGGGCGGTCTCCTGCCACCTCGGCGGGTCGAGCAGCGTGTGCTGGCTCCACGACGGCACGAGCGTCGGCACGTCGATGGGGATGAGCCCGCAGTCGGGGCTGCCGCAGAACAACCGGGCCGGCGACCTCGATCCGTTCGCGATTCTGCACGTCGCCCGGCGCACGGGGCGCGACTTCGCCGACCTCCTCGCCGAACTGTCGGGCCGCGCCGGCCTGGCCGGCATGTCGGGCACCAGCGGCGACATGCGCGACCTCGAGGAGGCCGCCGCGGCGGGCAGCAGCCGCGCGCGGACGGCGATCGACGTCTACGTGGCGAGTGTCCGCCATTGGCTCGGCGCGGGGATCGTCGAGCTCGGCGGCCTCGATGCCGTCGCCTTCGCCGGCGGGATCGGCGAGAACGCCCCGACGATCCGCGCCGCCGTGCTCACCGGCCTCACCGACCTGGGGATCGCGGTCGATCCAGCGGCCAACACCGCGCCCGCCGGCGGCGAGCGTTCGATCCACGCCGGCACGTCGCGCGTCGACGTGTGGGTGATTCCGACCAACGAGGAGCTGGTGGTCGCCCGCCAGACCCGTGAGTGCCTCTCCGGAGGAGGTGGCTGATGTTCGTCGCGATGGTGACCGGCTCGGTCGTGGCCACGCAGAAGACCGAGTCGATGACCGGCCACAAGCTGCTGGTCGTCGAGCCCTACCGCCTCGACGAGAAGACCCGCGACCGGCTCGTCTCCACCGGGCGCACGTTCGTCGCCGTCGACACGCTCGGCGCCGGCGAGGGGCAGTTCGTCCTCGTCACCCAGGGATCGAGCGCCCGGCTCACCCCGGAAACCAAGTCACTGCCGATCGATGCGGTCGTCATCGGTCTGGTCGATTCCGTCCGGATCGGCGGCAAGACGGTGTTCGACCGCTGACCCCGCCCCCCTTCCCCAGCCTGTCGAGAACTGCTGCCATGGCGACCGCCACCCCCACCTGCCCCGACATCGCCGCGATCGTCCGCCAGGTGATCGCCGAGTTGCGCACCGGTGCGCCGCCGGCCCCCGCGGCACTTCCCGCCGGCCCGGTCGCGGCGCCGTCGTTCGCCGGCCGCCACGGGATCTTCACCAGCGTCGACGAGGCCGTCCGCGCGGCCACCGAGGCGTTTCGGCAGCTGGAGCGCGTCGGGATCGCCGGACGGAAGCGGGCCATCGAGCACATCCGCCGGATCTCGATCGACGACGCGGTGGAACTGGGCACGATGGAGTTTCACGAGACGCGGATCGGCCGCCTCGAGCACAAGATCGAGAAGCTCCAGGTCCTCGGCGCCCGTTCGCCGGGGGTCGAATTCGTGACCAGTGAAGTGTTCAGCGGCGACCACGGCCTGGCGGTGGTCGAGCATGCCCCGTTCGGTGTCATCGGCGCGATCACGCCGGTCACCCATTCGCTGCCGACGATCACGGGCAACGCCGTGAGCATGATCGCCGGCGGCAACACCGTGGTCGTCAATCCGCATCCGTCCGGCAAGAAGGTCGCCGCCGAGGGGGTGCGCCGGTTCAACGCCGCGATCCACCGCGACCTCGGCATCGACAACCTCGTCTGCCTCGTCGCCGAGCCCTCGCTCGAGACCGCCGCGGAGCTGTTCAACCACCGCGGCGTGAAGCTGATCTGCGTGACCGGCGGACCGGCGGTGGCCAAGGCGGCGCTGCAGTCGAGCAAGCGGGCGATCGTCGCCGGCCCCGGCAACCCGCCGGTCGTCGTCGACGCCACTGCCGACCTCGACCACGCGGCGCGGTCGATCATCACCGGCGCCGCCTACGACAACAACCTCCTCTGCATCGCCGAGAAGCAGGTGTTCGTCGTCGCCGCGGTGTTCGACGCGATGCTCGCCGCCATGGAGCGGGCCGGGGCGCTGCGCCTCACCGCCCCGCAGGTCGACGCGCTGACCGCCAAGGCGATCGTCATGGCCGGCGAAGGGGCCCACCGCCACGCGGTTCCCTGCAAGGACCTCCTCGGCCAAGACGCCGCCGTCCTCGCCCGCGCGGCTGGGGCCGCGCCGCGCGACGGCCTCGAGCTGGTGTTCGGCGAGACCGCCCCCGACAACCCGTTCGTGCCGACCGAGCAGATGATGCCCTTCCTCCCCTTCGTCCGTTGCAAGGACGTGGAGGAGGCGATCCACCGCGCCCACGAAAGCGAGCACGGCTTCCGCCACACCGCGATCATCCATTCCCACGACGTCCGCGCGATGACGCGGATGGGGCGGCTCCTCGACACGACGCTGTTCGTCAAGAACGGCCCGAGCATGGCCGGCCTCGGGCTCGGCGGCGAGGGGTATTTGTCGTTCTCGATCGCCACCCCGACCGGCGAAGGGGTGACCACGCCGCTGACGTTCACCCGCCAGCGCCGCTGCACGCTCGTCGACGACCTGCGGATCCTCGGCAGCGCCGACACCCTCGACTGACCCCCGGTTTCCCCATGCAACTTGCCCGGATCATCGGCACGGCGACGGCGACGGTGAAGCACCGCTCGCTGTCGGGCGCGCGGCTCCTCGTGGTCCAGCCGTTGCTGGCAGACCGCGCGCGGGCCGACGGCGATCCGCAGCTGGCGATCGACCTCGTCCATGCCGCCGTCGGCGATCTGGTGGTGATCACCAGCGACGGCCGGCTGCTCCGCGACCGCCTCGGCTCCGACACCACCCCCGCCCGCTGGAGCACGATCGGCCTGGTCGACCCCGCCGTCTGACCGCCGCTCACCGCCATGACACCCCACCCCGCCCCCGTACCGACTCCCGACGAGATCCGGGCCCTCGTCGCCGAGGTGATCCGCCGGCTCCGCACCGGCGTTCCTGCGGCCGACACGGCGGTGCCGCCGGCCAGCGCGGCTGCCGTTGCCGCGCCGGCAGCCGCCTCGGGCTCCACGCTGAGTTCCGCGCTGACTTCCACGCCGACTTCCACGCCGACTTCCACACTGTCTTCCACACTGTCTTCCACATTGGGCTCCGCGCGGGTCGCCGAGCGGGTCGTCGCCATGGCCACGATCGACCGCCTCCCGGCCGGTACGGCGCGGATCGTCGTCGATCCGCGCGCGGTGATCACGCCGTCGGCACGCGAACGGCTGGCGGACCTCGGGATCTCGGTCGATCGCGGGAGCGCCCCGACGGCTCCGGCCGTCGTCGCCCGGCCGTTTCTCCTCGCCCGGGTCGACTGCCCCGCCGATGCGGGCGCCGGGGTGGCCCGGATCGCCAGGGCGCTGCCGGGCGTCCAGCAGTTGCCGGCGACGGGGATGGCCGACGTCATCGAGGCGCTGTCGGTGCAGGCGTCGCGCGACGCCGCGCGCGGCCTGCTCCTCACGGGCCGTCCGGCGCTGGCGATCGTCCTCGCCAACCGCTCCCGGAGCCTCCGCGCGGTGTCCGGCCGCGAGGGTGGCGCGATGCTCGCCGCCGCCCGGGAGACCGCCGCCAACCTCCTCGTCGCCAACCCGCGCGAGTGGTCGCCGGGGGCACTCGAGCGCGTCGCCGTCGAGTTTGCCCGGCTCGACGCCCCCCTGCCCTCCGAGCTCGCCGCCGCGGCCGGGGGCTGCGGCTGCAAGAGCCACTGACCCCGCCTGGAGTCTCCCCCATGCGCCTCGGCCGGACGATCGGCACCGTGACCCTCGTCGAACCCCACGCCGCCGTGCGCGGCGGCGTGTTTCGGGTCGTCGTTCCGCTGGCCGCTGCTGATCTCGCCCAGGGCGACGGCCCGGCCGAGCCGCTCGTCGCCTGGGACGACCTCGGGGCCGGCGACGGGCAGCTCGTCGCCTTCAGCGAGGGGGGCGAGGCGGCGCAGCCCTTCCGCCCGCTCGACAAGCCGATCGATGCCTACGTCGCCGCCCTCGTCGACCGGCTCGACCTCGCCCGGGACCACGCCTGACCGTCACCACCCCACCGATCGCTTCGACCGGCTCCACGCCCCGGATTTCGCCGACCGTCACACCGGCCTTGACCGGCAGCGTGGGGAACAATCGAGAGAACCACACCCACGGAGGTTACCCATGGCCGTCAAGACCAGCAGCAAGTCGCTCGCCCAGCTCAAGGAGGAGATCTGCGACATCGGCCGGCGGATCTACGCCAAGGGCTTCGCCGCCGGCAACGACGGCAACATCTCGTTCCGCCTCGGTCCCAACGAGGTGCTCTGCACCCCGACGATGATCTCGAAGGGGTTCATGAAGCCCTCCGACCTGTGCATCGTCGACATGGAGGGCAACCAGCTCGCCGGCCACCGCAAGCGCTCGAGCGAGATCCTCCTCCACCTCACGATCATGAAGGAGCGTCCGGACGTCAACAGCGTCGTCCACTGCCACCCGCCCCACGCCACCGCCTTCGCCGTGGCCCGGGAGCCGATCCCGCAGTGCGTCCTCCCCGAGGTCGAGGTGTTCCTCGGCGACATCCCGATCACCAAGTACGAGACCCCCGGCGGGCAGAAGTTCGCCGACACCGTCAAGCCGTTCGTGAAGAAGTCGAACGTCGTGATCCTCGCCAACCACGGGACGGTGAGCTTCGGCGAGACGGTCGAGAAGGCCTACTGGTGGACGGAGATCCTCGACGCCTACTGCCGGATCCTGATGCTCGCCAAGGACCTCGGCCGCGTCACCTTCCTCTCCAAGCAGGAGACGAAGGAGCTGCTCGACCTCAAGCAGAAGTGGGGCTACACCGACGCCCGGCTCGAGAAGGGGATGGAGAACTGCGACATCTGTGCCAACGACGTGTTCCGTGCCAGTTGGGGCGACACGGGCGTGACGCGGTCGGCGTTCCCGGCGCCGGGCGCGGCTGGATTGCAGGCGGCATCCTCGGCTGCTTCCGGTCACTCCCCGTCCGCCAATCCGCTTCCAGCCGCGACCGCGCCTGCGAAGCCCTCGTCCCCGACGCCTGCCGTCGATTACGACGCGATCGTCAAGGCGGTCACCGAGCAGGTCTGCCGCGAGCTGGGAATCAGCGCCGCCTGAGCGGCACCGCGCACGAATCACACCTCTCCGGAAAGCAGCGTCCATGAAGGTCGGGATCATCGGCGGCGGCGGGATCGTGGGGTCCTCCGCCGGCTTCGCCCTCCAGCTCGGCGGCATCGTCCACGAGATCGTCCTCGTCGATGCCAATGCCGATCTCGCCGACGGCCAGGCGCTCGACATGCTCCATGGCACGCCGGCGATCGCCGATCAGGTGATCCGTTCCGGCGGCTACGACACACTTGCCGACGCCGACGTCGTCTGCATCACGGCCGGCCTGCGCCGCAAGCCCGACGAGAGCCGGCTGGCGCTGATCAACCGCAACGTCGTCCTCTTCCGGTCGATCCTCGGGCAGCTGAAGTCGGGAGGCCTGAAGGCCGACGCCACGGTCCTCGTCGTCAGCAATCCCGTCGACATCCTCACCTACCTGGCAGAGCAGGAGCTCGGCCTGCCGCGCGGCCGGGTGATCGGCCTCGGCACGCTCCTCGACACGCTCCGCTTCCGCGCGCTGCTGGCGCACAACCTCGCCGCCCCGGCCACGCAGGTCCAGGCGATCATCCTCGGCGAGCACGGCGACACGATGGTCCCGGTGTGGAGCAGCGCCGCGATCGCCGGCCTGGCGCTCGAGAAATGGCCCGGCTACACCCCCAAGCTCGCCGCCGACGTCTTCGAGCGCACCAAGACCAGCGGCGCCGAGATGATCAAGAAGAAGACCGGCGCCGGATTCGCCGTCGGCGTCTCGATCGCCGAGGTGATCCACGCCGTCGCCCTCGACCGGAAGTGCGTCCTGCCGGTGTCGACCGTTCTCCGCGGCGGTCCGGGCACCTACGGAATCCGCGACGTCGCCCTGTCGGTGCCGACGCTCGTCGGCCGCGGCGGGGCCGAGAAGACGCTCGAGATCGAGCTCTGGCCGAAGGAGCTCCAGGGACTGAAGCGCAGCGCCGCGGCGCTGGCCGACACGCTCGCCAAGGTGCTGTCGGGGGCCACCGGCTGACGGGGCCGCTCAGCCGCCGAGCCGGTGCGGCGAACGCGCCCGGTCCTCCAGCGCCCTGACATAGTGGATCGCGGCGTGATCGGCGAGATCGCGCACCACCACGCGCCCGAGGCTGTCGCTTCGGGCAAGCTCGCGGAACAGCGTCTCGCGGGCCCGGCCCGCGGCCGTGCGATCGGCGCGGAGGAGGGCCGCGGAGAGCGCGGCGAGCGCCTCGAGGACGGCCCCGGAATCGCCGCTGGGGCCCTGGCCTCCGAGCGATTCACGATACTCGCGCCGCGCCTGGCGCTGGTCGTCGGCGACGGCCTCGTCGGCCGGCTCGGTGTGCAGCGCGCCGCGCCGGTCGAGGTACAGGAGCGGCCGGGGGTGGACGAAGCGGTGGCCCCAGCCGCGCAGTTCCGCCATCCGCGCCATGCTTCCCGCCGCCAGCCGGGCCGTCTGGCGGATCGCCGTCTGCGTGGCGACGGCCAGCCACCCCTCCGGTTCGCCGAAGTTGTCGAGGAGGCCGTCGGCGATCTCCTGGACGTCGGCCGCGGCGAAGCTCGGCGGGGGCACGCGCGGCACGAGGTCGCAGCAGTGGACGTAGCGCCGCACCGGCTGACGCTGGCGGAAGAAGACCGATTCCGTCCCGACCCGCGGCGCGCCGAACGTGACCAACTCGGCCTCGGGAAAGTCGGCACTGCACAGCGTCGCCAGCGCTCCGCCGAGGCTGTGGCCGGTGGCGAGCCGTCGGGCCGCCGGCGCCGCGAACCAGCGGTCGAGCGGCCCGCGCAGCTCGTCGAACGTGGCGGCAAACCCGCGGTGCGCGGTCATCCCCGGGCGCCACTCGACCGGGTCGACGAGGAGGTTCGAGAGCAGGTCGTCGAAGTTGCCCGTCTCGGTGCCGCGGAACACGGCGATGACGGTGTCGCGCCGCCGGTCGCGGCAGACGAAGCCGTCGGTGTCGGCCTGCGCCGGAAACAGCCGCTTGCTCCGCAGGGGTCCGAGCAGTTCGAAGCCGACGCGGCCGACTTCCACCTCGATCCGCGCCAGCGGCGCGTAGGCGAGGCGCGACAGCTCCGCGCAGACCGCGTCAGTAGCGTCGCCGGCGAAGTCGTCGGGAGACCACTCGAAAAACGGCCCCTCGGCCGCGGGTTGGAACAGCTCGCGCGTGCGCGTCGCGGGGTCGTTTGCCATGATCAATGTGGATCAACGTGGCGGGTTGGGAGTGCCGGTGAGGAATTGCGTGACGGAGGCGTACACTGTAGGCAACGCGACAACGCCCTCACCCCATTCCCATGCACCCGCCGGTGCCGCACTGCGGCCGACCGCAGCCACCTTCCAGCGGAGCGCTTTCCTTGCCACGGGCCACGTGGCCCGCGGCCACGCTGACGAGCTTGTCGAGGGCGCTGCTCCGGCAATGGGGGCACTCCGGCGTTTCGCTGCCGCGGACGAGCAGCTCAAACGCGCGACCACACTTCCGGCAGGCATATTCGTAGAGCGGCATGGCGGCACTCCTCGGGGCATCTGGCTGTCCGTGGACAAAGCCCTCCATGGTCTTTGTCCACTCA
>JAGWVR010000036.1 GCA_018970785.1 Planctomycetota bacterium
GAACTGGCGATCAGCGAGATGAACTCGCGGTTGCTCTTGAACTTGGCGAGCTGCTTGGTGAGCTGCTCCATGGCGTCGACATGGTGCATGCTCGACAGCGTCCGCCTCAGCATGTTGACGGCATGCAGCGTGTCGGGGTCGAGGAGTTTCTCCTCGCGTCGGGTGCCCGACTGCGAGATGTCGATCGCCGGCCAGACCCGGCGATCGGCGAGCTTCCGGTCGAGCACCAGTTCCATGTTGCCGGTGCCTTTGAACTCCTGGAAGATCAGCTCGTCCATCCGGCTGCCCGTGTCGACGAGGGCCGTGGCGACGATCGTCAGTGACCCCCCCTCCTCGAACACGCGCGCGGTCGCGAACAGCTTCTTGGGGATGTCGAGGGCCTTGATGTCGACGCCGCCGGACATGGTCCGACCGGTGTTCCCGACCCACTTGTTGAAGGCCCGCGCCATCCGCGTGATCGAGTCCATCAGCAGGAACACGTCCTTCCCCGCCTCCGCCATCCGCTTGCAGCGCTCGATCACCAACTGCGACAGCCGGACATGGCTCTCGACGTCGCAGTCGAGGCTGCTGGCGAGCACCTCTCCCTTGACGGTGCGGCGCATGTCGGTGACTTCCTCGGGGCGTTCGTCGATGAGGAGCATCACCAGCGAAAGATCGGGGTGATTGGCGGACACCGCCTGGGAAACCTGCTGGAGGAGGACCGTCTTGCCGGTCCGCGGCGGAGCGACGATCAACGCCCGCTGCCCCTTCCCCAGCGGCGTGAGCAGGTCCATGATCCGTGTCGTCAACGGCTGCTGGCCGGTCTCCAGACGGAGCCATGTCTCGGGGTTGATCGGCGTCAGCTGATCGAACGTCTTGACCTTGGGGTATTCGTCGGGCGCCATCCCCTCGACTTCGAGGATCTCGCGCACCCGCGGGCCCTGCTGGCGACGGCCCGGCTGGACCATCCCCTTGATGAACACACCTTCGCGGAGCCGGAACCGCTCGATCATCGTTCCGGGCACGAACGGATCGGTGCGTTCCCGGGTGTAGTTCGTCTCGGCGCTGCGGAGAAACCCATAGCCGTTGGGGTGCATCTCGAGGACACCTGCGCCGGGCTCGAGCGGAATCGGCTCGCCGTTCTCGGCGACCTCCGGTTCGGCATCCGGGGCGCGCATCCCCTCGCTGTCCATCCCGACGGCGCCGGCACCGCTGACCGACGGCCCACCGCCGCCGCCACCGCCGCGGCGATAGCGACCGCGGCCACGCCGACCGCCATAGCCTCCCGGTCCGCCCCCACCGCCTCCACCACCCCCTGGAGCACCACCGGGTCCGAACTGGCCGGGCTGACCGCCCCCCATGCCCTGACGGCCATGCGACCGTGAACGCCTCCGCTTCGACATGTCTTCAGCACATCCCTCGGGAAAACCGAACTCTCGACACACGACTCGCCACCCACGGTGGCGCTCGCTGGACCGTCGGTGCCACCGGCCGAACTGCTCCACGTCCCGGGGAGATTCGCGCCGACACCGGTCGGCACATGTTCCCCGGGGAGTGGACTCTGCCCGGATCAAAAAGATCCGGGATCACCGTGCTCGGGATCGTCGGAACCGGGGGGCGAAAGCCCCATCACGTCCCACCGCCCGCTCCATCGGGCGTTCCCCTCCGCTCGTCGGATCGATCTCCTTCCCCGCCGCCCCACTGGGTCTGCGGGGGTCGCAAACCGTCGTCCGGTGGCTCCACGATCTCGCATGCCCGCGGAGCACCGGCGGACTCGCCGTACCAGCATCGGCAAATACTTCTCGACGCAGGCGGCACCCCAAATGGGCTCGGGCCCTCCGGGGCATGCGCCGCCTCCGACAATGGCCGATCCGCCAGGAACGCGTCGCGAACCACCTGGCTCCCGTGGCGTGCAACGCGAACCGACTGGTCCACGCTGGCGGATCCTGGCCGAAAACGGTCAGGATTCAGAACCACAGAAAGACGAGGCTCCCGAAACGAGCCTGGACGAACGAACGAAAAGCCCCTGGACAGAGTGCCCTGTCACGAAGGGCCAGAGGGACACGATCTCCTCTGGAACCCGTGCCGGAGCTTCCGAACGACGCCGTCGCGGGGACTGAGAACAGCCGCGTGGGATCGTTCGCCTGGCACCCTGCCATGGCGAGCGGGATCGAGGCGGAGAAATCAGCCTCTGTTCACCCCTTCACCATTGGCCGACAGTATCCGCAGCCGCGCCGGCGGTGTCAAGGAGTCGGCGCCCCCCGCCTGGATGGGCCAGCCTGGTTTCTACAGTCCCCCAGGTTTTCCCAGGAAAAGGGCCCAGGATTCCGCCCGGCCATCGGTCCGGCCATTTCGACGCAACAGGCGCGATCCGGACGACCGATACAACCGGCCGAGGAGCGCCTCAGGGCGTCTCCCCGCACCGATCGCCCCTAGCCGAGAGCCAGTCCCATGCCAGTCCGGTGGTTCACCTGGGCCCGCCACTCCCGAAGGGTCGTCGGCACCTGCATCGCCGTGGCGACGGCATTCGCCGGCCAGGCTTGGGCCGACATCCCGTGGCACACCAACCTTGCCGGCGCAAAAGCAGCCTCGGCCGTCAGCCAACGGCCGGTGCTGGTGGTCTTCACGGCGGCCTGGAGCGAGCCGAGCGTGGCCCTGGACTCGACCGCCCTGGCATCGCCGGAGGCGGTCGCGCTGCTCACCGCCTGCTACGAGCCGGTCCGTGTCGACGTCGACGCCGACCCCGGGCTCGCCCGGGCGATGGGCGTGGCCCACCTCCCGACCGCCTGCGTGATCGACTGCGATGAACGCGTCGTCGCCCGCTTCGACATTCCCCCCGCTCCCACGGCCTTCGTCGCCGCCGCCGGTCGCGCGGTGCAGCAGGCGGCCCTGGCCACGGCTGCCAACACCCCGATCGCCCCGATCGGTGCCGGCCCCGCCACGCCGACCCCGACGGCTGCTGCCGTCGCACCTCAGCCGGCGGCCCCCGCCGCGCCCGCTGCCGACCAGACCCCGGCGTTGGCCGCGAGCGCACCGGCTTGGCCCGCCGAGCGGGTGACGCGGCCGATGTCCGCCGACGGCAAGGCCCCGGGCGCATCGCGCCAGATCGAGCCTCCGGGAGCGCCCTCGACAACGCCCGCGGCGGAATCCACGGCTGCGGCCACTGCGGCACCCGGTCCCTGGCTCGGTCAGTCGGCCCCCGCGGCCCCTCCGACCCAGCCCCCGGCGAAGTCCGCGACGCGGCTGCCGGCCTGGGATTCGCTGCAGCGGTCGATCACCGGTCTGTTCACCCGCCCCGAGAGCGCCACCAAGCCGGCGACCTCCATGCCCCCACCGACGCCCTCGCCGGTCGCACCGGCCGGATACACCGCGACCGACGCCGGGGTCTCGATGCCCGTGGGACTCGACGGCTACTGCCCGGTGAGCGTGATGGACAAAGGCACGTGGGTCGAGGGGCGGGCCCAGTGGGGCGTGCGTCACCGCGGGCGGACCTATCTGTTCGCCGGACAGGCCGAGCAGCAAACCTTCCTCGCCGCCCCGGACCGCTACGCTCCCGGGCTGTCGGGAGACGACCCGGTGCTGGCCTTCGACTCGGGCCGCAAGGTCCAGGGGCAACGCCGCTACGGGATCACGTACCAGTCGCGGATGTACCTGTTCTCGTCCCCGGAGACGCGCGACACCTTCTCCGCCGATCCGACGCGGTACACCGCCCGGGTCGCGGTCGCCGAGCGCCCTGCCGCCGAGCGCACGATCGTCCGCTGACCGGCGGCTCCCCGGTGCGAGGATCCGGCACCGGGCGGCACGCGCCGACCGCTCCGGCGATCACGCCCGAGCGAGCTCGTCGAGCCAGCCGCGCGCCCGGCCGATCGCGGCATCCCACGCCCTGCGGCGCCGCGCCCGCGTCGCCTGATCCTCGACGGGAGTGAACCGGCCGTCGAGCTGGGCGGCGCCGCGGACGTCGTCGTGGCTCGCGTACAGGCCGACGGCCAGGCCCGCCAGCAGGGCGGCTCCGAGCGCCGTCGTCTCGCGGACGACCGGGCGCTCGACCGGAATCCCGAGGACGTCGGCCTGGATCTGGAGGAGCAGGTCGTTCGCGCTCGCCCCGCCGTCGACGCGCAGCCGGTCGAGCGGTTGACCGCAGTCGGCCTCGATGGCGGCGACGACATCGCCGACCGACAGCGCCATCGCCTCGAGCGCCGCCCGGGCCACGTGCCCGCGGCCGGTGGCCCGCGTCAGCCCGATCATCATCCCCCGCGCCGACGGGTCCCAGTGGGGCGTGCCCAGGCCGGTCAGCGCCGGCACGATCACCAGCCCCCCGGAGTCGGGCACGCTGCGGGCGAGCTCCTCGACCTCGGCGCTGGTGCGGATCAGGCCGAGGCCGTCGCGGAGCCAGCCGACGAGGGCCCCGGCGATGAATACCGACCCCTCCAGGGCGTAGGCCGGTGGCGCTCCGGGCCCCGCACCGCAGGTCAGTGTCG
Organism: Planctomycetota bacterium; assembly: GCA_018970785.1. Taxonomy (GTDB): domain Bacteria; phylum Planctomycetota; class Planctomycetia; order Pirellulales; family UBA1268; genus F1-20-MAGs016. Next base: position 4,458 of record JAGWVR010000036.1, read on the forward strand.
TCAGCAGACCGCGCCGGCTGTCGACGCGCCGCGCGCCGGTGGCGGAGAGGAGGAACGCTCCGGTGCCGTAGGTGTTCTTCGCCGCCCTGGGGCCGAAGCAACCGTGGGCGTAGGCGGCCGCCTGCTGGTCGCCGGCACAGCCCCGCAGCGGGATCGGCGCGCCGAACCACTCCTCGGCCGACTCGCCGAACGAGCCGCTCGAGGGGCGGACGTCGGGGAGGATCGCCGGCGGGATGCCGAAGATCGCGCACAACCGCTCGCTCCAGCGGCGCTCGTCGATGTCGTAGAGCAGCGTCCGCGACGCATTGGTCGGGTCGGTGGCGTGGACGCGGCCCCCCGTCAGACGCCAGACGAGGAACGAGTCGATCGTCCCGAACAGCACCTCGCCGCGCTCGCAGGCCGAGCGGAGGCCGGGGATCGTCTCGAGGAGGTGGACGACCTTCGTCGCCGAGAAATAGGGATCGAGCACCAGCCCGGTCCGCTTCCTGACCTCGTCCTCGACGCCCGCGGCCCGGAGCCGGGCGCAGATCGGGGCCGAGACCCGGCTCTGCCAGACGATCGCCGGCGCCACCGGCCGGCCGCTCGACCGCTCCCAGAGGACGGTCGTCTCGCGCTGGTTGGTGATCCCGATGGCGGCGACCGCATCGGCGCCGAGCCCCGCGCGGCCGAGAGCTTCCCGGGCGCAGCCGAGCTGCGTCCGCCAGATGTCCTCCGGATCATGCTCGACGATCCCCAGCTCGGCGCCCCCCGAACCGTAGTGCTGTGGAAACTCCTCCTGGGCCATCGCCACCGGAATCCCCGCGGCGTCGAAGACGATCGCCCGGCTCGAGGTCGTCCCCTGGTCGAGCGCCAGGACATGCCGCGCGGTGCCGCTCATCAGCCCCTCCTGTCAGGTTGCCGGTCGTCGATCACGCGCTTCCCGTAGCGCCGTTCGAGATCCACTACGAGCGGCCCGACCTCGTCGGCCTCCCCCCCGCCCCGTTCCGCGGCGAGCACCGCGGCGACCCCGTCGAGCGTCGTGCGGTGCAGCGGGCTGTCGAAGAGGAGCATCAGCCGCCGCTCCACCAGATCGGCCAGCGACCGGGCCCACTCCCGGCGGACGCAGTATCGCACGACCGCCGCCGGCAGGTGGGTGGCCGGGAGCAGCGCCGGCCCCGGCACCGGACCGCCGGCCACCGCGGCCGGCGCCAGCGCACCGAACACCGCGACGGTCCGCTCGGCCGCCGCCTCGAGGCCGTCCCCCGCGGCAACCCCGGCGGCGATCAGCCCTGCCCGCGTCGCGGCGACCAGGGCAGCCGTGCCGCCGGCGGCCGGGGCGCCGGGCAGCGGGCGGTCTCGTGAATTCCCCTCCACCTTCCGCCCGAGGGCCGCGAGGATCTCACGGGCCGCCGACTCGGCCAGGCTCCGGCAGGTGGTGAGCTTGCCGCCGACGATCGACCAGGCCGGCAGCGCCGCGCGCGGGTGGCGGACGAGCATGTGGCGGCGTGTGATCCCGGCGGGCGTTCCCCGCCCTCCGGCCGGGAGCGGCCGGACGCCGCAGTAGTGCTGGACGACGTCGTCGGCAGTCGGGGCGTGGTCGGGAAACAGCCGCCCCGCCGCGGCCAGGAGGTAGGCGATCTCGGGCGGCTCGGCCCGCGCCTCCCAGGGGTCGCCCTGCCAGGGGATGTCGGTCGTGCCGACCAGCACGAGGCGCGGGCCGAAGGGGAGCACGAACACCGGCCGGCCGTCGGCCGCCTCGGCGTAGACGCCGTGGCCGGCGAGGGCGGCGTGGAGCGGGGCCGAATCGATCACCAGATGGCTGCCCTTCGTGCCCCCCACGAGACGCCCGTCCGCCTCGAGGCCGCGGAGCGGGCCGGCGAGCGCGGCGTCGACCCAGGCCCCGGTGACGTTCACCACGGCATCGACCGCCATCCGCTCGCCGTGACCGGCGCGATCCTCGAGGTCCACCGTCGCATCGGATCCGATCCGCACCGCGGTATGGGGGAGGATCCGGCACGAACGCCCCGCGGCCGCGGCCGCCGCCGCGGCGTCGACGAGCAGCTCGACCGTGAACCGCTCGGGGAATCGGAGCTGCGCGTCGACATACACCTGCCCGCGCGGAAACCGCGTGGTGTCCACGGCGGGCAGGCCCGCCGTGCCCGGCCGGACGCGGCGGTGGCGTGGCCAGCCCCCACCGGAAAGCAGGTCGTAGAGCGACAGTCCGAGACCGACGGCGATGCTGCCCCGCCCGTGCGGCCCGCTCCACCGCCGCGCCAGCCGCTCCCAGCCGACGATCCGCGCGGCGGCCGCGGCGACGCCGCCCCATCGCCCCTGGACCGGGAGGTAGAACGGCAGCGGGGCGACCAGGTGCGGCGCGAGCCGCACCAGACGGGCCCGTTCGGCGAGGCTCTCGCGGACCAGCGACACCTCGCCATACTCGAGGTAGCGCAGCCCACCGTGGATCAGCCGCGTCGACCAGGCCGTGGTCCCGGCGGCGATGTCGTGATCGTCGGCGACGACGACGTTGCATCCGGCGAGGACGAGCTCACGGGCCAGCGCCGCGCCGTTGATGCCCGCCCCGACGACGAGCACGGTCGGTCGATCGGATCCAGGCATCGACCGCTCCCTCCGTGACCGCGGCCCAGGGCCCGTTCCGGCCTGCCGACGCTCCGCGAGCGGGAATATACTCGCGGCGTCGCGGGCCCGGGTGGGCACCGCCCCGCCCGCGCGAGGATCGGCTCTCCATGGCGCGCTTGGGACCGTCCAGGGGAACGGCAGACCGCCGCCGGTGGTGGCTGGCGCCGCTCGTCGGCTGGCTGGCCGTGAGCGCCGGCGGAGACGTGCACCTCCGGGCCGACGGTCTCGACGACCCGGTCTCGGGCACCTGGACCGCGGTCCCGGTCGCCGACCTGGCCCGCACCCTGGCGGAGCGTTGTGGCCGACCGGTGATCATCGATCGCCGTGTCGACCGGACGATCGCCGTCGACTTCGCCGCCGACGACGAACCGATCGCCAGCCTGCTCGCCCGCCTCGCCGCCGCCGCCGGGGCCCGCGCCGTCCCCCTCGACGCCGTGATCGTCGTCCTTCCCCCGGCCGACGCGCTGCCCGTCGCCGCGGCCGAGAGGCGCCGGGAGCGCGACATCCGCGCGCTGCCCGGGGCGCTGCGGCGCCAGGCGCTCGCCGAGGCGGCCTGGGCGTGGCCTGACGGCGCGGTGCCACGTGACCTCGTGCGTGACGAGGCCGCCGCCGCCGGGATCGCCCTGGTGGGGATCGACGACGTCCCCCACGACCACTTCCGCGCCGCCGCGCTGCCCCCGCTGCCGCTCGCCGAGCGGCTCGATCTGATCCTCCGCCAGTTCGATCGGCGCGTCGACTGGAGCACCCTCCCTGCCGACTCCGCGGCCAGACCGCTCCGGCTGCCGATCGTCGCCCTCGGCGACGGTCTCGAACCGACCGGCCGCGACCGGCCGTCGCGCGAGCCGCTGCGGCCGTCGGGCGAGCGCCGCACCGCCGCGCGCGACCCGGCCCACGACCGGTTCACGCTCCGGGCCGAGGCCCCGCTCGGCGAATTGCTCGCGGCGCTGAGCACCCGCCTCCGCCTCGAGCTCGTCCTCGACGACGCGGCGTTGGCGGCGGCCGGCGTGCCCCGGGGACGGATCGTGCGCGTGGATGTCCGCGATGCGACCCGCGACGAGCTCCTCGACGCGATCCTCGGCCCGCTGGGGCTGCACGCCCGGATCGCCGGAAAACGGCTCGAGGTCGGCGCCGCGGGCAAGCCGTGAGCGACCGCGGCCGCAGCGAGCGGCGGGCCGGCCCTCAGCCGCCGTTGCCTGAAGCCCGTGACTGGACCGCGTCGAGGTTGCGGCGGGCGGCTTCGAACGAGGGGTCGATCACCAGCGCCCGCTGGAACGACATCGCCGCGTTGGCGTACTCGCGCTGCCGTGCCTGGGCGACGCCGCGGTTGAACCACGCGGTGGCATCGGCCGGATCGCGCCGGATGGCGAGCTCGAAGTCGGTCTCCGCCTTGTCCGGCTCGCCGACGACCAGGTAGGCCAGCCCGCGGTTGAGGTAGGCGTCCATCACGCTGCGGTCCTTCTGGATCGCCGCGGAATAGGCCACGATCGCCTCGCGGGGGCGGTCGAGCTCCATCAGCGTGAACCCCTTCCACATCTCGGGCATCGGGTCGTCGAACGACAGACCCGACGCGTCGTCGAAGTCCTCGAGCGCGATCCGGTATTCACCGAGGCGGAACCAGGCGATCCCACGACGGAACAGGAGCGCGGGGTCGAACTCGTCGACTTTCAGACCGTTGGAATACGAGACGATGGCGCCCTTGAGGTCGCCGAGCCGGCGCCGCACCATGCCGAGGGCGAGATGCGCGACGGTGCTCTTCGGGTCGGCGGCGACCGCCTTTTCGAGGACCGCAGCCGCGTCGCGGTAGTTCTTCGCCTTCTCGAGTTTCTCGGCCTCGATGAGAAACGGCTCTGCCGGCGACTTCGTCTGGGCCCCCAACCCGTCGAGGTCGTCTCCCGCTTCGGGAAACGGCAACGGCAGCGCCCGTTCGCGACGGCCCCGGTCGGCGGCGGCGTCGTCTTTCGGGGTCAGCGGTCGTCCGGCGGGCGGTTCGGGGGGCAGCGGCGGGGCGTCGGGGATCGGCCGCGGCGTCGGCGTCTCCGGCCGTGCGGCGCCGGGAGTCGCGGGGCGCGGCCGACCGGTGCCGAGCGGATTGAGCTCGTCGGCGAAGGGATCGTCTTCGGCACCCCCTTGCCGGGCCTTCGGGGCATTCGCGCCCTGCTGCGCGGCGCTGGCCCGATCCGAAGCTGCCGCGAGAATGGCCAAGGCGACCAGACCGGCATTGCGGGCGCCGGTACGGAGACGAAACCACCGGGGGGCCATGAGATACGGATTCCGGGGGGAGGACGGGTCGGACCTGACGCTGGCCGCGAGCATACCTTCGCCCATCCGGTGGATCGACCGCCGCGGGGTGCGGCGTCCACCCGCCCGGCGCGCGATCCACCAACCCGCGTGATCGGTGCTGTCGGTCCCGCCGCACCAGCGGCGATCGGAGGCGTCGGCAAGCCGCACTCCGCCCGCTGGCCTCGGCTCGCTCAGGTAGACGCCAGCAGGCCTCCGAGCCGCTCCTGGATCCCGTCGCGGATCGGCCCCTTGAACAGCAGGGCCGTGCCCGGGAGGTCGACCTGGACCACCAACTCGGTCACCTGGACCTCGAGGTTCCCGCGGATCTTCAGGCCGCGGACCACCAGCAGGAAGGCGAGCCGGTCGGCCTCGTCCCAGCTGGCATCGAGATCCCCGAGCGAATCGCCGAAATCATTCCGCGCCGACGCCAGGGCCGAGTCCAACCGGCGCCGCACCTCGACCGGATCGAGCGAGTGCGGCACGCGTACTTCGAGTGTCTTCACGATCACGCCTCCAGAGTTTCCAGGTCGTCCCTGCCGTCACGTCGGCCGGGGGTCGGCCCCGGCGGTGACGGCCGAGCACCGGCGCGCCCGCGCCGCGGCAGTGACCGCGGCACGCACGAGCCCCTCGTCCACGACCCCCAGACGACCCCCACAGCATACGGCGGTCCGCAGCCCGACGAGCGCCGCTCCGATCGCCACCGCTGCCGGCAGGTCGTCGAGCGTGAGGCTGCCGGCGAGCACGACCGGCAATCGCGCTCGGCGCGCCGCGTCGATCCAGCCCGCGAGCGATGCGGCAGCCGCGCCGGCCATCACGCTGCCCCGCGACTTGTCGGCCGTGTCGATCAACAGCCAGCGGCAGCCGAGCCGCGCCGCAGCCGCGACGACGGCGCGGGGATCGGGCGCCACCGCCACCTCGTGGTCGGCATAGGCGACCGCCACCGGCGCCGTCGCCGTCCCGAGCCGGGCGAAGACCGTGGCCAGGTCGCGCTCCCACGCCAGACGGTTCATCCCGGCCAACCCCACCTTGACGGCGGCGGGGGGCGTGGCACCGGCGAGGGACGCGACGACGTCGTCGAACCGACGGGCGAGGGCCGCGGGGCCATCCGCCAATTCGCCGAGCGCGACCGTCCAGGGAACCGCTCCGGCGACGGCGCGGCCGACCGCCGCGACGGTCTCGGGCGCTGCGCAGCCGAGAGGCCCGTGGCGCGGCTCCTTGACGTCGATCACCGCCGCGCCGCCGGCCAGCGCCGCGCGGGCCTCTTCGGAATCGCGCACGCTGACCAGCACGCCGCCGTTCATCGCGCCTGCTCCGCAGGCCGCGGTGCGCCGAGGACGTCGCGCCGCGCCTCGACGAGCAGCCCCGACAGCCGCCGGGCGAGGTCGACCGAGAGCGGCTCGCACCACCGCCCGTCGAGGACCACCGCCCCGTCCTGCCATCGCCCCCACGCGGTTGTGCCGCGGGCACCGTCACCGCCGACCGGCGCGCCTTCGACGAGCGCTGCACACGCCGCCGCGTCGCGCTCGGCGCAGCGGATCACGAGCGTGCCGACGCGATGCGTGGCGGGGGACACCGACGGCTCCCCGGCGAGCGCGTCGGAGCCGAGGAAGAAGCACTCCAGCGCGGCGATCGGCAGATCGGCCGTGCGCCCGGGCGCCACCCGCACCCGCAGCCGCTCGCCGCGGCGTTCGACCCGCGGCAGCAGCGCTGCCCGGGCGATGATGCCGACCGCGGTGGCGAGCACCGCTGCCAGTGCCGCCGCCCCAACGGCCGCCCCGCTCCACGGCCCGAACGGCGGCCAACCCACCAGCCCGGCGACGAGCAGCCACGCGATCGCCAACCCACCCCACTGGGCCGCGGCGATGAGCCACACCGGCCGGGGGTTGGCCCGGAGCCAGACGGTCGAGCCACCTTCCGCGCGCGGCGCGGGGGGCGTACCATCCTGGACGGCGGTCGCGTCGCGATCCGTCATCGACCCCTTCCCGCACGCCCACTGCCGCCCACCCGACCCATGACCGCCACACCTCCGCCCACCAGCGACGCCTCCGCCTCTTCCGGTTCCGGTCATGCCGCGGCGTCGGGCAGCGCCGGCGTGCTGGCGGGGCTGGTCGCGGTCCTCGTCGCCTATGCCGCGGCAGCGCTGGTCGGCTGGCCCCAGCATGGTCGCGACTTGATCGTCGCCGCACAAGCCGCCCACGGTCACGCTCCGGCGGCCGACGGCGATCACGGCGCCGATCCCGGCAACGCGGCCGCTGCCGGGCATGCCGCCGCCCCGCCGCTGTGGACGGTCGTCCCGTTCGTCGCCCTGCTGGCGGCGATCGCGATCTTTCCCCTCACCCCCGGCCTCGCCCACTGGTGGGAACACAACTCGAGCAAGCTCGCCGTCGCCGGCGCCCTCGGGCTGGCGACGCTGGCGTTCTACGTGTTCCTCCACCGCCATCCGGTCGACATCCACTTCCCGGCCCATGCGGTCGCCGCTCCCGCGGCCGGCGGTCCTTCGTGGGGGATCGGCGGCGCGGTGCTCGCCAACGCCCTGCTGGCGGAATACGTCCCGTTCATCACCCTCCTGTTCGCGCTGTTCGTGATCACCGGCGGCGTCCGCATCGAGGGGGATCTCGTCGCCACTCCGCAGGTCAACACCGCGTTCATCGCCGCCGGCGGCCTGCTGGCGAGCGTCGTCGGCACCACCGGGGCGGCGATGCTCCTCGTCCGCCCGCTGCTCGACACCAACAGCGAGCGGCGCCACGTCGCCCACACGCTCGTGTTCTTCATCTTCGTGGTCTGCAACTGCGGCGGCCTGCTCCTCCCGATCGGGGATCCGCCGCTGTTCCTCGGCTACCTCGAGGGGGTCGACTTTCTCTGGACGCTGTCGCTGTGGAAGCCGTGGCTGGTCACCAACGGCCTGTTGCTGGCCATCTACTGGGCGTGGGACACGTTTTTCGCCCACCCGCGCGAGTCGTTCGGCGACGTCCGCCGCGACGTCCGCGCGGCCACGCGCCTGCGTGTCTCGGGATTGTGGCCCAACGCGCTGCTCCTCGCGGCCGTCGTCGCCGCCGTCGCCCTCCTCGACCCGTCGAAGCCGCTGCCCGGGACCGCGTGGCATCCCTGGGTGTTCCTCCGCGAGGCGGTCCTCGTGGCGCTGGTGGCGGCGTCGCTGGCCCTCGGCAGCGCCGACATCCGCCGGCGCAACGCCTTCACCTACGGGGCGATCCTCGAGGTGGCGGCGCTGTTCCTCGGGATCTTCGTCTGCATGCAGCCGGCACTGGCGATCCTCGCCGAGCAGGGGAGCCGGCTCGGGCTCGATTCGGCCCGCTCGTTCTTCTGGGCCACCGGCAGCCTGTCGAGCGTGCTCGACAACGCCCCCACCTACCTCGTGTTCTTCAAAGCGGCCCAGGGCCTCGCCGCCGACGGGCCGACGGTGGCCGGCGTCGAGGTCGGCCGACTGGCCGCGATCAGCCTCGGGGCCGTGTTCCTCGGGGCGATGACCTACATCGGCAACGGCCCCAACTTCATGGTCAAAGCGATCGCCGAGCAGTCGGGCGTGCGGATGCCCAGTTTCTTCGGGTACCTTGTGTACAGCTTCGGCGTGTTGCTGCCGATCTTCGCCCTGGTTTCGTTCCTGTTCCTCTGACGCCGCTCCTCCCCCGCCCCCCCTCGCCGGCCGACCGGATCCCGTCACCCGGGACCGCGACGCCGCCCTCATGCCCAACACCTCCGGTAGCTTCGAACACGTCACCACCGCGGCGGGCCTCGACCGGCTCGTCCGCCGACTCGCCGACGAGGCCCACGTCGCCTTCGACACCGAGTTCGTCTCCGAGCACACCTACCGCAGCCAGTTGTGCCTCCTCCAGGTCGCCGCCCCGGGAACGCTCGCCGTCGTCGACACGCTGGCGGTCCGCGAGCTCGATCCGTTCTGGGAGCTGTGCCTCGATCCCGAGCGGACCGTCGTCGTCCATGCCGGCCGCGAGGAGATGGGGTTCATCCTCCACGCCGTCGGCCAGCCGCCGCCGCGGCTGTTCGACGTCCAGGTCGCCGCCGGGCTCGTCGACCACGAGTACCCGGCCGGCTACGGGGCCCTCGTCCGCCGCCTGCTCTCCGTCCAGACCAACAAGGGTGAGACGCGCACCGACTGGCGGAAGCGTCCGCTGTCGCAGGCCCAGCTCGACTACGCCCTCGACGACGTCCGCCATCTCGAGGCGATGTGGCAACGCCTCGAGGAGCGCCTCGAGCGCCTCGGCCGGCGCGCCTGGATGGACGAGGAGATGGCCACCTGGCAGGAGGACGTCGCCGAGAGCTTCACCCGCAAGCGCTGGCGGAGGATCTCCGGCCTCAACGGCCTGTCGCGCCGCGAGCTGGCCGTGGCCCGTGAGCTGTGGCATTGGCGCGACGCCGTCGCCGAGGAGCGCGACATGCCCCCGAAGCGCGTCCTCCGCGACGACCTGCTCGTCGAGCTCTGCAAGCGGAAGAGCGCCGACCCGACCGGCATCGCCGCGATCCGCGGGATGCAGCGTTCCGACCTCCGTCACATCATGAAGGGGCTGTGCGCCGCGGTCGACCGCGGCCTCGCCCTGCCCGACGAGGAATGCCCGGGTGGGGAACGCTTCCAGGCCCCGCCCGCGCAGCTGGCGGTGATCGGGCAATTCCTCGTGACGGCGATCAACGGCCTCTGCCGCCAGGTGTCGATCGCCCCGGCGCTGGTGGGCACGGCCGGCGACATGCGCGAACTGCTGTCGTGGAAGCTCGGCTACCACGACGGCGACCGCCCGCCGCTCCTCGCCACCGGCTGGCGTGCCGAGGTGGTCGGCGATCTGGTCGACGACCTGCTCGCCGGGCGGGCGGGCCTGCGGATCGCCGACGTGACGGCGTCCGATCCGCTCGTCATCGAGCGCTTCGCCGGCGCGGTCAGCTCCCCGCCGATCCTTCCCCCCCCGCGCGACGACGCCGGCCGGCGCCGCCCGCGCCGCGGTCGCCGCCGCGGCCCTCCGCGCCCCGACGACGCCCCCTTCGACCGCCGTCCCTCCGACGCCCCGCCCGAGGACCGCGCTGCGGCCGCTGCCGAGGCGGCGCGGCAGCGCGCCGAGCAGGAGCGGGCCCGTCGCGAGCAGGCCGCGTGCGAGGAGGCCGAGTTCGGCTTCGGCCCGCCGGGTTGACCAGGTCGCGGCAGGCAGGTCTGCTCGGGCCGTGCGCTGCCCCCGAGCGGCGTCCGCTTCCCCGCACCGTGAGGTCCCCGATGCTCCGCCGTGCCGTTCCCACCCTGCTCCTCGCCACCCTCGCCCTCGTCGGCCGCGCCGACGACGACGGCTTCTCGCGCTGGTTCGCCGACGGCCGCCTCGACGACTTCCAGGTGGTGAGCGGTTCGGCCACGTACGAGGTGAAGGATGGCGTCTTGGTCGGCACCACCGCCGACGGCAGCCCCAACACGTTCCTCGCGACGCGGAAGCCGGTGAAGAACTTCGAATTGCGTTTCGAGGTCAAGGTCGACGACCAGCTCAACTCCGGCGTCCAGGTGCGCAGCCATCTCGCCGCGGAGGGGGAACAGCCCGAGGGGGCCAAGGGAAAGCTCCCCGCCGGCCGCCTCTACGGACCGCAGTGCGAGATCGCGATCGACGGCACCGCCGGCAACTTCTACGACGAGGCGCGGCGCGGGACCTGGTGGAGCATCCTCACCGGCACCGACGCGGTCCGCACCGAGGCGGCCACCAAGGCGTTTCGCAAGGGGGAGTGGAACGCCTACCGGATCGTCGTCGAGGGAGACCACTACCGCAGCTGGGTCAACGGCGTGCCGACTGCCGACTTCCGCCAGCCGCACGACCCCGAGGGGCACATCGGCTTCCAGGTTCACGGGATCGCCAAGGGCAGTGGCCCGTTCCAGGTCCGCTGGCGCGACGTCCGCTTCAAGGCCCTTCCTGAGCAGACCGTAAAGAAGTGATCGGCCGCCGGATGCGGCCGAAGGCGACCCGGGAAACCCTTGGCGTTTCCCGCGGTCGCCTGAGTGGACAAAGGCCAGGGATGGCTTTGTCCACGGACAGCCGGCAGGCGGGCCCGGCCCCGGAGGTCGCCCGTGCCCCCCCCTGACCCACACCCCGCCGCGCTGCCGCCGGCGGCGCTTCTCGCCGACTGCGACGAGACGCGCACGCGCCGCAGCGGCCCGGGGGGCCAGCACCGCAACAAGGTCGAGACGGCGGTGATCCTCCGCCACCGGCCGACCGGGCTCACGGCCGAGGCCTCGGAACGGCGCAGCCAGTCCGAGAACCGCGCCGTCGCGCTGCGCCGCCTCCGCCTCCGCCTGGCAGTGGCGACGCGCGGCGCCGCTCGACCGGACGCCGACGGCACCCCTTCGTCCCTGTGGACGGGGCGGATCCGGGGCGGCCGGATCGTCGTCGCCGAGGGTCACGACGACTTCCCGGCGCTGCTCGCCGAGGCGCTCGACAGCTTGGCCGCTTCCGGCTGGGACCCGCGCCCCGCGGCTGGTGATCTCGGCGTGACGCCGACGCAACTGGTGCGCTTCGTGGCCCGCGAGCCGGCGGCACTCGTGGAGCTCAACCGGCAGCGCACCGCGCGCGGACTCAAGGCGCTGCGCTGAGCGAACCCGTGGGCCGCTCCTGCCGTGGGTTTCTCCCGGGGTCGGGGCTGCCCCCGCCCCCTCTGCCGAGCCCGAGCGGCGGCTTGGCACGGCCAGCGCCGCGCGACCGCCCTACCGTGGCTGCTTCAACCGCTCGCGCACCAACTGCGGCAGATACTTCACCGGCACCGAGCCGTTCGACAGCACCGCCTCGTGGTAGCGGCCGAGGTCGAAGGCGTCGCCCATCTCGCGCTGGATCTCCTGGCGGAGCCGGTGGTGGGCGGTGCGGCCGGCGAAGTAGGTCGAGAGCTGCACCGAGCTCTGCTTGGCGCGGACGATCTTGAGCCGCGCCTCCCCCTCCGATTGGAAGGCCTCGTTCATCAGGAAGTCGAGCGCCCGTTCGTCGGACCAGTCCTCGCAGTGCATGCCGTGGTCGAGGATCGCGTTGGCGACCGCGCGGAGGAAGAACTTGAGCTGCATCAGGCGGAGGGCCGGGTCACCGGCGCCGTAGCCCTCGTCGAGCATCATCTGCTCGGTGTACACCGCCCATCCCTCGATGAACGTCCCCGACTGGAGCACCCGGCGCACCAGCGACGGGCAGCGGTTGGACCACTCGAGCTGGACGTAGTGCCCCGGATAGGCCTCGTGGATCGTGAGGATCTGCAGCATCCGGTCGTTGTATTCCTCGAGGAAACTCCGCACCCGGGCGGCGTCCCACGACGACGGCGGCGGGCTGATCGCGTAGGTGCTCGCCCCCTGGGGATCGAGCGGGAGCGCGTTTTCCAGGTAGGCCAGCGAATTGCCGCGGCGGAACTCCGGCATCTCGACGATCCGGCAGCGGTCGGGCTCGGGGAGGCGGAGGACGTCGCGGGCGCGGAGAAAATCGCACAGCCCCGCGACCGTCTCCCGGGCGTCGCGGACGAGCGTCTCCGGCTGGCCGTGGTCCTGGTTGACGGCGTCGACGACGGTGGCGATCAGCTCGCGGCGGCCGGCCTCGTCGTCGGGGGGCACGGCGCGGCCCGGGCGGTGGCGGTGCCACAACTGCCGCGAGACGAACGCCATGTCGTGGCGCACGCGCTCGAACTCGCGCCGTGCCTCGGCGACGACGCGCTCGGCGTCCCACCCCATGTCGAGGACCAATTCCAGCTTCTTCGAGAACTTCTCCGGGCCGAGCCGCCACTGGCCGCGCGCCCGGGGCTGCAGCTCCTTCTCGAGGAACTCCTGGTGGCGGCGCAGCGCCGCGACCACCGGCACGGCCGCGGCGCGCAGCGCCGGCAGCTGCGGCGACTCGCCGACGAGGTCGAAGATCTGCTTCTCGTAGAAGGCGATCGACCCGCGGTTCTGCTGGATCGCCGTCTCGAGCATCGTCGGCGCGGGGTCGGTGAGCGACGTCCGCGCCGTCTCCAGCAGCGCCGGCACGAGCTTCATCCGGGCGATGCAGTTGGCGACGTTGGTCTCCTTCGGCAGCGTCGACTGCGTCAGCAGCGAGAACACGCTGTCGGTCGAATAGCTGCCGTAGACGCGCGCGTCCTGCTCGAAGGCGTGCTCGTTCTCCGCCAGCCAGATGTTCCGCACGAGGTCGTCGCGGAGGATGTCGCGGTCGAGCCGGCCGTCGGCCGACAGGTCGGCGGTCGCGAACGCCGCGTCGAGCTTCGCCACCTGCCCCTTCCAGAACTCGAGCCACCGCGCCCGGGCAGCCGGGGAGACGTCGTCGAGGAGATGATCGAAGCGATGGTCGCCGAGGAGCGTGGCGTCGAGCGGCCGGAGGGCGAACGTGGCGTCGAGATGGGCCTGGAAGAACGCCGCCAGCCGCTCGTCGGCCGATTCGCCGCGCGCCGCCGGGGCGACGAGCGCGGCGGCCGCGAGCAGGCCACGGGCGAGGAACCGGCGGATTGGAGACGGCGCGTTCATCGGCAACTCCCCAGGTAGGCCAGCAGGTCGGCGGCCTCCGCGGCGGTGAAGTCGCGGAGCAATTGGGTGGGCATCAGCGATTGCGGCTGGCGGACGAAGACCTCGACCTCGGCGCGGTCGAGCGCGTGGTCGCGCCCCTGGGCGTCGCGGATCACGATCCGCGCCTCGGTGCGCTCGCGGAGCAGGCCGGTCACGACCATGCCGCCGCTCGTCTCGGCATACCACGTGGCGTATTGGGGATCGACCGTGCCCGAGGGATCGAGGAGGCTGTCGAGGATCTGCGCCGCGGTCAACCGGCGGCCGACGTCGCCGAGCGCGGGGCCGATCTCGCCGCCGTCGGCACCGATCCTGTGGCACGCCCGGCACGTCACCCCGGCGGCCTCGTACAGCCGGCGGCCGCGCTCGGGATCGCCGCGCAGCGCGAGCAGGTCGGCGGCGCGGATGTCGGTGCCGAGCCGCCGCGGCCGCGCCTCCTCGGGCACGAACCGCAGGAACAGGTCGCGGACCTGCGGATCGGCCTGCGCGCTGCCCCAGGCGATCGCCGCGTCGCGGTCGGCGCCGGCGAGGGCACCGGCGTCGATCGCGCGGAGGACCGCCAGCGCCGCCGACGGCGTCGCCTCGTCCGGGAGGGAACCGGCGACGGCGGGCGCGGCCGGCCCGAGGCCGGCGATCCAATCGCCGATCAGCGCCAGCCCGCGCTCGTCGACGACCGTGGAACCGAAATGGGGCATCCGCCCACGGCCGAGTGTCGCCATCCGGTAATAGACGACCGACCGGGTCGGGTCGCCCGGGGCGACGAGGCGGGCGTCGGCGATCCCGAGGTCGCCGTGGACGGGGCGCTGGTCGACCAGACGCGTCCGGTCGAGGGCGACGTCGGCGCGGACGTCGAACTCCGAGGCCCCGCCGCCGCCACGGAGGTGGCAGTGGGCGCAGTTCATCTGCAGGTAGCTCCGCGCCCGGGCGGTGAGGTCGGCAGCGGGATCGTAGGGATCGGCCGGCGCCACGAGCCCCGCCGCGGGGGGCGCGGCGAGGAGGCCCAGCTCGTGGAACAGCGCGAGCTGGTCCACCGTGGCCCCGTCTCCGGGAGTGCCGTCGGGCCGGGGCACGGCCCGGGCGAGCTGCGCGGGGATGAAACCATACAGCGATCCGCCGCGCGTCGTGTGGCAGATCAGGCACTCGGTGCGGCCGACGACGCGGTACTCGCGCGATTGCGGCGCGGCCGGACCGTCCGCGGCCAGCGTGAGGCGAACCGTCGCCCCGTCGGCCGGCGCCAGTTCGGCGTCGGTCTGTTCGTCGTTCCACAGGTAGGAGTAGGCGTTCCAGTCGGAGCCGGTGAAGTGGAGGATCTGCGTCTCGATCCGCCGCCGGCTCGACGGATCGCCGGGGCGCGTCTCGAGCGCGATCGTCTTGGCGAGGACGCCGTCGGCGGGAAACCGGTACTTGCCGCGGATGAACCCCTGCTGCGGGTTCTGCCGGTCCTCGATCGTGAGGCGTGAGTCGCCGGGGAGGGCGACCAGCCGGGTCGCCTCCGTGCCGTCGGCCCAGGCCTCGGCGCTGATCCGGTAAGGGACGACGCCGGGCGCCGGGCGCGCCGCGGCGGTGTCGGCGAACAGGCCGGTGTCGCTGAGCCGTGCCGGGAAGGCGGCGTTGGCCGGGGGGGCCGGCCGCGGCACGAGGCGGTGGAGCGTGCCGCTGTCGTAGTCGAGGAGGAGCAGGTCGCCGGCGTGATCGAGGCCGAAGCTCGCCAGCGCCAGCGACGTGTCGGCCAGTTCGCGGTGCCAGGTGACGCGCGTGCCGTCGTAGCGCAGCCCCCACACCCTCCCGGTCACGTAATCGCCATACACGTACGCCCCGGCGAGCTCCGGCAGCCGCGACGAGGCGACGACGTGCCCCCCGGTGATCGACCGGGCGACGGTGTGGGGCTGCTCGACCAGCGGCGCCTCGATCGGCTCGGGCCCGCGGGGCCGGTCGCCGACGACCGGCTGCGATCCCTCCATGATGCTCCAGCCGTAGTTGCCGCCGCGCTTGACGTCGTAGAGCATCTCCCACAGCTCCCAGCCGACGTCGGCGACGAGCAGCCGGCCGGCCTCGTCGAAGCACATCCGCCAGGGGTTGCGCAGGCCGTAGGCCCACACCTCGCCGCGGGCTCCGGGGCGCCCGACGAAGGGATTGTCGGAGGGAATCGCGTAGGCCAACGCCGGCGCCGTGCCGCTGGCCGGCGTCGTCCGGTCGACGTCGATCCGCAGCACCGAGGCGAGGAGATCGTGGATCGACTGGCCGGTGAGCGAGGCGTCCGGGGGCGTGGCGTCGCCGCTGTCACCGGCCGAGACGTACAGCATCCCGTCGGCGCCGAACACCAGCGCGCTGCCGTTGTGCCCTCCCGACAGCCAGGTGATCACGATCTCCTCGCTGGCCGGATCGATGACCGGCGGGTCGCTGGCCGACACCGTGAAGCGCGAGACGCGCGTCCCCTCCGGAAGCTTCGGCGTCAGGGCGTAGACGACGTAGCAGAAGCGGTTGTCGGCGAAGCGCGGGTGGAAGGCGATGTCGAAGACATGGTCGAGCCCCGGCACGGCGCCGAGGTCGAGGGCGAGATCGGCCCGGGGTGGCTCGTCGCCGCCGGTCACCGCGCGGAAGGTGTACACCTTCCCCTTCTCTTCGGTGACGACCAACCGGTCGGTGCCGGGGAGCCGGACGACGGCCGTCGGATGGTCGAACCGCAGCCCGGGGAACAGCGCCTCGGTCCCGTAGGGGGGAGGCGGCTCGGGGGTGCCGGTGATCCGCGAACCGACCCACGGAACGCGGCGGCCTCCCGACCCACCGGGCGCGGGGTCGGCGCCCCGGCCGGGCGCGGCAGCGGCGCAGCACGACACCCACACGAGCAGGGCGGTCGACCACCTCGAACGGACGGGAAGCATGGGCATGGGCGTTCCTGCGCGGCGGCACGGGAACGCGGCGCTCTCGACACGCTGCGCGGCCCCGTCACCATGATAGGGCGCTTTTCCCTTCGTCTGGCACCGCCGACTGCGGGGGCCATCCACCGCCGCGCGTGACGGCGCCGCCACTCCATCCTCTGGAACCCGATCGATGCACCTTCGCCGCCTCGGCAACTCGGACCTGATGATCACTCCGCTCGGGTTCGGAAGCTGGGCGATCGGCGGCCCCGGCTGGCCGTTCGCCTGGGGCGGGCAGGACGACGGCGACAGCAGCGCCGCGATCCACGAGGCCCTCGACCTGGGATTCAACTGGATCGACACCGCGCCGGTCTACGGCCTCGGCCATTCCGAGGAGGTCGTCGCCCGGGCGCTCGCCGGGCTCCCCGCCGGACGGCGGCCGCTGCTGTTCACGAAGTGCGGCCGGGTGTGGAACGAACGGCGCGAGGTCGGCAAGCGGCTCACCGCGGCGAGCATCCGCGCCGAGTGCGAGGCGAGCCTGCGGCGGCTGGGCGTCGACTGCATCGATCTCTACCAGATCCACTGGCCCGAGCCCGACGAGGAGGTGGAGGAGGGCTGGGCCGAGTGCGCACGGCTGGTGCGCGACGGCAAGGTGCGCTGGATCGGCGTCAGCAATTTCAACGTCGCCCAACTCGAGCGCGCCACGGCGATCGCGCCGGTGACGTCGCTCCAGCCCCCCTACTCACTGCTCCGCCGCGACATCCAGGCGACGATCCTTCCCTGGTGCTCCGCCCACGGCGTCGGCGTCCTCGCCTATTCGCCGATGGCCTCCGGGCTGCTGACGGGAGCCTGGTCGCACGCGCGCTTCGCGGCGCTCGCCGCCGACGACTGGCGCAAGGAGAAGAATCCGCTGTTCCAGGAGCCGCGGTTCTCGGAGCACCTGGCGTTCGTCGAGCGGCTCCGGCCGCTGGCCGCGGCCCGCGGGATCTCGGTCGGCGCGCTGGCGTTGGCCTGGGTGCTCGGCCACGGCGCGGTGACGGCGGCGATCGTCGGCGCGCGGCGCCCCGGGCAGCTCGCCGAGCTCGTCGCCGCGGCCGACGTCGCGCTGGCCTCCGCCGAGCGTGACGCGATCACGGCCCTGCTCCCCGGCTGACCGGCGGATCCGGCTGCCCGCTGTCCGTGGCGAAAGCACTCCGTGGCCTGTGTCCACTCGGGCGACCGCGGGAAACGCCGCGGGTTTCCCCGGTCGCCGTCGGCCGCATCCGGCGGCCGGGCGCTTTTCCCACGGGCTGCTAGACTTCCGTCCACCCCCGCCTGGAAGGATCCATGGCCCGTCGGACCGCCGCGCCCGCAGCCCCCGCCACGGCTGGCAGCCCATCGGCCGCCGCGGCGCGAGCCCCCTCCCCCTGCCGGCTCCACCGGCTCGACGTCGGCTCCGGCGTCCTCGCCGCCGCGGTCGAGTGGCTGCTCGCCCGCGTGGGCTCCGGTCGGAGTGTCGACGGCGGCGCCACGCCGGTCGCCGACCTCTCCGGCTGGCTCGTCGTCCTCCCGGGGCGCGCGGCGGGGCTGCGGCTCAACGAGCTGCTCGTCGCCGCGACGGCGGCGCGCGGGCTGGCGCTGGTGCCGCCGCGGATCACGACGCCCGGCGATCTGCCGGAGTGCCTGTACGCGCCCGGCAAGCCGCTCACCGACACGCTGCTCGAGACGCTCTGCTGGTCCGGCGCGATCGCCGCCGCCTCGCCGCGCGATCGCGACCTCGTCGTGGCCGGCCTCGGCGGCACCGCCGACGACACGCCTCCGGCCGGCGATCGGCTCGTCGACGCCGGCGCGGGGATGGTCGCCCTCCACCGGGAGCTGGCCTCCCACGGTCTCGACTTCGCGTCGTTCGCCGCGACCGCGGCCGCGAAGCTCCCCGCCTTTGCCGACGACGACCGCTGGCTGGCGCTGGCACGGCTCGAGGCCGAATACCTCGGCTGGTTGAAGGGCCTCGACGCCTGGGACCGGCAGACGGCGCGGCGGAAGGCGATCGGGAACGGCGAGATCCGCTGCGACCACCGGATCGTGCTCGTGGCGACGGTCGATCTCGACCCGCTCCAGCGCGATCTGCTCGCCGCCCTGCCGGCGGGCTGCGATGCCCTCGTCGCCGCCCCGCCGACGATGACCGACGCCGAGCTCGCCGCCGCGTTCGACGACTACGGGTGCCTCGTGCCCGCCGTCTGGGACTCCGCGCCGATCCCGCTGCCGCTCGACGCCATCGCCGTCGTCGATGACGCGGCCGGTCAGGCCGACGCCGTCATCGACTGGCTGCGAAGCCTCGGCGGGCGCCGTGCCGCCGACGAGATCACGATCGCCGCCCCCGATTCGGCGCTCGTCCCCGAGCTCGAGCACCGGCTCCGCGGCGTCGGCCTGAGCGGGCGGGCCGCGGGGGGCCGGACGGTCGAGCGCTCGACGCCGTGGCATCTGCTCGAGGCGATCCTCGGCTGGCTGGCGGATGGCGGTTTCGCCCCCTTCGCCCGCCTCCTCCGCTGCCCCGATGCCGCCCGCCTCCTCGCCGAGCGCACCGGCATCGCGCTTCCCGCCGCCGTCGCCGACGAGGTCGCCAGCCGCCACCTCCCGCTCGCGATCGACCGCCGGCTGCTCGCCGAGGCCGCCGCGGAAGCGCGCGATCCCGCTGCCAGCCCCGAGCGGCGGTTCCTCGCCCTCCTCGACGCCGCCGACGGCTGGTTGGCGGAGCTGGTCGCCGCCACCCGCGCCCTCGGCAAGCGCGCGCGGCGCGGAAGCAGCGACGGGCGCCGGGCCCTCGATTGGGCGGCGGCCATCCGCGGCGTGGTCGGTGCGGCGCTCGGCGACCGGATCCTCGACCGCGACGCCCCCGGGGAACGGACCGTGGTCGTCGCCCTCGAGTCGCTCGGCGAATTGCTGGCCGAGATCGAGACGCTCCCCGACGAGCTGGTCGCCGCGGTCGGCCCGGTCGGTCTCGGCCACCTCCTGCTGACGGGGTGGGGCAGACGGCTCGTGCCGCCGCTTCCCGACCCCGAGGCGCTGCCCATCGTCGGCTGGCTCGAAGTCGCGCTCGACGACGCTCCGGCGCTGGCGATCACGAGCGTCGTCGAGGGAGTCCTGCCCGGGGGCGTGAGCCGCGACCCGCTCCTCCCCGATCCGCTCCGGCAGGCCGTCGGCCTCCCCGACACCAACCGCACCGCCGCCCGCGATGCGTGGAGCCTCGCGCTGGCGGCGACCTGCCGCCGTGATCTGCTCGTGATCGTGCCGCGCCACCGCGTCGACGGCGCCGCCGCCGTCCCCAGCCGCCTCCTGTTCCGGCGCCCGGCGGCGGAGCTCGTCGCCGCCGTGCAGCGGATCTGCAGCCCGGCGCCGCCGCAGCCGGCCGCCCTCCCCGGGGCGACCGGGCGCCTCGCGATCCCGCATCCCGACTCCTTCGCCCCCTTCCTGGCGCGAGCTCCCGAGACGACCGCCGGCGACGAGCCCGCGGCGGAGGCCGTGGCGAAACCGCGCGCGTTGGCCGTGACGTCGCTGCGGAGCTACGTCGCCTGCCCCTACCGGTTCTGGCTCAAGCACGTCGTCGGCTTGCGGACCGTGACCGACGACGCCCTCGAGCTGGGAGCGCTCGAGTTCGGCACGCTGCTCCACGAGTGCCTGCAGCGCTTCGCCGCCGATCGGGCGCTCGCGGCGTCGACCGACGCCGAGCCGCTCGCCGCCGCGCTGGGCGCCATCCTCGACGACCTCGTCGCGGCCCGCTACGGCCCGGGCGCGCTGCCGGCTGTGGAGGTGCAGGCCGCGCTCGCCCGGCGCCGGCTCACGGCCTTCGCCGCCGCGCAGGCGAGGCGAACCGCCGCCGGCTGGCGGATCGCGGCCACCGAACGCGAGGTTCACGGGACGCTCGACGTCGACGGCACGGCGGTGCCGATCGTCGCCCGGATCGACCGCATCGACCACCACCCCGCCACCGGCCGCTGGGAGATCCTCGACTACAAGACCTCGGCCCAGGGCCGCCCGCCCGACCGGGTGCACCGCAGGCGCGGCGCGTGGATCGACTTCCAACTCCCCCTCTACCGCCACCTCGCCGGGGCGACAGGAATCGCGGCCCTCGCCGCGGCGTCTCCCGAAGCGGTCGCGGTCGGGTTCTTCAATCTCCCGGCCCGTGCGGAAGACACCGCTGTCGTCGTCGCCGATTGGAGCCGCGCCGAGCACGAGGCGGCGCTCGCGGCCGCCGCGGCGGTGATCCGCGGCATCCGCGCCGGCCGCTACTGGCCGCCGAATCCGGACGGTGCCGCGTCGTTCCCCGAGTACGACGCGATCTGCCAGACCGATGCGATCGTCGACGACGGCGACGATGACGACGACGGGGGTGCCGGATGAGCGCCGCGCCGCGTCCCTCCGACGGCCCGGGCACGGACCGGTTCGTCGCCGTCCGCGCCAGTGCCGGCACGGGGAAGACCCACGCCCTGACCACGCGCTTGATCGCCCTGCTCGCCGACGGCACGCCCCCCGAGGAGATCTTCGCCGCGACATTCGCGCGGAAGGCGGCCGGCGAGATCCTGGCGCGCGTCCTGCGCCGGCTCGCCGACGCCGCCGACCCGGCACGGCCGGACGCGACCGCGCGCCTCGCGGGCGACATCGGCGCCCCCGGGCTCGGCGCCGAGGCGTTCCTCGGGATCCTCGCCACCCTCACCGGCGCGCTCGGCCGGGTGGCGATCGGCACGCTCGACGCGTTCTTCGTCTCCGCCGCCGACGCGGCACGCTACGAGCTCGGACTGCCCGAGGGATGGGGCGTGGGGAACGAGGCGGAGGTCGCGGGCCAGCGCCGCCGGGCGATCCACGCCGCACTCCAGGACGGCGAGGCGACCGCCGCGGCGCTGGCGACGCTCCTCGTCCAGGCCTCGGGAGGGGGCACGACGCGCGGCCTGGAGGAGGCGGTCGGGGGGATCGTCGCCGACCTCGCCGCGCTCCACCGCCAGGCCGACGCCACCGCCTGGGAGCCGCTCGCCGTGCCACCGGCCCCCGCCGCCGCCGATGTCACGGCCGCCGTGGCCACGCTCCGCGCCGCCGTGTTCCCCGACAAGCGGATCGCAGCGGCGCGCGACGACGGACTCGAGCAGTTCGCCGCCGGCCGGTTCCGCGAGTTCCTCGCCAAGGGAATCGCCGCCAAGCTCGTCGTCGGCGAGACGACCTACTACAAAAAGCCGCTCGCCGACGACGTCGTCGCGGCGTACGGCGTGCTGATCGCCGTCGCCCGGACCGCCATGATCGCCCGGATCGTCGAGCAGACGCGGGCGATGCGCGAGTGGCTCGACCGCCACGCCACCGCCCTCGACGGCCTCGTCCGCCGGACCGGGGTGGTGTCGTTCGACGACGTCACCCGGCTCGTCGGCGACGCCGCCGCCGACGGCACGCTCGACGCGGCGCGGTGGCGCGGGATCCCGTTCGCCAAGCACCTGCTCCTCGACGAGTTCCAGGACACGTCGCTCGGGCAGTGGCGCGTCCTCGAGCGCCTCGCCGAGCACACGGCGACCTCCGGCGGCACGTTCTTCGCGGTCGGCGACTCCAAGCAGGCGATCTACGGCTGGCGCGGCGGCGAGGCGACGCTGTTCGACGCCCTCGGCGGGTTCTTCGCCGCCGGTCCGGTGCCGCTGCGGGAACAGTCGCTGCGCGAGAGCTGGCGATCGAGCCCGGCGGTCCTCGAAGCCGTCAACGCGCTGTTCGGCGCGTTGGCCGGTTGCCCGCAGCTCGCCGACGCGCCCGAGGTGGTCGCCGACTGGAACCGGTCGTTCCATCCCCACGTCGCCGCCGCGCGCAACCGCGACCTGGCCGGCTGGGTGCGGCTGCGCACCGCACCGGCCGGCGACGGCTTGGCCGCCGACCTGTTCCGCGCCGCCGCCGACCGCGCCCGCGACCTCGCCACGGCCAATCCAGGGCGGACGGTGGCCGTGCTCGTGCGCACCAACGCCGGCGCCGAGCAGGTGATCGCGCGGCTGCGCCGCGACGGGATCGCGGCCAGTGCCGAAGGGGGCCAGCCCCTCTCCGACTCACCCGCGGTCGAGCTGCTCCTCTCGGTGCTGTCGCTCGTCGACCATCCCTCGGACACCGTCGCCCGGTTCCACGTCGGCGCCTCTGTGTTGGCCGGCGACTTGGCCCTCGACGGCGCCGGAGCCGTCGCCCGTGAGCCGTCGCCCGCGTTTCTCGCGGCGCTCGACCGGGTGCGCCGCCGGCTCGT
The DNA here is from genome assembly GCA_018970785.1 of Planctomycetota bacterium. Taxonomy (GTDB): domain Bacteria; phylum Planctomycetota; class Planctomycetia; order Pirellulales; family UBA1268; genus F1-20-MAGs016. Next base: position 26,953 of record JAGWVR010000036.1, read on the forward strand.
CGACGACGGCCATGCGGCCGTGCTCGGCGACCTTGCCGCGCGCCTCACGCCCGCCGCCGGTGCCCGCGACGGCCGGCGCCTCGAGCAGCTCCTCGTCATGGCCCGCGACCACGACGTGCGCCATGGTGGCAGCGCGGGGCTCGTGCGGACCGCCCCGTTCGTGGCGCGCGTCCGTACCGAGCGCGTCGCCGACCCCGAGCCGGCGGCGATCCGCGTGATGACGATCCACAAGTCGAAAGGGCTCGAGTTCGACATCGTCGTCCTCACCGACCTCGACCGGAAGCTCGTGCCCCACCATCCGCGGGTCGTGGTCGATCGTCCGGCGGTCCGCGGCCGGGCGCTGGCGCCGATCCGCGGCCTGCTCACCGGCCTCAACCGCGACGTCGCACCGCTGCTCCCCGCCCCCTGGCCCGACTGCCACAGGCGCGCCGCCCACCCGCTGCTCCGTGAATCGATCAGCACCCTCTACGTGGGGATGACGCGTGCAATCCAGGCGCTCGAGGTGATCGTCGCGCCGGCGGGGCCGCGCTCGGGAGCGGCACCGCAGACGATCGCCGGGATCCTCCGGTCCACGCTCGGGGCCGGCGCGGCCGCGCCCCCCGACACGCTCCTCTACGCCGTCGGTCACCGGACCGATCCCGCCGACGACCGACTCCCGGCGGGCACGGCGGCGGCGGCCACCGCGCCGGTCGCCGCCGTCGTCGGCCCGGTGGCACTCGCCCCGCTGCCGCCCACGGGCCGGCGCCGCGGCAGGGCGTGGCGGACGCCGTCGGGGCAGGAAGGGGGCAGCGCCGTGGCCGCGCGGGCGCTCCTCGATGCCGGTTCGGTCGCCGCCCGTGCGGTGGGCACGCTACTCCACGCCTGGATCGAGCAGGTTGGCTGGCCGCCGGCGCTCCCCGACGACGCCACGCTCGCGACCATCGCGCGCGACCATCCGGCGGTGGCCGATCACGTCGCCACGCTCCGCGCCGATTTCCGGCGGATGTGCGCGGCTCCCGCCGTCGCCGCGCTGCTCGCCGAACCCGCTCCTCTCCTTCCGGAGCGGCTGGTGCGGACCGGCCTCGCCCCCGGTCCGGCCGTGCCGGTGCTGCGCCGCGAGCGCGGCTTCGCGCTGGCGATCGACGACGGCCTCGTGCAGGGAATCGTCGACCGCCTCGTGGAGTGGCACCGCGATGGCCGCGCGGTGGCCGCCGAGGTGATCGACTTCAAGTTCGACGGGCTCGGCGACGCGGCCTCCCCCGGCGAGCGCGAGCGGATCCTCCGCGACAAGACCGCCTTCTACGCGCCGCAGCTCGAGGCCTACCGGGCGGCGGTCGCGCGGTTGCTGGCGATCCCCGAACGCCACGTGACCACGACGCTCGTCTTCATGCGCGGCGGCGCGGTCGTGCCCCTGGCCTGACGGCGCCCGGCGCGACGGAGGCGCGGGGGCGGCGCGGCCCGATCGACGCCCCTCCTCAGGGCGCGGCGGGCGGCCCACGGACCGCGGCGGCCTGCCGGTGGACGGCCGCCATGATCCGGTCCTCGACGTCGGCGGCAAACGGCCCGGGGAGCGACTGGTAGATCACCGCGCCGGTGCCCTCGTAGCCCCCCTCGGCGAGGACGCGCCGGCTCGGGACGTAGGCATGGACGAAGTTCGAATAGCCCGCCACCCAGACGCTGCCCCCCGGGGCGGCGAGCTCCGCTTTCACGCGCGCGGCGTAGTCGACCACCGGCTCGCCGCCGAGCGCGACGAGCGTGAGCGTGCCGCCGAACACCGCCACCTGCACCGGCAGCGGATGATCGGGGGGGCGGTCGCCGGCCTCGGGCCATGCGGCAAGCACCCAGGCGGCGTGGCGGGCCACGAACCCGTCGGGGGAAGCGGCACGAACGCCGAGCTCGTCGCGTGGCGGCAGCGGCGCGAACGCGAGCGGGCAGGTCTCGAGGCCGACGCCGAGCCGCGGCGCGAGGCCGGGAAGGTCGGCGAAGACGACGCGCTCGACCGCGCCGGCGAGGGCGAGCCCGTGCTGGCGGGCGTCGTGCTCGTCGCGGCGCGGGGCCGGATCCTGGTCGCCGCCACAGCCGGCGAGGAACAGCGCGACGGCGCCGGGGTGGTCGGCCTCGAGGCGCTCCAGCGCGAAGCCGACGTAGTCGCCGTTGACCCGCGCCGTCGGCCCGAGGGCCGTGGCATGGCAGGCGTAGCCGAACACCACCGCGCACAGCGCGCCGGCGTCATCGGTGACGCGGAGCACCGGCACGTCGTGATCGACCGGACCGTCGGGGTTCGGCGCGAGGCGGATGCCGTCGGGGGTCGGCAGGCGCCGGTTGATCGCGAATCCGCACCGCGCCGTGCCATGGGCGACGGTCACCGGCAGGCGCTTGGCCAGCGCCGCGCCGAGCACCTCGTCGATCCGCGCGAGGAGATGGTCGACGTAGGACTCCGCCCGGCGCCCCCACACCGGATCGAGGCCCCACTCGGCGACGGTCCGTGCCGAGACCATCGGCCCGCCGTGGGTGTGGGAGCAGTTGACGAGCAGTTCACGCGCGGCGAGACCGTGGCGGTCGCGGGCGATCGCGACGATCCGCTCGTGGAGCGGCGCCGGGATCTCGATCAGGTCGAGCGTCACGACCGCCAGCCGGCCCCCGTCTGCCTCGAGGACGAGCGCGCGGGCGTTGAGGTCGGTGAGCACGCCGTCGGCCGGCCCGCTCCGGGCGGCATAGCCGGCCAACCACACCGGCTCCGGCGGCGTGATCGACACGCGGGCCATTCCGGCGGTCCAGCCGGCGGCGTCCACCGGGCCGCCCCCGACGGTCACGAGGACCAGGAGCACAGCCCCGATCGATCCGCGAGAAACCGCCATCGTGCCTCCCCGATCAGATTGACGAGCCATGACAAATCCATCGCCTCGCCAACCGCGGCGCCACCGGATCACCGGCAGCGGCACCCCGTCGGCTGCCACACCGAAAAAGGCTCCCGCGAATTCCACGCCCGGGCGGATGTCGTCGAACTGGGTCATCGTCCGCACGTCGGAAAAGCGTACGGCGTGCGTGTCGGCCGTCACCAGCGTTAGCCCCTCGGGCGACCAGGCCACCGGCCCCGCGTGATCGTGCCCAGGGACCACGGCGGGTGCAGGAGCGCCCCCCTCCTTCGAGGAGAGTCCGGCAACGTCGATCCCCAGCTCCGGCGGAAAAACTACCGAAAAAATGAGCGAAAAAATTTTTGGCCGGTTTTCGACCCGGCGTGCGCCTGGTGAGTCGGAGGTCCGTCCGGATTGCTCTCGCCCGTCATCCCCGCGTGTCGGGAAGTGGCGGGCGATCGGGCGGCTCTCCGACGAACCGCTGCACTGGCCACACCATGGCTTCGCACCTTGGATTCGGCCCGGACGAGGAGACGCGTCCGCGACCGAACCGGCCGGTGCCGCCTTGTGCGGGGCCACCGGGAGGCAATCGCTCCCCGGTGGCCGCGCCATGGCGGCGGCAACGCTCGTCGCGGAAGCGTCTTGATGCGCCCTGAGTTTGCCCTGAGATCGATCGAGGAACCGCTCCTGCAAGCACCCGCTGCCGTGTTTCGCCTCGTGCGAAACCACTGAATCGGTCACAGGGTGTGCGGCGGTTCCGCGCGCGCCCGGCCTTCCAGGTCGGGCCACGGACCATGCTCCTGCTTCGGGGGGTATGGGCCGGCGAACGCGCACCCCGGATCGTGAGCGGAGTGCAGGTCCGCGGGGGCGGCTGCGCGTGCCGAAAGGCGACGCGCGGCGACGTGCTTCCGCGCGGCTGGTGCGCCGTGCTCCCCGTCGTCCGCGGGTTGCCCGCGGACGCGGTCCGGGATGCGCTCGGGAATCGGCGGAAGGTCGAACGGGACCGGGCTGGAGCGTGCGCGCGGCTGCGCGCACACGCTGCGGCACGGCGTCTTCCTTGCCTGGCAACGCCGCGGCAACCGTGACCGGGGTCGATCGCCGCTCCGTGCGCGCTGGTCGTCCGCCCGCGCTTCCGCGTTGGACGGACGCCGCGACATTGGGTGTCGGTCGGCGCCGGTGACCGCTTCAGGGGTGCGCGCGAGGTGTGACCCGTCGGGGTGCGCGCGGGGGCTCATGAGGAGCCCATTTCATGTCGACGATGCTTCGTGTCGCGTTCCGAGTCCTCCCCGACGGTTTGTCGTTCAACCGGCGGGCCACCAACGGCAATGGCCAGCCCCCGGGGGGATTGGACCGCGCGTTTGCCGCGGCGATCACGGCGCTTGCTGACTTCGCTGGCCGTGCGCGCGCCCCGGCTGCGCGCAGGGTTTGCCACCTTGCGGCCAAGGGCACCTGCACCCCGCGCGGGTATCGGTCGCCGGCCATGAATGCCTTGCTCGCGGCGCTCCTGACGGCACCGGGGTTGGCACTGGCGCAGGATCTCAACGTCACCGGGGGCGCGTCGCAGTCGAACTCCACGCCGGTGAGCTACGCCAACGCGACGGTCTCCGGCCAGTCAGGGGGCGTACCGAGCACCTACACGGCCAACGCGGCATTCGCGGCCAGCGGGAATCTCACGCTCGGCGACACCGGCGTCTTCAACGCCAACGCGACGACGACGATCGGCGGAGACACGTCGTTGTCTGGTGGTGCGCGCCTCAATCTCGTCAGTGGATCCTTCCAGACGAACGCGCTTTCCCTTTCGAGCCTCTCGGAGGTCGTCCGCGGAAGCGGCTCTGACACGCTCCGCATCAGCCGCTTCGACGTCAGCAACGCCGCGCTGACGCTCAAGGCGGGGGACCAGGTTTACGGCGAGCAGACCAATTACGTCACGTCCGGCGCCATCGTGACCAACACCGGCATGGCGACGATCAACGGCAGGCTCGCCATCTATGGCTCCAGTGGCACGACGCGATCCACCTTCAACTCCAACGTCCCGGTCACCTTCAGCCAGGGACTGCTGAGCCAGTCCGGGCAGCTCAACGTCAACGCCAACACCACCTTCGGCGGCAACGTCGACATCCAGTACGACGGCGCCCTTCTCGCCCTCAACAGCGGCACCCTCTCCGCCCCCGGACTCGGCGTCTATTACGGCGCCAGGGCAATCCGCTCCGGCGGCTTCTACAACGTCACCAACTTCTACCTCGACAACGGCGCCACCCTCGACTACCTCCCTGGTGACTCGATCACCGGGGCGCTCTATCTCTACAACAGCTCGACGCTCGCGCTCGGCCGCAATCTCGCGCTCACCGGCGGCATCGACCTGCGCAATTCGGCTGCCCTGGTGACGGGGTCCAACACCTACTCCGCCGCCAGCCTCAACATGGATGGCAACGTCGCCCTGACCTACAAGGCGGGCGACCTGATCGCCTCCTCGGGCAACGTCGACCTCCGCAACGGCTCGACGCTCACGCTCCAGCGCAACCTCGACGTCAGCGTCCTCAACCTGAGCGGAAACGGTGCCCTCTCCAGATCCACCGAATCACTCCGCATCAGCCGCTTCGACGTCAGCAACGCCGCGCTGACGCTCAAGGCGGGGGACCAGGTTTACGGCGAGCAGACCAATAACGTCGCGTCCGGCGCCATCGTGACCAACACCGGCATGGCGACGATCAACGGCAGGCTCGCCATCTATGGCTCCAGTGGCACGACGCGATCCACCTTCAACTCCAACGTCCCGGTCACCTTCAGCCAGGGACTGCTGAGCCAGTC
>JAGWVR010000124.1 GCA_018970785.1 Planctomycetota bacterium
GCGGTCGGGATCGCGATGATGACGCTCATGCCCGGCGCCCGTGCCGCCACCCCCGTCGTCATCGCCCACCGCGGCGCCAGTGGCTACCTGCCGGAGCACACGCTGCCGGCCAAGGCGCTGGCGGTCGGGCAGGGGGCCGACTTCGTCGAGCAGGACGTCGTCGCCTCGCGCGACGGCGTGCCGGTCGTCCTCCACGACATCCACCTCGACGGCGTCAGCGACGTTGCCGAGCGGTTTCCCGGCCGGGCCCGCGCGGACGGCCGCTACTACTGCGCCGACTTCACGCTCGCTGAGCTGAAGTCGCTCGCCATCGTCGAGCGCTTCGACCACCGCGACGGCGCGCAGATCTATCCGGGGCGGTTTCCCAAAGACGACGGCCGGCTCACGCTCGCCACACTCGAGGAGGAGCTGCGGTTTCTCGCCGGGCTGTCAAAGTCGCTCGGCCGGCCGGTGGGGATCTATCCGGAAATCAAGCAGCCCGCCTTCCACCGTCAGGAAGGGCACGACCTGTCGCGGCTGGTGCTCGACGTCCTCGCGCGGGCGGGCTACGCCACCCGGTCCGACCGCTGCTACGTGCAGTGCTTCGACCCGGCCGAAGTGCGGCGGATCCGCACCGAGCTCGGCTGGCAGGGGAACCTCGTCCAGCTCGTCGGCGGCGATGCCACCGAGCTCGTCGCGGGAGACGGCCTGGCGCGGATCGCAGCCGTCGCCGATGGCCTCGGGCCGGCGCTCGAGTTGGTCATCGGCAAAGACGGCCGTGCCACCGACCTGGTCGAGCGGGCGCATGCGGCTGGGCTCGTCGTCCACCCCTGGACGGCACGGCGCGACGCGCTGCCGCGCTGGGTCGGATCGTTCGACGAGCTGATGGAGCGCCTCGGCGGCGCTGGCGTCGACGGCGTGTTCACCGATTTCCCCGACCTCGCCGTGGCGTGGCGGGCGCGGCACGGGGAGCGTGGAGGCAAACCATGAGAATCGACAGGCGCGGGGCCCTGCGTGCGGCGGCAGGGGCATGGGCCGGCGGCATCACCGGCGTGGTGGCGCAGGGGACACTGGCCTTCGCGGCCCAGGGGGCGCAGGGCCAGCTCCTCGCCGTCCGCGGGGCGACGGTCCACACGATGGCCGGGCCGCCGCTGGCCGACGGCGTGGTGGTGATCCGCGACGGCAAGGTGGCCGCGGTCGGCCCGGCGGCGCAGGTGGCGATTCCCGCCGGCGCCCGGGTGCTCACCGCCGCGGTCGTCACCCCCGGCCTCGTCGACGCCCACACCGTCGTCGGCCTCACCGGCTACCTCAACCAGGACCAGGACCAGGACCAGCTCGACCCCACCGATCCGATCCAACCCGAGCTCCGCGCCCTCGATTCCTACAACCCCCGCGAGCGGCTCGTCGAATGGGTCCGCGGCTTCGGCGTGACCACGCTCCACACCGGCCACGCCCCGGGGGCGCTCGTCTCCGGGCAGACGATGGTCGTCAAGACGCGCGGGGATTCGGTCGAGGAGGCGGCGCTGCTCCCCGTGGCGATGGTGGCGGTGACGCTCGGCGACGACGGCCGCGCCAAGGGGGACGAGAAGAAGTCGCCGGGCACGCGCAGCAAGGCCGTGGCGATGCTCCGCGGTGAACTGGTGAAGACGCGCGACTACGTGCGCAAGCGCGGCGCCGCCGATCCCGACAAGCGGCCCGACCGCGACCTGCGCCGCGAGGTGTTCGCCGAGGTGCTCGCCGGGAAGCTGCCCCTGCTCGTCACCGCCAACCGGGCGACCGACATCGATTCGGCCTTGCGCGTGGCGGAGGAGTTCGGGATCCGGATCGTGCTCGACTCGGCGGCCGAGGGGTATCTGGTGGCCGAGAGGATCAAGGCCGCGGGGGTGCCGGTGATCGTCCATCCGTCGATGCGCCGAAGCGGCGCCGGGGAGACGGAGAACGCGAGCTTCGAGACGGCGGCGAAGCTCCGCGCCGCGGGGATTCCGCTCGCGCTGCAGAGCGGCTTCGAGGCCTATGTCCCCAAGACGCGCGTCTGCCTGTTCGAGGCGGCGATCGCCGCCGCCAACGGCCTGTCCACCGAGGAGGCGCTCGCCGCGGTGACCATCGACGCGGCGCGGATCCTCGGCGTGGCCGACCGGGTGGGCTCGATCGCGGTCGGCCGCGACGGCGACCTGGCGCTGTTCGACGGCGACCCCTTCGAGTACACGACCCACTGCGTGGCCACGGTCATCGACGGCGCGGTGGTGTTCGAGGGGCCGCGCTGAATCCCTGCCGTCACGGGGCCCGTGCGGCTGGCCGAACGAGGGCGCCGGAGGCGATCTTCCGTAGCATCGCCGCCGGGGTTTTGCCCGCGTTGCCGCCGCCACGATAAAATGCAGGGATGGACTCGAGCCTCCTGCAGCGAATCACGATCGAGCCCGGGAAGCGGAGCGGCAAACCGTGCATCCGGGGATTGCGCATCACGGTTTCCGACGTGCTGGAATACCTCGCCGCGGGCATGACCGAGATTGAGATCGTGGCCGACTTCCCCGAGTTGGAGCGCGACGACATCCGCGCGTGCCTCGCCTTCGCCGCAGAGCGTGAGCGGCGGTTGCTGGAATCGGTGGCGTGAAGGCGCTGCTCGACCAGAACCTGTCATACCGGCTGGTTGACGTGTTCTGGGGGCGCTTCCCCGGCAGCGGGCACGTTCGCGACCATGGGCTCTCCAGTGGCGACGATGAGCTGATCTGGTCCCTCGCGAAGGACGACGGGTTTTTCATCGTGACCAAGGACGGCGACTTCCTTGCCCGGGCGCTGGTGCGCGGTCATCCACCACAGGTCGTGCAGGTCTGTCTCGGCAACGCCTCGACCGCGAGGATCGCCGAGGTCCTGCTGGCCAACCTCGGCGCGATCGAGCAATTCGTCGTGCACGGCCGGGAGTCCGTTTTTCTCATTCGCGGCTGACGTCCGCCCGCTCGCCGCCCGATCCCTTCACCCTCCGCCGGGTGTACCGCCGCGACGGCTCTCCACCCGGCGTTGTTTTCCCGCCGGCGCTGGTGATCCGCCCGCGCCGTTCAGCCCCGGCGCCGGGGCCCAAAGGGGAAGCAGGAGCCGCCAGCTGTTGGACAGCGCCGCGGAAGAAGCGATGGCACTGGCGGGAAAACGCTGTCGGCAGTCGCCGGCATTACGGCACCGCTCACCCCCCGCGGGCGGCGATGCCGTCGAGGAATGAGAAAACCTCGTCGAGCGCCGCCTGGACGATCACCATGTGCTCGACGTCGGGGATCTCGCGGTAGGTCACCATGCTCCCGGCGGCGGTGAGCTGCTTGGCAAGCGCCTCGGCCCCGCGCTTGCCGAAATCGTGCTCGCCGGCGGCGATGAACCAGGGCACGCGCCGGGCCGCCGCGTCCTTGGAGACGGTGCCGCCGCCGCCGAGGCCGACCGCCGCGGCGACCAGGCCGGGATGCTTCGCCACCTGCCGCGACGTCTGCACCGCCCCCATCGAGTGGCCGACGAGAAACACGCGCGTGCGGTCGATCGGGAAATGGACCGCGAGCGCCTCGAGCATTCCGTCGACGTCGAGGCCGAGGCCGAAGATCCCCTGCCGCGGCGCCACCACCAGCCACCCGCGTTCGAGGCCCAGCCGCGCCGCACGGCCGGCGCCGCAGGTCTCGAAGAACATGTTCTCGCTGCCGCCGGCGCCGTGGAGCAGCACCAGCACCGGCAGCGCCCCGGCGGCCGTTTCCGGGGCACGGAGCCGCACCGGCACCTGCCCGGCCGCCGTCGCCAGCGTGAGCCAGACGTCGTGCCCGCGCGCCGCGGCGGCGATCGTGCCGTCGGCCGCCCCCTTGCCGGCGACGAGCGCTTCGGCGAAGCGGAGCAGCCGCGCTGCCGGGTAGTCGGTCTCCTGCTGGCGGCCGTCGGCGAGCGCCGCGAGGAGGTCGGCCGTTTGGGCCACGGTGGCGCGCACGGTCGGATCGGCATCGGCGGGCCAGGCCGAGCGGGCCCGCTCGAGCGCCGCGCGGCGCTCGGCGAGCCGGTCCACCCGGGAGAATCCGCGCGTGGCGCAGGGGATCCGCCGGTCGCCGACCGAGCAGGTGACGGCGAGCGTGTGATCCCCTTCGGGCAGTACGCCCGGATCCCAGTCGATCTCGTCGGCCGTCCAGTCGCGGGTCGTGGTGGCCGTGGCGTCCCCCGCGTGGGTGTCGATCGTCAGGCCGATCCGCGCGCCTGTAGGCCAAGGCTCGGTGCCATAGAGCGCAGGCAGACCGATTTTCAGCCCCGTCGCGGTGGAGTCGGCCAGCCGCGGCTCGACGACGATCCCCCGCGCGATGGCAGAGCGCTCCACGTCGTCGGCGGCAGCGCCGCCGCGGACGGCGTACCAGGCCTCATCGAGGCGCTTGGCGGCGGTGCCGAGCTGGAGCGAGAAAAAGCAGCGCACCGCCTCCTCCATCGGTGTCACCGCCAGGGCGCGCGTGGGGGGGTCGGCCTCCTCCCAGGCGGTCTCGAACCGTGCCAGCCGGCGGCCGAGCTCCGCGCGGAGCTCCTGCGCGGGGGCGGGCGGGGCAGCGGTGGCGACGAACAAGGCCGCCGCCAGGGCGGCGATCGGGATGCGGCATGGGTCGGTGCGCGTCGGCATCGGATCGGACTCCGTGGCGGAAGCGGGCCGGTCAGAGCGAGTCGCGCAGCCCGTCGGCCTGGCGGCGGATCGTGCGCAGTTCGGCGGCCGGCTTGCGCTCCAGATTCTTCAGTTGCATCGTCATCCGCTGGTTCTTCCGCAGCAGTTTCTCGTGGCGCGCGAGAAAGTCCCAGTAGAGCGTCGTGAATGGGCAGGCCTCCGGGCCGCTGGCGACGGTCGGCTTGTAGCGGCAGCCGCGGCAGGCGTTGCTCATCCGGTCGAGGTAGGCGCCGGTGGCGCAGTAGGGCTTCGAGGCCATCACGCCGCCGTCGGCGAACTGGCTCATCCCGAGCGTGTTGGGCAGCTCGACCCACTCGACCGCGTCGACGTAGACCGCGAGGTACCAGCGGTGGACCTCCTGCGGGCGGACGCCGGCGAGCAGCGCGAACAGCCCGGTCACCATCAGCCGCTGGATGTGGTGCGCGTAGCCGTGGGTCAGGGTCTGGGAGAGGGCGTCGCGGAGGCAGTTCATCTCCGTGGCGGCGGTCCAGTAGAAATTCGGGAGCGGCGCCTCGGCACCGAGGGCGTTGCGCGTTGCGTACTCCGGCATGAAGTGCCAGTAGACGCCGCGGACATACTCGCGCCAGCCGATGATCTGGCGGATGAAGCCCTCGGCCGCCTCGAGCGGCACCGCTCCCTTCCGCCAGGCGCGCTCCGCCCCGGCGACCACGTCGCGGGGATCGAGGAGCTTGAGGTTCATGGCCGCGGCGAGGCGCGAGTGGTAGAGCCAGGGCTCGCCGGTCCAGATCGCGTCTTGATACTTCCCGAAGTGCGCCAGCCGGTGGGCGAGGAAGTCGTCGAGGGCGAGCCGCGCCGCCGCCGGGGTCACCGGCCAGTCGAACCGCGCCAGGTCGCCGGGATGGGAAGCGAAGCGCGTGTTGACCAGGTCGATCACGGCGCGGGTGGTCGCGTCGGGAGCGAATGCGCGCGGGGCGGGGAGGGCTCCCGGCCCCGACCGGGGGAAGGCGCCGCGGTTGTCGGCGTCGTAGTTCCACTGGCCGCCGGCCGGTTCGCCATCGTCCATGAGGACCGCGAAGCGCTCGCGGAGCGGGCGGTAGAAGTATTCGAGGCGCAGTTGCTTGCGCCCCGCGGCGTGGGCGGCGAAGTCGTCTTTGGTGGTGAAGAAGTGGCGGTCGGTGCGGATCTCGAGGGGGATCCCCGCCGCGGCCGCCGCGGCGACGAGCGCCTCGCGCACGCGGTGCTCCCCCGGCTCGACGACGATCAGCCGCTCGGGGCGGCCCGGGGGCAGGGGGGGCGCCTGGCCGGC
>JAGWVR010000125.1 GCA_018970785.1 Planctomycetota bacterium
TCGCTCGGTCCGGCGACGGGGCGTGGGCAGCCCCGACCCCGCAGCAAGGAGCCGGGCTCCGCCCGACGACCGTAATCCGTCGCCGACGCCGGGACGGCGGCGACGGCGCGAAGGAAGACTCCGGGTGCATCGCGGTACACTTCAGGCTCGACGCGACATCGCGCGGCTCGAGGGACACCGACCGTGGAGCAGGATTTTCTCGACTGGCTGCTGCCGCGGCTGCCCGCCGATCCGCGCCTCGAGATCGGCCCCGGCGACGATGCTGCCGTGATCCGCCCCCCTGCCGGGCGCCGGACCGTCGTCAGTGTCGACATGCTCACCGAGGGAGTCGATTTTCTCCTCGGCGATGACTGCAGCCCACGGCAGGTGGGGCGCAAGGCGCTGGCCGTGGGCCTCAGCGACCTGGCCGCGATGGCAGCCCGCCCCGAAGCGGCCGTCGTCGCCGTTTGTCTGCCACGCGGCGGCGCGGCGATCGCACGCGAGCTGGCCGACGGCGTCGCCGAGCTGGCGCGCGAGCACGACGTCGCCCTCGCCGGCGGCGATACCAACGCCTGGGACGGGGCGCTCGTGGTCAGCGTCACGGTCATCGGCAGCGTCGCCCCGGGCCGGGCCTGGCGGCGCGACGGGGCGCGCCCCGGCGACCGGATCGTGGCCACCGGAGCGTTCGGCGGCAGCATCCTCGGCCGCCACCTCGACGTCCGGCCACGCCTCGCCGAGGCGGCGTGGATCGCCGAACGCTTCCCCGTCCACGCCGCGATCGACGTCAGCGACGGCCTGTCGCTCGACCTGTCACGGCTGCTGGCCGCCAGCGCGTGCGGCGCCGTCGTCGACCTCGCCGCGGTCCCGATCCATGCCGATGCCGTGCGCCTCGGCGCTCGCGACACCACGCCGCCGCTCGACCATGCCCTCGCCGATGGCGAGGATTTCGAGTTGCTGCTCGCGCTTCCCGCCGCGGCCGCCGACGATCTGCTCGCCGCCGACCGGCCATTTCCGACCCCCCTGACCGCGATCGGCACCGTCACCGCCGCCGCGGGCCTGCAGGCCCGTGGCGCCGACGGCCGGCTCGCCCCGCTCGAGCCCCGGGGATTCCTCCATGCATTCGGCGGCTGAAGTGCGCGCCGACCTCGTGGTCGGCAGCGAGGCCGAGCTCGACGCCGTCACGCGCCGGCTCGCGGCGACCCTGCCCGTGCCGGCGTTCATCGCCCTGCACGGCGATCTTGGCGCCGGGAAGACGCGGTTCGTCAAGGGCCTGGCTGCGGCGACGGGGCTCGATCCAGACCTCGTCGTCAGCCCGACGTACGGCCTGATCCACGTCGTCCCGCTTCCCGCCGGCTGCCCGGTGAAGCAGATCGTCCACGCCGACCTCCACCGCCTTGCCGGGCCGGAGGATCTGGCCGAGATCGGCTGGGACGATGCCACGAGAGGGGCTGTGTGGGTGTGCGTCGAGTGGGCCGACCGCGTCGGACCTGCCCTCCCCGCCGACCGCCTCGAGGTCGCGATCGAGATCCTCTCGGAGTGGGCTCGGAAGCTCACGATCCGCGCGATGGGGCCGCGCCACGCGGCCGCCGCCGCCGCGTGCGCTCCCGGCAGCGGGCGCTGAACCGCGTCAGCCGCGCCCCGCGTCGGTGTGTTGCGGCCGAGGCGCGAGTGCCGCCAGCTCGGCGGCCAGTGGCCCGTGGAGCGCCACCTCGAGCGCGGCCAGCGCCCGGGCCACCGGGACGCCGTCGAGGATCCGATGATCGGCGAGGATCGTGACCACCGAGCGACCGGCGTCGTCGAGCGGGGTCGCGGTCAGGCTCGTGGTGAGGAACGACGGGTGATGGCGGTTGGCACATCCCTCGCCGGCGAGCATCGAGATGCTGAACGTGCCGAGACGCAGCGGACGCTTGCCGCCCGGGGAACCGACGTTGGCGCGGAGCACGAGCCGCCGCAGCCAGGTGGGGAGGAGGAGGAGTTGCCGCTGCCGCGGGAACATCTCCTCCTCCGGGCCCTCGGCATGCCGCGTGATCTCGGCCTGCAGCGCCGGCAGCGGCATCGCGTCCGGGGAGGCGATCCGCGCCCACCACAGCGATTCCGGGTCGAGGGCCGCGACCGCGGCCGGGGTGTCGGGCCCGCGCGGCCGGCTGACGGCGATCGAGGCCACGGAGATCGGGCTGGTGGCCCAGCAGGGCCGGCGCCAGGGCGTCAGCCAGCGCCGCGGTACGTACCAGCTCCGCAGTGCCGGCCGGTCGCGGGCCACGAGGGCGAACCCCTTCACCAACAGCGCGGTCCAGCCGATCCGGGGAACGGCCCGGCGCCGCAGCCTGTCGACCTCGCCGAGCATCATCACCCGGTCGACGGGAAAGGTCGGCACCCGGCGTGACAGCCGGACGATGTCGCCGACCACCAGACGGTGGGCGTCGAGCGGTCGCGTCGTCACGGACAGTCGTCGGCCCATCGCCCCACTCGTCGTACGTCCCCGCCGGACGACCGCGCCTCTGCGGCCGCATGCCCGGCATTGCATAGCCGATCCCCTGCCGGCTCGGCAACGCCGCTCGCCTCGGCATCCACTGGGCGGTAACCGGTGGCCTGCCGCCTGGCCCTGGTAGAATCAAGGTGAGGTTGTCCCTTTCTCTTCAGGACGTCGTCGCCATGCGGCTCGATCCCGCCACGTCACTGCTCGGCGTGATCGACATCCAGCAGCGTCTCCTCCCGGCGCTCCCCGGCGGTCCGGCGGCCGCGCGCCGCGCCGAGCGCGTCGTCCGGGCAGCCGGCCTCCTCGGCGTGCCTGCGGTGCTCACCGAGCAATACCCCAAGGGGCTCGGCCCGACGCCGGCGGAACTGGCCGACTTGCTCCCGCCGGCGGTGGCGAAGCTCACCTTCAGCGCCGCCGCCGAGGTGCGCGATGCGGTGGCGGCGGCTGCCTCGGCCCGCGGGGCGGTCGAGGGCATCGTGCTGTGCGGCTTCGAGACGCACGTCTGCATCGCCCAGACCGCACTCGATCTGCTCGCCGACGGGTTCGCGGTGTTCATCGTCGTCGACGCACTCGCCTCGCGCCGCGCGATCGACCACGAGGTCGGCCTGCGCCGTCTCGAAGGTGCGGGGGCGGTGCCGGTGACGAGCGAGGCGGTGGTCTTCGAGTGGGCCCGCTCCGCAGAACATCCGCAGTTCCAGGCGCTGCGCCGCCTCGTGCTCGACATCGACTGACGGTCGCGGCGTCAGCTCCCGGCGGCGCGGAGGGCGCCGAGGTCGAGGGGCTCGGCCGCCGTGCCGGGAGTGACCCCTGCCTTGAGCCTGGCGATCTTCAGGGCCGCCGACGGTTCGCCGGGCTGCTCCCGGCCCGGGGCGCTGCCGAACCGGATCACGCCCCCCTGCCGATCGACGAGATCCCAGCGGCCGCGCGGTCCGGGTGCCGGGCGGCACTCGACCAGGTCGAGCGCCTGCCACTGCGGGCCGACGGCGCTCACCAGCGCCGCCGCCTCGTCGACCGCGGGGTCGCCCCAGCGCGATCCCTCGGGGCCCTGCGGGCTGGTCGCCACACCGGTCACGCGTGGGTAGGCGGCAGCCGACTCGGCGGTGAAATCGGCGCTCGGGAGGAACACCCCGTCGGCATCGATCGCGAGCAGGCCGCCGGGAATGCGGACCATCGCCACCGGCTCGCGGCAGACGACCGTGACGACGGCGGCCGGCGGGTGGCTGACCTCGACGCGACTCACCTCACGGACCCAGGGGTGCATGTCAAAGGCCCGGGCAAGGAGCGTCGGCAGCCGCGCGTCGTCCACCGGCACGCCATGGTCGAGGCTCGCCATCCGCAGCGCCTCGGCGCGGACGTCGGCGCGGATCCAGGGGGCGAGCCCCTCGACGACGACGTCGCCGGGATGGAGGAGCTGGTCCTCGCCCCAGCGCACCCGGTCGCCGAAGCGCCACCAGGCCAGGGCGCCGGCGGCGAGCGCGGCGGCGAGGATCACCCCGGCGACGACGAGCGGCCGGCGCGGATCCTCGGCAACGGACGGGCCGTCGTCGCTCTCGGCTGCCGACGGCGGACGCCAGGGAGGCATGGACGAAGCCCTCGGGGCTGGGGCGGGGCGGGCGGCAGGCGGGACCGTACCCGCCGCCCTCACCACGACTCGATCTGCGGCGCCAATTCGACGCCGAGGCGCTGCCGGACCTGGGTCCGGACCATTTCGACCAGGGCGCGGACGTCGTCGGAACTGGCGCCAGCCTGGACCGTGACGTAGTTGGCGTGGGTCCCGTGGATGCTCGCGCCGCCGACGCGCATTCCCCGGCAACCGGCCTGGGCGATGATCGACTCGGCGCTCGCCCCGAGCGGATCCTTGAACAGCAGCGCCACGCTTCGCGTCCCCGAGGGCTGCCCGGCACGCTCGACGATCCACTGCTTCTGCATCCGCTTGGTGAGCTGGTCGGGATCCTCGACGTCGAGTTCCAACCGGCAGCCGAGGACGATGCCGTCGTCGAGGTTGCTCCACCGCGACCCGAACGCCAGCCGCGCCCCCTCGCGTTCCTCGACCGAGCCGTCGGCCTGCATCACCGTGACGGCGCGGACGCGGTCGCCGATGTCGCCGCCGCGCGCCCCGGCGTTGCCGACCAATGCCCCGCCGACCGTGCCCGGGACCGCCACGAGCGTCTCCAGCCCGGCGAGCCCCGCCTGGACCGCGGCGGTCACGAGATGGACGAGCTTCGCGCCGGCACCGGCTTCGATCCGGCCGCTTCCCCGATCGTCGATCGTGATCGCGCAGAAGCCGGGGGCGGAAAGCCGGACCACCAGCCCCGGAAAGCCGGCGTCGGGGACGAGCACGTTGGAACCGCCGCCGATCACCCGCACGGGCAGGCCGAGCTCGGTCGCACGGCGCACCAGCCGCGCCAGCGCCTCGCGATCGACCGGTTCACAGAAATAGCGGGCCGCTCCGCCGACACCGAGCCAGGTGTGGACCGCCAACGGCTCTCCGGCGCCGACCGCGATCCCGAGGTCGTCGAACGGCGTGGCGGTGGCTGGCCCGGCGGCCGGCACCGACGGCGATGTCATGGGATGATCCTCGAACGGTTGACGCGACGCCCGGCGTCCGCGGACGGCGATTGTCGCCGTCCGCCCGCCGGCTCGGCAAGCCGCCCGGTGGTCAGGCCGCGCGGCGCGCGGTGGGATCGGCCGCCAGTGCGAACCAGCCGGCGACGAGCGAGGCCAGGCCGAGGTGCGGCTCGCCGTCGTCGCCTCCGCCGGGACCGCGGCCGGGGTCGAAGCCCTGGCCGAGGACGACGACGCAGTCGCGCCGGCGGATCCCGGCCAGCAAGCGGTCGACGCGCGCGTAGGCGGCGATCACCGACGGCGAAGGATCGGCGGCCAGGATCCCGTCGGGCACGACCACGGTCTCGTCGGACCAGCGCGCCACCAGGGAGCGGAATCGGCGCGGCGCGAGGCGGCGGGCCAGGCCGCGCTCGGCGAGGACCACGAGCCGTCCGGTAGTCAGGCGGCGGAGGCTGGCGAGCGTCGCGACCAACGCGTGGCGGCTGCTCGGCTGGTCGATGAACACGTGGCCGTCCTGGCCGCGGTCGATCCGCTCGACACGGCCGGCGACGCTCCCGATCGACTCGAGCCCGCGGACGACGTCGCTCAACGCGACGCCGAGGCGGCGGCCGACCGCCGCGGCCAGCAGGGCATCGCGGACGAACGCCTGGACGGGCGTGGCGACCGCCACCGGCGCGACCTCGTCGGCCGACTGGAGGAGGAACGTCTGCCCGCCGAGCTGGCGTTCGACCGGGCTGGCCCACAGGGCGAGCCTGCCGCCATCTCCCCGGAGGCCGACGCGGATCGGCGCGGCACCGCCGCGCGCCAGCCACCGGGCGACCAGCCGCCGCGCCCCGGCGTCATCGTGGCAGACGACGAGGTCGCCGTCGGGCACGAGGATGT
>JAGWVR010000002.1 GCA_018970785.1 Planctomycetota bacterium
CCCCCGGTCGGCCCGAGCTGAGGGAGGCCATGGATGGCTCCCTCAGCGCAATCTTCAGAACCCGATGTAGGTGACGAGGATGTCACCGTGCTTCTGGAAGCGGACGTGGACGCTGCAGCCGCAGCCGTAGTCGTACTTCACCAGACCGCAGCCGAGGAGCGTGCAGCGCGACGTCTCGCACGGGCATCCCTGGCAGCAGGCGGGCAGGCACACCGGCACGCTCACCGACCGGCCGGTCTCCGGGCTGCAGGGAGTGAGGACCGTCTCCCAGGTCGGCTCGGCACAGCAGCCGGCACCGTGGCGGTGCTTGTGCGCGTGCTTGTGACGGTACTTGATGCACGGGTTGGTGGGGCAGACGCTGATCGGCCCGCAGTCGGGCTCGACGGCACACGACGGATCCATCGCCATCATCGGCATCTCGGCGGCGCAGCCCGGCTCGGGAGCGGCGCAACTCGGATCGACGGCATGGCGACGGAGATGGCCGAAGCCGGCGAACGCGTCGCCCGACAGGGCCGCCACCGCCACACAGAGGGCGACGGCGAGGCCGCCCACGAAGCGGGTACGAATCATCTTTGACCTCCTTGGCAGAGACTGGGACCGGCGGATCTCCCCGCCGGCAGGACCCGGGATGCTGCCCGGCTCCACGCCAACCATGGCACACGCCCTCCGGCAGTCAAAAAACGGGCGTTTCCACACGTTTATTCCGGCCGCGCGGGCACGGCAGCGAGCTACGCACGCGCACCGGCGACGGTTCATTTCTCCCCGTCGTCACAACTTCGCGCCGCGCACGTCGCGTGACCCCGGAGCCTCCACGACTGCCAGCCGCATCACTCGGCGGTACAGCGCCACGGCGCTGCCCCGTCACACCCCATCCCAGGGACCCGCGTCCCCCTCTGCTGAGCCCGAGCGGAGGTTCGCCTCCCAACCCCGGTCCGAACCGAGGCGCAACAAACGCGCTGCAGCAGCGCGACCGAGCCACGCCTCCCGTCGGCCCACCTCAGGCCATCAGCTCGTGAAACCGCCGGAACAGATGCGCCGCGTCGTGCGGGCCGGCGGCGGCCTCGGGATGGTATTGCACCGAGAAGGCGGGAAGGGTCCGGTGCCGCAGCCCTTCGACCGTGCCGTCGTTGAGGTTGACGTGCGTGACTTCCAGCTCCGCCGGCAGCGTCGCCTCGTCGACGGCGAAGCCGTGGTTCTGCGAGGTGATCTCGACCCGGTCGTGGAGCCGGTCGAACACCGGCTGGTTGGCACCGCGGTGGCCGAACTTGAGCTTGAACGTCCTTCCGCCACAGGCCAGGGCGAGGAGCTGGTGGCCGAGGCAGATCCCGAAGATCGGCACCCGCCCCACCAACCCGCGCACGGTCTCGACGCAGTAGCCGAGCACCTCGGGATCGCCCGGGCCGTTGGAGAGGAACACGCCATCCGGCGCCAGCGCCAGCACTTCCGCGGCCGTCGCCCTCCCCGGCATCACCGTCACACGGCAGCCACTGTCGGCGAGATGGCGGGCGATGTTCCACTTCATCCCGTAGTCGAGGGCGACGACATGCTTGAGCGCGCCGGTCGCGGGCGGCTCGGGCATGATCCCGCCGGCGAGCGGCTGGACGAGCGGCCGGGCGTCGGACGCGAGCGGTTCGGTCCATTCGCTCCGCGCCCGCGGCATCACCTCGGCGACCAGATCGCGGCCGACCAGCGCTGGCGACGAGCGGGCGGCGGCGATCGCCTCGGCAGGGTCGAGGATCTCGGTCGAGATCACGCCGGTCATCGCGCCGCGGATCCGCAGCCGGCGCACCAGCGCCCGCGTGTCGATCCCCGTCAGGCCGATCGTGCCCGCCGCGGCGAGATACTCCGCGAGCGTGCCGGTGGCGGTGAAGTTGCTGGCGATCCGGCTCGCCTCACGGACCACGAACCCGGCCATCTGCACGCCGGCGCTCTCGACGTCGGCGGGATTGACGCCGTAGTTGCCGATCTGCGGCGCGGTCATGCAGAGGATCTGGCCGCGGTAGCTGGGGTCGGTGAGGATCTCCTGGTAGCCGGTCATCGAGGTGTTGAAACAGACCTCGCCCGACGCCGTGCCGCGGCCACCGAAGGCCTCGCCGACGTAGATCGTGCCGTCCTCGAGGGCCAGTGCCGCGCGTGCCACGGGTGTCTCCAGGGAGTGTCCTTCGATGCTACCACGGACCGCGAGCGGGGGCGTCAGCGGGCCGCGGCCGCCGGCTCGAGCGCCAACTCCGGCACCGGGGTGCCGTCGTCGCGGAGCTTGCCGGCGGCCCACAGCGTGCCCCGGGTGACCAGACCGAGAAACTCTTCTGTCGCCACCGTTTCGGCGTAATGGCCGATCGTGGTGGCGAAGACGCGTGTCGGGCCGTACTGGTTGGTCCAGATGCACGTCTGGAGGGCATTGCGATCGGTGCTCAGCGCCTCGCCGAGCGGGGTCGCCGTCGGCCACACCTTGTCGGAGTAGTAGAGCTCCTCCTTGGGCACGGCCCATTCGCGCGGCATCCCGGCGAGGATCGGATGGCTGCCCAGCAGCCGGCAGGTGTAGGCGTAGTGGGCGCCGTGGCCGGGCGAGGTGATCCCGCAGAACCGGAACCACTCGTCGTTGCCGACGCGGTAGCAGTGCATGGCGCAGTGCATCAGCACCGCCGGAACCCCCTTCTTGTGCTCGGCGAGGATCTTCTCGAGGAACGTCGGGTCCTTGACGTCGGAGAAGCACTCGTTGTGGAAGACGACGTCGTAGCCCTTCGCCCAGTCGGGCTTGCCGTAGATCGAGATCGGATGGTTGGTCGAGGTGCCCCCCTCGTGGACGACGGTGGTGCGGATCCGGGCCCGCGCCGCCATCCCGCGCACGATCAGCTCCTTCTGCGCGTCGTAGTCGTGGCAGCAGCCCCCGGTGACGTACAGCACCTCGAGCGGCTTGCCGGGATCGGCGGCCCGCGCGATCGGGTGTGCCGGCACAACGCCGACCAGCGCGATCCCCAGCAGCAGTGCCCGAAGCTCGGTGTGATGCATCGACGAAGCCCTCCGCGAGTGTGTGCGGGGCGAGCGTACCACACACCATGCGCACCCCCCCTCCAGCAGCAGGCGACTCGACAGCATTCCGCGTGCCGATCGTCCGAGGCGATTGAGCCTCCGTGGGTTACGGCGAATCGAACCGACGCCGTGCCGCGCGGCGTATAATTGCAGCGTCGCCGAATCG
Organism: Planctomycetota bacterium; assembly: GCA_018970785.1. Lineage (GTDB taxonomy): Bacteria > Planctomycetota > Planctomycetia > Pirellulales > UBA1268 > F1-20-MAGs016. The sequence continues at coordinate 3,197 of JAGWVR010000002.1, forward strand.
CGATCGAACGATCGCGGGCGGGGGACCCAAGCGGTGCGTTCGACCACCTCCTGCGAGGTGGCGGCTGCACCTGGGGCGAAGGGGCATCCGTGCCCCCGGGTACTTTCAAGCCCGAGCCCGTCAGCTAACCCCGTAGGCATGGCCGGACGCGGTGTCCGGCCCGATTTGAAAGGGCATTCTTCGCCCCGACGCAGCGGGGCGCGGCGCCCAGGATGAGCGTGCACCGGAAGCGGCGCCGCGGGCGGTTTCGCGCGCCGGTCCGGCAGCATGCCGGAGGGTGAACAATGGTCTCGGTGGTGACATGGATCGCGGTCTGCCTCGCGGTGGGCCTGCTGGCGTTCTGGCTCTGTTTCCGCTGGATTCCCAACGACCGGATCGGCGTGGTCGAGAAATGGTGGTCGCTCGCCGGCAGCGTGCCGGAGGGGAGGATTCTGGCGCTCGGTGGCGAGGCCGGCTACCGCTCCGACGTGCTCCGCGGTGGCCTCCACTTCGGCTACTGGCGCTGGCAGTACGCGATCCACTCGGTGCCGCTGGTGACGATCCCCGAGGGGCGGATCGGCTACGTCTTCGCGCGCGACGGCGAACCGCTGCCCCCGGCGCAGACGCTCGGGCGCGTGGTGGGGTGCAACAACTTCCAGGACGCGCGGGCCTTCCTCGGCGGCCCCGCCGGCCGGGCCGGCCAGCGCGGCCGGCAGCGGGCGATCCTCCGCGAGGGCGTGTACGCCATCAACCCGGCGCTGTTCACCGTGATCAGCGACACCGGCGTGTTCGCGCTCCGCGCCCTGCTCACCCGGTCGGAGCAGGCGGCGACGGCGAAGTGGCTCGAGGAGCTGCAGGCGGTCGACGGCTTCAGCCCGGTCGTCGTCGGCAAGGCACGCCCCGAGACGCCGGGTGCCGACCAGACGACCGGTGGCGACTCGATCGCCATCGTCACGGTGCACGACGGACCGTCGCTGGCCCCCGGTGAGATCATCGCCCCGACGGTCGGCGGCGACCTCGCCGATCCCGACTACCACAACAACTTCCAGGACCCGGAGGCCTTCCTCCGCGCCGGTGGCCGCCGCGGCCGGCAGCACATGGCGCTCACCGACGGCACGTACTTCCTCAACCGCTGGTTCGCCACGGTCGAGGTGATCGCCAAGACGGTCGTCCCGATCGGCTCGGTGGGCGTGGTCGTCAGCTACATCGGCCGCACCGGGGCCGATGTCTCGGGGACGACGTTCCGCCACGGCGAGCGCGTGGCGGAGGGGGAACGCGGCGTCTGGGAGCGCACGCTCGGCCCGGGCAAGTACGCCTTCAACACCTACTCCGGCAACGTCGTCCTCGTGCCGACGACCAACTTCGTCCTCCACTGGGTGACGGGACGGAGCGAGTCGCACCGCTACGACGAGAGCCTGAAGAGCATCGACCTGGTCACGAAAGACGCCTACGAGCCCTCGCTCCCGCTGTCGGTGGTCGTCCACATCGACTACCAGCGGGCGCCGAGCGTGATCCAGCGCTTCGGCGACGTCCAGCGGCTGATCACGCAGACGCTCGACCCGATGCTCTCGGCCTACTTCCGCGACATCGCCCACAAGAAGACGATGCTCGAGCTGCTCCACGACCGCGACAAGATCCAGGCCGAGGCGCGCCTCGAGCTGCGCGACAAGTTCCACGAGTTCGACATCGAGTGCGTCGACGTCCTCATCGGCAAGCCGGAGACGGGCAAGGACTCGGGCAAGATCGAGACCCTCCTCGACCAGCTCCGCGAACGGCAGCTGTCGGTCGAGCAGCTCGAGACCTTCGAGCGGAAGCGCGTGGCCGCGGAGAAGATGCGGCTGCTCGCCGAGGCTCAGGCCCAGGCGAGCATGCAGACCAACCTCACCAACGCCCGCGTCGAGGCGCAGATCGCCGAACAGAAGGGGGAGGCGGAGCTGGCCAAGGCGCGGAAGTCGGCCGAGCAGATGGTGGTCATGGCCGAAGCCGAGCTTTCCCAGTCGCGCCGCCGCGCCGAGCAGACGGTGCTCCTCGCCGAGGCGGCCAGCCGCGAGAAGGAGCTCGAGGGGCGCGGCGAGAGCCGCCGGGTGATGCAGGTCGGCCTCGGCGAGGCCGCGGTCCAGCTCAAGAAGATCGCCAGCTACGGCGATCCGCGGCTGTACGCCCTCTCCGAGGTCGCCGCGGCGCTGTCGGGCAGCAGCCAGCCGCTGGTGCCCGAGCGGCTGTTCGTCACCGGCGGCGCCGGCGACGCGCCGCAGTCGGCGCAGGGGCTCGTCGGCACGCTCGTGGCGCTGCTCGTCGCCGAGAAGAGCGGGTTCGCACCGGCGACCGTGGGCGCCGAAGACCCGCTGTCCCGGTTCGCCGACACGATGTCGGCGCGGGTGATCGACACGCTCTCGGCGGAGGACCCCGCCGCCACGCCGAAGGCCGGCGGCTGAGCCCGCACGCCCGGCCCGTGCGCCGCGCCGGCGCACGGGCCGGCGCGGCCGGGCGGTCAGCGCGGAAGCTCCCCGGGGCCGACGACGTCCCCCGGCAGCAGCCGGAGGAGCGAAAGCCGCTCGTCGACCGGCTCGATCCTGGCGATGCGCCCGAGGCGCTCGCGCCAGCGGCGATCGGCGGTGACGACGTGGGTGATCCCGTAGCGGGCGATGAGCTCCGCGGCCGAGCGCTCGTCGAGGTTCCGTGGATCGACGTAGGTGTCGACGCCGGTCTGGGCGCCGAATCGGTACGACTGCAGGACGCCGGCGGGCTCGAGAAACAGGACCCGCGCCCGCCGCGGGTCGTCGAGCGCCGCGACGGCGGCGCGGTCGTCTGCGTTGGCAAGCAGGTCGGGATCGAGGCGTGTCGGCGGCACGAACCCGCTCTCGCGGACGTGCCGTGCGAGCGTCGGCACGACCGCCACGGCAAGTGTCGCGGCGACCAGCGCCGCGTCGGCCCGTGGCGAGGCCAGACACACGAACCGGCGCTCGATGAACGCCAGCAGGCAGATGTCGAGAAACGCCACCGCCAGAAGGTGGTAGCGGAGAGGCTTGTACCCGGTGAGCGCAACCGACAGGCCGACGACGACCAGCGCCATCCCGGGCAGCAGCAGCCGGATCGGCGGCCGGACGCGCGCTGCGTCGACCGGCGGCTGATCGTGGCCCCGGGCCCGCTGGCCGCCGGTGCGGCGTCCCGCGACGCGCTCGCCGAGCGCGAGCCCGGCGGCGAGCACGACGAGGAGGAGAAACATCCGGTCGGAGACGAGCGCCAACGGAAAACGCTCGCCGCAGACGAAGCGGACGTGGGCGAAGCTCTTCACGAGCCATCTGCCGGGGGCGTCGAACAGCGTCGGCGGCGGCGTGGGAAAAAAGTTGAGGACGTGGCTCGGCTCGGCGAGGAGGACGGTCCGTGTGTTGTCGCTCACGAACACCCGGCCGAAGTGATGGAGGGAGTAGACGCTCCAGGGCGCGAGCGTGGCGGCGTAGGCGACGAGGAACCGCGCCAGTGCGGCGAAGCGCCGCCCCGGCGAGTCGATGGCGACGGCGACACCGAGGACGATTCCGCCGAGGAGGAAGTCGAAACGCGCGAGCGTGACCGCACCGGCGAGGACGCCGACGAGCCAGTCGCGCCGTGGCGTCCGGTCGGCGAGAAACACGGCCAGCGCGCCGAGGAACAGCAGCAGCGCCAACGGGATGCTCCGCCCGGCGACGACCTCCACCAGATACTCGCGGTTGCCGACGAGGCCGAGGAACAGCGCCGCCCCGACGGCGGGCCGGCCACAGACCAGCCGGGCCAGCCGCGTGAGGACCGGCAACGTGGCGGCGGCGACCGCGAGGTTGAGGAACGACCCGGCGTAGATCCCGACCGGAGCCAGCGCGAGCACGCCCGCCATCAGGACGGGAAGCAGCGGTGGAAACGAGGCTCCGTACCCCGGCTCGAACTGATACTGGCGGATGACGTCGACGTGGTAGAAGTCGGTGCCGATCTCCTGCGCGAGGTCGAGGTACGACCAGGAGTCGGCGGAATAGGGGGGCTTGCCGAGTGTCAGCAGCGCCGCGGCGACCAGCGTGGCAAGCGCCACGCACGACGCCGCGCCGGGCACTGTTCCCGACCACGACCAGGCACGCGTAGTGGCGAACTCGGCGCGACCGAGCGGGACGGCGTCGTCGAGCGCCGGCACCGTGCTCACGTGTCGCTCCCTCGCCGAGGCAAGCGGCGCTAGCCAGCGCCGCGCGGGGCGGGACTATCCGGTCCGGCCATCACAGCGGTCAACGGCACTTTGATTGAAGGACCGCCAGGTCACAAACGTCCCGTCGCCCCAACGCCGGCGCGGAGGGGCTGCCCATGCCCCGAGAGCCGGCGTCTGTCGACGAGCGCAGCCATGGATGGCGAAGCGAAGTCGACATCCGAGCGAGCGGGAGGCCTGGAGGGCCGACGCGAGCGCGAGAGCGACGGGGCGTGGGCAGCCCCGAACTGTGGCCAGTCACCGGCGACCCGAAATCGCCGCTGCCTGCGCGGCGGCGAAGGCGCGAACACTTCCTACCCGCTCACTTTGGTGATCCTGCGAAGTCGGGCTAGCATGACGCGCCTCATGAGAACCACAGACCGGCCGCTGCACACCGAGACCGATTCCCCGATGCGCGACGCCATCTTCACCGTGCTCGCCGCGGCGGCTGCCGGCGGAATGGGCTGGGGCATCCGTGGGCAGTACGGCCACGAGACCGGGGCGATGATCGCCGGCGTGCTCGTGAGCCTCGTGCTCGTTCTCCGCGTCTGCCCGCAGGCACCGCTCCTCGCCGCGGCACGCGCCGCGGCGCTGGGCACCGTTGCCACCGGCTTCGGCGGGTCGATGACCTACGGCCAGACCGTCGGCCTGACACACGACGCGCCACTGGTCGGCAATTGGGACGCGCTCCGCTGGGGAATGCTCGGCCTGGCGCTGAAGGGAGGGCTGTGGATCGCCTTCACCGGGCTGTTCCTCGGCGTCGGCCTCGGCCGCCGCCGCGTCGGGTGGCGCGAGATGGCAGCGGTGATGCTCGCGATGATCGCGCTGTACCCGCTGGGCATCTGGCTCTTCAATCGCCCGTTCGATCCCGCGCAGCGCGTCCTCCCGCCGCTGTATTTCTCCGACGACTGGTACTGGGAACCCGACGCCGCGCTCAAGCCGCGCCCCGAGGTGTGGGGCGGGATGCTCGCGGCACTGGCGGCGGGTTGGGCATGGTGGGGGTGGGTGCGCGGCGACCGGCTCGCGCGGAACCTCGCCGTGTGGGGCTTCGTCGCCGGGGCGGTCGGTTTTCCCCTCGGCCAGAGCCTCCAGGCCTACCACGCCTGGAACCGGGCCGCGTTCGCCGCCGGCCCCTGGGCGGCGCTCGACTCGGTGATGAACTGGTGGAATTGGATGGAGACGACGTTCGGGGCGACGTTCGGGGCGATCCTCGCCGTCGGCCTGCTCGTCAACCGGCGTCACGTGGGGATCGTGGACGAGCCGGAGCAGCGGCCGGCCGAGCTCCCTCCGGCCGTCGCCGCGGCGCTGTTGCTGGTCCATGTCTGGCTCGTGATCGTGTGTGAATTCGCCGACGTGCCGGTGGTCGACGCCATCTACAACCATGGCCCCGTGCTCGGCTTCATCCCACTGGTCGTCGCGGCCGGGGGTCGGCAGTGGCCGTTCCTCGTCATCCTCCCGCTCACGCTCCTGCCGATCGCCGGGAAGACGCTCCGTGCCATGACCGCTTCCGAGCCTGTCGCGGCCCTGCTCGACTGGGCCGTGTGGGTGATCGTGCCGCTCGCGCTGGCGACGTGGCTGGCGACCGGGCTGATGAGGCTGGCCCGCGATCCCAGGGCGACCGCGCGGCATCTCGCCGCGCCCCTGTCGTTCGTCACGCTGGTCTATTGGGGTCTCAACTTCGCGTTCTTCAAGTTTCCCTGGCCGTGGCAGACCTGGACCGCCCGGACGCCCAATGCGCTGTGCTTCACGCTCTGCGCGGCAGTGCTCCTGGCGGTTGCGGTCGTGGCCGCCCGCATCCCCCGTGGTACCCCGACATGATCGTTCGTCGCATCGCCGTCCTGCTCCTGGCCGCCGGTTTTGTCGTCGGCGTGGGCCGTGGCGCCGAGCCCGTACGGCGCCCGCTCGAGATCGCCGACCTGTTCCGGCTCGCGCGCGTCGCCGACCCGCAGATCTCCCCCGACGGCCGGCTGGTCGTCTGGCAGGTGACGACGGTCCATCCCGAGGCCAACGGCTCGTCGGCGGCGCTGTGGATCGCCCCGGCCGACGGTTCGGCACCGGCACGGCCGCTGACGACGACGGCCGGCACGACCAAGGACACCCGCCCGCGCTGGTCGCCGGACGGCACGACGATCCTGTTCCAGTCCGACCGCAGCGGCTCGAGCCAGTTGTGGACCGTGCCCGCGGCGGGGGGAGTGCCGACGCGGCTGACCGGGATCTCGACCGGTGCCGAGGACGCGGTCTGGTCCCCCGACGGCCGGCGGATCGCGTTCGTGTCCATGGTCCGGCCGGAGTACAGCCAGCTGCCGTTCGCCGAGAGCGACTCGCTCAACGCGGCGCGCGAGCGGGCGCTGGCGGCCGACCCGGTCAAGGCGCGGACGTTCACGCGGCTCTTCTTCCGCCACTGGGACTCCTTCGTCGAGGACAAGCGCCGGCACCTGTTCGTGATCGATGCCAGCGGCGCCGGTTGCCGTGACGTCACCCCTGGCGACCGCGACGCGGCGCCGACGAGCAAGACGTTCGCCGTGGCCGACGACCACTGCTTCAGCCCCGACTCGCGGCACCTCGTGTTCACCGCCGTGCCGGCGACCGGTGAGGCGTGGAGCACCGACCATGACCTGTGCCGCGTGGCGATCGACGCCCCGACCGTCGACTGGCAGCGGATCACTCCCCCCAACCCTGCCGCCGACAATTCACCTCGCTACAGCCCCGACGGCCGGCGGCTCGCCTGGCGCGCCCAGCGACGGCCCGGGTACGAGGCCGACAAATGGGACGTCGTCGTCGCCGATGCCAATCCCGACGGCACGCTCGCCGGCCCACCGCGAAACCTCACCTCCGCGGTCGACGTTTCGGCCGGCGAGATCGCCTGGGCGAGCGACACCGCGGGGCGGCCAATGGTCGCCTTCCTCCACGAGGTCGACGGCACGGCGGCACTGGGGCGGGCGTTTCCCGACGGGCGGCCGACCGACGTCGACCGCCGCTGGCCGGGGATGCCGACGGCGTTGTCGACGGCAGGGCGGGGGGCGGCGCTGTTGGTCACACGGCTCGACGCGCCGGCGGAGGTCTACACCGTCGCCGCGCTCGACGGCGGCACCGAGGTGCCGCGGGTGCCGGTGAGCCGGGCCAACGAGGCCCCCCTCGCCGGCCTCGACCTGCGCCGGCCACGCGCCATCCGCGTGCCGGTCGAAGGGGGGGCGACGATGCAGATGTGGATCCTCGAGCCACCGGGATTCGATGCGGCGAGGAAGTGGCCGGTGGCGTACCTCGTCCACGGCGGACCGCAGGGGGCGTGGGAGGATTCCTGGGGCTGGCGCTGGAACGCCCAGCTCTGGGCGGCGCGCGGCTACGTGGTCGTGATGCCCAACCCGCGCGGCTCGACCGGATTCGGTCAGGCGTTCGTCGACGAGATCACCGGCGATTGGGGGGGGAAGTGCTACCGCGATCTCGTCGCCGGCCTCGACGCCACGGTGGCGCTGCCGTTCGTCGATCCCGACCGGATCGCCACCGCCGGAGCGAGCTTCGGCGGCTACATGATGAATTGGTTCGCGGTCAACGACGTCGCCCCCCGGTTCCGCTGCCTCGTCAGCCACTGCTCGGTCTGGAACTTCGAGAGCATGTGGGGCACGACCGACGAATTGTGGTTCGACGAGAACGACCACGGCGGGCTCCCCTGGGAGCAGCCGGGGCGCTACCGCGAGTTCAGCCCGCATGCCCGCGCCGGCGAGCTGGGGCGGCACAAGACGCCGTTCCTCGTGATCCACAACGACCTCGATTTCCGCTGCCCGATCGGGCAGGGGCACGAGCTGTTCGCGGCGCTGCAGCGCCAGGGGGTGCCGAGCCGGTTCGTGAACTTCCCCGACGAGGGGCACTGGGTGAACAAGCCGGCCAACGCGTGCCGCTGGCACGAAGAGGTGTTCGGCTGGATCGAGCGCTGGTGCCCGCCCGGAGGGCGTTGAACGGCCGGCAAACCGGCGGTTTCACGGCCGCGGCGCCGCGCCAGGTGCCTTGCTACCTGGCCGTGGCACGAGCCGATCGCGGGCGAGGATCGACGTCCTCTCCACACACCAGTAGAAGACGGTCGCCACACCGGCGATCAACGCGATCCAGACGACGAACATCACCGGGTCCGGCACCTGGGGAAACCGCGTCCGCAGCATCCGTCCGATGTGGATCACCAGGCCGTGGGTGAGGTAGGTGCTGTACGACGCCATCGCGATCGCACGCGTCAGCCACGCGGTCGCGAACGGTAGCGGCGGACGGTCGGCGACCGCGACGAGCAGAGGCGCGCACCCACAGGCCATCGCGAACGGAACCCAGGGCTGCCACGCCGGCCCCGCCAGCGCCATGACACAGGCGATCGTGAGCGGGATTGGCCAGATCCTCCCGCACACGCCGCGAGCCCGCCTCCAGAGTGGCTCACGGAAGACCCGCACCCAGCTGGCGAGCACCCCCATCGCGATCCCGCCGAACCAGAGGTGCGTCGCCGACTTGCAGGACTGCCAACCGGACCAGCGGCTCACCGCGCCGTCGATCAGTGGCATTGCCGCCGCCGCCAGGCAGGTCGCGACGAGCACCGGCCCGATCACCTGCCGGCGTCTCGCCAGCCAGCCCAGCCCGAGCACCATCGCCACGTAGGCGTGCTCCTCGACGCACAGCGACCAGCTCGCCTGGAAAAACGGCAGTCGCGTCCGGTAGTTCTGCCCGAACCAGAGGTACGTCGGATCGAACGGATCGCGGCGGGCGATCCACACGGCGGCGTACACGGCCACGAGCGCGACGAAATACGGCGGCATCGTCCTGATCGCGCGCCGCAACCAGAAGGTGAGCGATTCGACATGGCCGCGCTGCTGCAACTCGCGGAAATAGAGGCCGCCGATGAGGAAACCACTGAGCACGAAGAACAAGTCCACGCCGTGAGAGCCAAGGCCGGCGAAACGCTGGACGATGGGCTGCTTGACCGGCCACATGCCCACCACGTGGTACACCACCACCAGCACGATCGCCGCCGCCCGGAGCAGGTCGAGATTCGCGTCGCGCGGTACGGAGGGCGCCCCGTGGCTGGCAGGCGACGCCGACGGCAGGGGGGTGAACGAAGTCATTCCGGGAAACCGTCGCCGGCGGCGGTCGCCGCACGATCAGGGAAACTCGTCCACCGGGATGATCGCGATCGTCACGGCTAGTCCGTCAGCCTCCTGATCGCCGACCCCTCCAAAGCGATCGGTGCAGGATCAGGCACCTCCGCCCTCGCTCACCCGATGTTGATCCGCCCCGTGCTGTCGCCAAGCCGTTCGGCATGGCAGCCGACGGCGTCGAGCATGCCGAGGAACAGGTTGGTCAGCGGCGTGTCGGTCGGGTGGACGACGTGGACCCCCTGCTTGACCGCTCCCCCGGCGCCGCCGGCGAGGAGGATCGGCAGGTCGTTGTGGTTGTGGCGGTTGCCGTCGCCGATGCCGCTGCCGTAGAGCAGCATCGAGTGATCGAGGAGCGTGCCGTCCCCTTCCTGAACCGCGTCGAGCCGCCGCAGCAGGTAGGCGAGCTGCTCGACGTGGAAGTAGTTGATCCGCCGGATCTTGTCCTGCTTGCCGGGATCGTTGCCGTGGTGGGAGAGGTCGTGGTGCCCCTCGGGCACGCCCATGAAGGCGTAGCTGCGGTTACTCCCCTCGTTGGCGAACACGAACGTCGACACGCGCGTGGCGTCGGTCTGGAACGACAGCACCAAGAGGTCGCCGAGGAGGCGGATGTGGTCCTGGTAGCTGTCGGGAATGCCTTCGGGTCGGGCCATCCCCAGCGCCGTCTCGCTCGCCGCGCTGGCGGCCGCCTCGATCCGCCGCTCGACCTCGCGGACGGCGCTGAAATACTCGTCGAGCTTGCGCCGGTCGGCCCCGCCGACGCGGCGTTCGAGGGCCTTGGCCTCGTCCTGGACGAAGTCGAGGATCGAGAGCTCGTGCTGCTCGCGCCGGGCGCGGGCCTCGGCCGACTCGCCGGGGCGGCCGCCGGCGAACAGGCGCTCGAAGATCAACCGCGGGTTGCTCTCCTTGGGCACCGACTGCGTCTCGTTGCGCCAGGCGATGTTGGCGGAGTAGACGCAGCTGTAGCCGGAGTCACAGCTCCCCGACTGACCGCCCCCCTCGGTGCCGATCTCGAGCGACGGGAAGCGCGTCCGCTTGCCGAGATGGTGGGCGGCGAGCTGATCGACCGAGACGCCGGCGCGGATGTCGGCGCCGGCGGTCTTGCGGGCCTGCGTGCCGGTGAGGAACGTCGCCAGGGCGCGGGCGTGGTCGCCGGGGCCGTCGCCGTTGGCCTTGGCCTTGTCGTGAGCCAGACCGGTGTGGATCGAGAACTTCCCCCGCAGGTCGGAAAGCGGCTCGAGGATGCACGACAGGGGAAAGTCGCCCCCCGTCGTCGCCGGGGTCCAGTCCTGCATGTGGACGCCGTTGGGGACGTAGAGAAACGCCATCCGCACGGGGGCCGCGGCACCGGCAGCCGCTGCCGAGACTGGCCGCATGCAGTCGAGGAGGGGGAGGGCGAGCGACGTCCCCAGGCCGCGGAGCACCGTTCGACGGGACAGGACCGGGAGGCTCATGGCAGGACTCCGGCGGGACACGGGCAGGGGAACGGGCAGCGGGGGAAGTCTACCAGCCTCCGCTCACCGATTCCTCATCGGCTCTCCACCCCTTCACGCTGGCGGAAAGCGGGGCTGGTGACGATTTCGGCGACCAGGGCCGAGAACCGGTCGCCGCCGGCGGCGGTCCCGGCGGCGATCCGCTCGACGGCACAGGCGTCGTACCACTCGAGACCCCGGCCGAGGGCGTAGGTGAGGAGTTTCTCGGCCAGGCAGCGGCGGAACTCGTCCTGCCGGGCGAGGAGGATCCCACGCAGCTCTGCCGGACCGGTGAACCGGCTGCCGTCGGGGGTTTCACCGCCGGCGTCGATTGCCGCCCCGGCGTCTTCGGTGCGCCAGTGTCCGATGGCGTCGTAGTTCTCGAGGCCGAAGCCGAGCGGGTCCATGAGCTTGTGGCACGACGCGCAGGACGGATCGGCGCGGTGCTGCTCCATCCGCTGGCGGAGCGTGCCGGTGAGCTGGGCGCCGGCGTCCTTGAGCTCAGGGACGTTCGGCGGCGGCGCCGGCGGGGGCGCGGCGAACAGGTTCTCGAGGATCCACTTGCCGCGCTTCACGGGGCTGGTGCGCGTCGGGTTGCTGGTGACTGCGAGGATGCTCGCCTGGCCGAGGAGTCCCCCGCGCGTGCCCCGGTCGACGGCCACCGTGCGAAACTCCCCTCCGGCGATCCCCTCGATGCCGTAGTGCCGCGCGAGCCTGTCGTCGAGGATCGACCAGTCAGCGTCGAGGAACTCGACCACGCTCCGGTCTTCGCGGACGATCCGCCAGAAAAACTCCTCCGTCTCGCGGCGCATCGAGCGCCGCAGGTCGTCGTCGAACCCCGGAAAGCGGACGCGGTCGGGGGAAAACGTGTCGAGGGAGCGCAGCTGGAGCCACTGCCCGGCGAAGTTGTCGACCAGGGCCCGGGCCTTGTCGTCGGCGAGCATCCGCCGCGCCTGGGCGACGAGCTGCTCGGGCGTGTGAACCTCGCCGCGGTGGGCCGCCGCGAGGAGCTCGCGGTCGGGCATGCTGCTCCACAGGAAGTACGACAGCCGGCTGGCCAGCTCGTAGTCGTCGAGGTCGCGCACCGCGCCCGGCGGCGGATCCTTCTCGACGCGGAACAGGAACGACGGGCTGACGAGGATCGCCGACAGGGCCACCTGCATCGCCCGCTCGATCGATTCGCCGCGGTCGCGGGCGCCGTCGTAGACCGCCACGATCCGCTCCAATTCCCCCTCCGCGGCCGGCCGCCGGTAGGCCCGCGACACGACCGGGAGGAGGATCTTCCGCGCCTGCTCGCGCTGCGCGTCGCGATCGGCGGCGGGATCGACCGGCACGCTGAAGAACCGGCGGTGGGGCTCGGGGAGTGGATCGGGAAGGGTGCCGATCGGACCGATGACGGTGATCGCGCCGACGTGGAGGTTGCGGTCGCGGCGGCGCGGGTCGGGGGCCTCGGGGTTGTAGTAGTCGTTGAGGAACGCGGCGGCGACACGGTGCTCGCCCCCTCCGACACGCCGCGTCACCTCGTAGTCGCGCGGCTTCCGCGCCGTGGCCCGGACCTCGAACGTCTCGACATCGCCGCCGTCGAGGCGGAGGGCCATCTTCACCGGTTCGTCGCCGGCCTGGTCCCCCCAGGCGTGGACGCGGAGGATGTAGTCTCCCGTGCCGTCGAAGCGCAGCGTCTCGCCGATCTCGCCGTGCGAGGGAAGCACGCCCCCCTTCGCCGTCTGCTGGGGCGCCGCGTCGACGTCGCCCGAGGCGATCGATGCCTTGGCGACGCGCTCCGCCGCCTGCAGCGCCCGCTCGAGGAGGACGGGGGGCATCGAAAGGACGTCGCCGATGCTGTCGAAGCCGTAGCCGACGTCGTCGCTGGGAAACTCGGCGGCGGGGTGGATGTCGATGCCGAGCAGGTCGCGGATCGTGTTGTCGTACTCGGCGCGGTTGAGCCGGCGGAGCGTGACCCGGCCGGGGCGCTCGCCGCGCGAGCAGTCGGGGCGGAGCGCCGCCTCGCGGATCCAGGTTTCGAGAAGCGCCCGCTCGTCGGCGGTCGGCTGCGCCGCGTCGGCCGGCGGCATCACGCCCCCCTGCAGTTGCCGGAGAACCTTCTGCCACGCCCCCCGGTCGGTCGAGTTGGCCAGTTCGGACCGCCTGGTGTCGAGTTGCATCCCGCCGTCGGCGTTGTCACCGGTGTGGCAGTCGAAGCAGTACCGCTCGAGGAGCGGGCGGACGGTGGCGAAGTCGGGGGAATCACCCCGTCCCCGGACCGGGACGACGAAGGCGAGGGCGACGAGGGCACACCGCACCGCGGTCGATCGGCCCGCCGGCTGCCGGGGCATGGGGGTGTTCCTGCGGCACGATCCGCCACGGCCATCCCGCGGCGTCCGTCCTCATTCTAGCTCCAGGGCGGCGACGAACTCCTCCAATTCGCGCCGTGCCGTCGCCGCCTGCTCGGCGAACCGGGCGATCTCGCCGCGCAGCGTCTCGATCCTCGTCTCCTGCTCCTCGAACTTCTTGACGTAGCGGACATACAGCTCGCTGCCGCGCTCGAGCCGTTCCATGTTGCCGCGGATCCGTGCCTGCTCCTCGCCGATCGCGGCGATCTCCTGCTGGCGCGACTGCTGCTGGCGGTCGAGTTCGGCGAGCGCCTGGCGGCGGCGGATCACCTCCGCGAGCGCCTCGCGGATCCGGGGCGACGTCTTCGCGGCCCGGGCGTAGACCAGCAGCAGGTCCTCGCCGAGGCCGGTCACGGCGAAGCTTTCCTCGAGCGGCATCTCCTCGACGACCGTCAGCCCCGTCGTCCCCGCCGCGGGGACGGCGACGGCGAAGCGCTGGCGGTCGCGGGTCGTCTCGGCGGGGCGCGGGGAGACGACGTTCCAGCCGGTCTCCAGCGGATGCTCGACGAGGAGGTTCACCGGTTCGGCGCCGTCGTTGGTGATCGCGAACGATTTCGCCCGCGCCAGTTTCCGCGTCACCGCCAGCGTGCCGCGGACCAGCCTGACGCGCGTGATCTCCTCCGGGCGCCCCTCGAGGCGGGGCGCGACCTCGACGTCGAGCGCGACGGCGTAGCTGAGGAGCCGCTCGGCGCCGGCGGCGAGGTCGTCGATCCGCGCGTCGCCGGCGTAGGCGGCCTGGTCGTAGACCGTGATCGGGCCCTGCATCAGGTCGAGCGCGGTGGTGTTCTTCAGCCGGACCCCGGCCAGCGGATGCTTCGCAAGCACACGCTCGTCGTAGATCGCCAGCCGTTCGACGGCCACCTCCTCGGCGACGATCGGCACCAGCGCCGACCGCTGCCGCTGGAGCGACACCGGCTCCGCGATCCGGTAGCGGAACAGGTTCCCGAGGCTCTCACCGTCGGCCACGCCCTGGACCGAGCCGATGCCGTCGAAGTCGGGAACCGGTGCCGAGGCCGTGACGTAGCCCCCCAGGCCTCCCATCGCCCGGGCCGCCGGGGCTGCGGGGGCGGCATCGGCCAATTCGGATCGGCGCAGCTGCCGGCCCGCCTTCCGCTCGAGTTGCTCTACCTCAGGGGCGTCGGCGGCGAGGTTGCGGCCGTAGAGCTGCGGCGCGAGCGCCGTGGAGAGCTCCGGCTGCACGATCGGGCGGCGCAGGAACAGCGGCTGGTAGAGGTCCATCACGAACGAGATCGGCCGGCCACTGACCAGCTCGACGCGGACGTCCTTCCAGTCGTGGTCGGTGGTGTTCTCGACGATCGCCCAGCCCTGGAGGAGTGCCTTGGCGGCCGGGGCCTCGCGCTCGGTGCCGGCGGCACGCTTGCCGTCGCCCCCCTCGCCGAGGACGAGGCGGTAGCTCGTCTTCCACACCGGTGCCTCGTGGACGTAGCCGACGCGCACGCGCCGCGCGCCCTGGCCGCGGAACGACACCTGCACGCTCTTGCGCTCGTTGTCGTGCGATAGCGCCAGCACGGCCAGCGCTTTCTCCAACTCCGCCTGGAGCCGCGGGTCGACGAGCTTGATCCGCGTGATGCCCTCCAGCGCCACGGTGCGCAGGCCGTCCTGGGCGAGGATCGTGAGGAACTCCTTCTCGGCCACGGTGCCCTCGGCGTCGGTCGTCTTCCGCACCTCGACGCCGACGATCGTGCCGGCAGCCGGCGCCGCGGCGTCGATCTCGACCATCTCGCCGCGGAGGCGCGACAGCAGCTTGCCGATCGACGGCTGGTCGGTGAGGTCGACGGCGAACGTGCCGAGCGTCTTGATGACCGGGTCGCGCGAGGCGTAGCTCACCGCGGCGGGCGTACCGCCGTCGAGATCCTCGAGGACGAGGCTCTTGAGAAGGTCGTTGATGCCGTCGGCCTTGAAGCTCATCTCGACCGTCGCGTCGCCGTCGACCCGGCCGGCGTGCTGGAAATGACCGACCCCAGAGGTGAACAGGACGATTCGCTCGACGGGCAGTTCCACCTCGGCGGCGGCCGCCGGGACGGCGAGGAGGGCGAGGCAGGAGCCGACCGCGAGCCGGCAGGCACGGGCGCGCATGATGGTTCTCCAAACCGGTGCAGGGAACCCCGAAGTCTAGGACGGGAATCGGGCCGGTGCGTTCCGCACCGCCGCCGGTTTCGCGGCGCGGGGCGGCCGGGATGGGGTTTTCCGCCCCACCGGGCTATCCTCCCCCGCCGCGGGGACTGTGACCATTCCCGGGTCCGCGACGAGGAGCATCCGATGGCCAAGGTCTATTACGTCGGCGACTGGGCCGTCCTCACCGGCCCATGGTTCGCCGAAAGCCCCTTCCAGAACGCGATGAAGGGGGTCGAGATCTTCAACTACGGCACCTGGCTCAAGGAGGCCCTCGAAGCCGGCGGACACACCGTCGCGAGCGTGCCGTCGTGGGACTTCTACAAACTCCCCCCCGGGGCGTACGAAAGGATCCTCGCCGACCACGACGTCATCGTGTTCAGCGACGTCGAGGGGAAGCTGTTCCAGCTGGCGCCCCACTTCTTCGACCGGGAGAAGTTCGGCAGGGCGGTGCTCACGTTCCCCGACCGGATGCGGCTGACGATCGAGGCGGTCCGCGCGGGGAAGGGATTGATGCTCCTCGGCGGTTGGTACTCGTTCACCGGCGAGCAGGGAAAGGGGGGCTGGGGGCGGACGCTGCTCAAGGACGTGATGCCGGTGACCTGCCTCGACCACGAGGACCTCGTCGAGAGCACCGAGGGCTACCACCCGCGGGCGACGGCGGCGGGCACGCGGCGCTTCGCCGGCATCGACCTCGACAGCTGCCCGCCGATCCTCGGCTACAACCAGGTCCGGGTGAAGCCCACCGCCGAGCGGCTCATCGACCTCGCCGAGACCGGCGATCCGCTGCTCGTCCTCGGGCGCGAAGGGGCGGGGCGGATCCTCTGCTACACCTCCGACCCGGCGCCCCACTGGGGCTGCAACATCGTCTTCTGGGAGCACTACGCCCGCTTCTTTTCGCGGGCGCTGGAACTGGTCGTGCCAGGCGCGGGGACGTAGCGCGAACGCCGGCGCGGCGGCGGCTCCGTGCCGTCGTCGGCGAGCATCCGCGCGATCCTCCGCCCCGGTGAGGAGAGCGCCAGACCGGCGAGGTCGGCCACGCTCACCCAGGCCCGCGGCGGGGCCAGCTTGGTTCGCCGCGCGGCACGCCTGACGACGACGCGCAGCGTGATCCGGTGGTGGGTCACGGTGTAGACGATCCGGCCGATCTCGTGCGGCGGTCCCGGGCGCAGCCCCGCCAGGCCGCTGGCGGGAAGCCGGGGAAAGTCCCACAACCCCTCCCACCATTCGCCGGGCCGCCGCTGCTCGACGAGGACGTGCTCGGCGTGACGGATCACGAGCGCCGTCTCCTCGCGGACCTCTGCGGCCCGGGGGCGCGGCAGGCGCGGGATCGAGCCGGTGAGCCCGCCGGCGTGGGCACGGCAGTGCCCGAGCAGCGGACAGCGCGGGCAGCGCGGGGCCCGGGGCGTGCAGACGGTCGCCCCGAGGTCCATCAGCGCCTGATTGAACGCCCCGGCCCCCCGCGGGGGCACGAGCCGCGCCGCCACCTGCCACAGCGGCTCGTCGGCCGCGCCGCCGACCTCCGCCCGGTGTCCGACGAGGCGCGCCAGAACACGGCGCGAATTGGCCTCGACGATCGGCGCTGGCTGCCCCAACGCGATCGAGCGGATCGCTCCGGCGGTGTAGCGACCGATCCCGGGGAGGCGGCGCAGCGCCCCGTCGTCCTCCGGCAGGCGGCCGCCGTGCTCGGCGACGACGACCCGCGCCGCCGCGTGCAACTGGCGGGCGCGGCGGTAGTAGCCGAGCCCCTCCCAGGCGCGGAGCACCGCCGACTCTTCGGCAGCGGCCAATGCCGAGACCGTGGGGAAGCTGTCGAGAAACCGCCCGAAGGCGTCGCAGACGCGCTCGACCTGCGTCTGCTGGAGCATCGTCTCGCTGACCCAGACGCGGTACGGGTCGGGGGCCCGGCGCCAAGGGAGGTCGCGGGCGGTGCGGGCGTACCAGCGCAGAAGCGCCCGCCGCACCGCGGCGATCGCTCGCGCCTCGAGGCCGTCACCCCCCGCTCGCGCACCGGTCCTTCGCCCCATCGGCCCGCTCCTGCCCCGGCACCGTCGGTCGCCTGGGCGCGGAGTGTAGTCTGGATGGCAGCCGGCCCGCGCTCCGCGCGCCGGGTGCTTCCCCCACGATCGCCCGATGCCCGACGATTCCCGCAAGCGACGACGCACCCCCGACGGCCTGCGCCTCGCGCGCCGCGACCTGCCCACCGGGGTGGCGTATGAGCTCGTCCACCCGCGCTGCGCCCGCCGGCGGCGCGAGGACCTCGAGGAGGTCGAGGCGATGCTCGATGCCGGCGAGGAGGAGATCGCCCGCGAGGAGCTCGTCTGGCTGCTGTCGGAGTGCCCCGATTTCCTCGACGCCCACGTCCACCTCGGCTTGATCGCGCTGGGCGAGGGGGATCTGCGCCTCGCGCGCGGCCACTTCGGCCGCGGCTGCGAACTGGTGTTTCGCGTGCTCGACGCGGCGGGTGAAGCCCGGCCGTTGCCCCACGCGCTCCCCGGCAACCGGCCGTTCTTCGAGGCCGCCAAGGGGCTCGTCCATTGCCTCGTCCGCGGCGGGCGGAAAACGCTCGCGCGCGACACCGTGACCCGGGTCGTCGCCCTCGACCCGGCCGATCCCCTGGCGATCGCCCGGCTGCTCGACGAGCCGCCGGGCGACCGGAAAACCACCTGGTAGGATGGCCGCCGCCATGGACGAACCAGGCCGGTTCATCGTGCTCGAGGGGATCGACGGCGCGGGGAAGTCGTCGCAGCTTCCGGCGCTCGTCGAGTGGCTGCAGAACACGGGGCGCCGGGTCGTCACCTGCCGTGACCCCGGGTCGACCGCCACCGGCGACGCGATCCGCCGGATCCTTCTCGACGACACCGGCATCGCCGTCGCGCCGACGGCCGAGATGCTGCTGTACATGGCGGCCCGGGCACAGCTCGTCGCCGAGGTCGTGCGGCCGGCGCTGGCGGCGGGCACGTGGGTCGTGTCGGACAGGTTCCTCCCCGCCAACGTCGTCTACCAGGGGCACGCCGGCGGCCTCGATGCGGAGGTCGTGCGCCGCGTCGGTGCGGTCGCCACCGGCGGCCTCGAGCCCGACCTCGTCGTGCTCCTCGCGATCGATGCCGCCACGGCCCGCGCCCGGCTCACGCGCCCGCTCGACAAGCTCGAGTCGCGCGGCGAGGACTATCGCGCCAGGCTCGTGGCCGGGTACGCCGCGGAGGCCCGTCGCGATCCGGACCGGTTCGCCGTCGTCGACGCCCGGCGGCCACCGGACGCCGTCGCCTCCGCCATCCGCGCGGTGATCACGGAGCGGTTCGGCAGCGGCACGGCGGGGGCGGAACGGGCGCGGAGCGGCAGTCCCGTGCCGGAGCGCCGATGAGCTGGCAGGGGATCGAGGGGCACGACGCCGTCGTCGCGCGGCTGGCCGCCGCGGCCACCGCCGGGCGGATCGGCGGCGCGTACCTGTTCGTCGGTCCGGCCGGCATCGGCAAGGAGCGGTTCGCCCTGGCACTGGCCAAGGCCCTCCAGTGCCGGTCGTGCGCGGCCGGGCTCGTGCCCTGCGGTGTCTGCCCGTCGTGCGTGCAGGCCGATGCCGGCAGCCATCCCGACATCGACGTCGTCCGCAAACCGGAGGACAAGGCGACGATTCCGCTCGAGTCGTTGATCGGCGACGACGAGCATCGGATGCGCGACGGCCTCTGCTGGCGCCTGCTCCTCAAGCCGATCGTCGGGCCGCGCCGGGTGGCGATCCTCCTCGACGCCGACCACCTCGCCGTCGAGGGGGCCAACTGCCTGCTGAAGACGCTCGAGGAGCCCCCCCCCGGCGCCGTCGTGATCCTCGTGGGCAGCGCGGTCGAACGGCAACTGCCGACGATCCGCTCGCGATGCCAGATCGTCCGGTTCGCCCCGCTCCCCGACGCGACGGTCGCCGCGCTGCTCCGCCGGCTCCGCGACGAGGGGCGCGTGGCCACCGTGGCCGACGAGGTGCTCGCCGAGATCGCCAGCCGTTCCGGGGGCAGCGTCGCCCGGGGTTGCGAGTTGGCCGACCCCGCGCTCGCCGACACCCGGCGCAGGATCGTCGACCTGCTCGGGCGGCGGCCGCTGCAGGGCGTCGAACTGGCGCGTGAGACGCTCGCGGCCGCCGAAGCCGCCGGCAAGGACGCCGCCCCGCGCCGTCAGCGACTCAAGCTCCTCTTCGAGGGCGCGGTCGACTTCTACCGGTCGGCGCTGCGGTCGAGCGTGACTGCCGAGGGCGGGCCGACGCCCGACCTGGCCCGGGCGGTCGCCGCCTGGAACGGCGCCACCGACGAGGCGGCCGCCTGCCTCCAGCACACGCTCGATGCGATCGCGGCGGTCGATCACAACGCCCACCTGCCGACGCTCGTCGATGCCTGGAGCGCCGCGCTCGAAAGCCCGTACTCCGCCCGTCTTGCCTGATCGGCACGTCCGCGCCGCCGGCAGGGTCGCTGTGGATTCTCCCGCCGGGGGTGCCCCGGCCGGCGTGGGCACGGCGGCACGATTCCCGTCGGCCGGATGACGATTTCTCTCGGGGTGGAGGCGGCGGGTGGAGTCCGCGCCGGCGGAGTCCCCTCCCCCCGGTCGGGTTTCCTCGGCATGCGCGTCACGTTTTCCCGTCGCATCGTCGCGTCCGGCGTCTGTGCGGCGCTGGTCGCGCTGGTCGGCGTCGCCTCCCGTGGCCGGGAGCCGACGGCCGAGCCCTTCCTGCGCGACGGTCGCGGGGCGCCCACTGAAGCGACCCTCGGAGCCCGCGCGGCGCTCGTGCCCCTTCCCCATCTCTGGCCGCGCACCACGGGCAGTCTGGCGAGGATGGCGGCAGCGCTGCCGTTCACGACCCCGGCTCCGCGCCCGGCGAACGGCCCGGCGCTCCTCCAGCCCGAACGACAGACCGCGCCGACCGTCACGCTGCCGGCGGCCCCGGCTCTCCCCGATCAGCCTTCCCCGGCGGCCGGTGCCAGTGCCACGCCGCCGCAGACACCCGCGCCGGCCAGCGGCGCCGCTGCCCGCCCGCGCCGCATCGATCGGGCCGTCCGTGCCGTCCAGTTCGTCAAGCCTGCGGCGGAGCCCACGGCGGACGAGCCGGCGCCGCTCCCGCTCCCCGGGACCGTCGCCGCCCCCGCCCAGGGTGCCGTCGCCGAGCCGGCCGAGGGAACGCCACGGCGCGGCCCGGTCGCCGCGTGGATCACCGGCGCGCGCGGAGGGCGTGACGGCGTGGCGAGCGCACCGGTGCCAGCGCCGTTGGCGGTCGGCAGCCGTCTCGGCGAGCGCCTCCGCGCGGCGGAGCGCAATCTGTCGGACCGTCTCGCCGCGCTGCGGAGCAGCACCACCGCGGAGCCTCCGGTGAGCGACGGCCTCCCCGAGCCCGGCGGCTGGCCGCGTCCAGTCGCGCTCCACGCGCAGCTCGCTCTCGTCCGCCAAGAAGCCGCCGAGCCGGTCGCCGAATGGGTCGACGACACGCGCTCGTCGCTCGATCTCGTCGCCGCCACGGCCGGCCCCGCCGACGCGCTCGCTGCCGAGCCACTGGCGCTCCTCGGCGAGGCGCCGGCAGCCGGTCTCCGCGTCGCCGACACGCTCTCCGATCCGACCCGGGCGGCGGCGCTGCGCCGGGCGGCGCTGGCGGTCTCGCGGCGGGGGACCGTCTGGCGGGCGGCGGCACTGGTACGCCAGGCGACGGGCCTGGCGCCGGGCGAGGCCGAGCGCTGCGAGGCGGAGACCGAGCGGCTCCTCGACGCCCTCGAACGCTTCGAGGCGACACAATCACCGATCGACGGCCAGACCGCGAGCCTCGCCCTCGCCGCGCTCGCCGGCCTCTCCCACGCCGAACCGCGCCGGCTGGCCGCCGCCGCCCGCGACCACTACGCCGCCGCCAACCTCCGCGTCGCCGTCCACCGCAGCCTCGTCGAGCGCCTCCTCCCCGACGCCGAGGTCGACCGCGGCGTGGTCGACGACACGATCCTCGGTCGTCAGGTCCGCGGCCGCCGCACGGTGGAACGGACCACCGGGCTGCGGTTCGTGCCCGATCCCGACGAGCTGTCGTTCGACATCGAGGTCCGCGGCCACGTCGAGTCGCAGACGGTCACCGAGTCCGGGCCGGTGGCGCTCTCGTCGCGCGGCGTCAGCGCGTTCACGGTCCACAAGCCGGTGAAGCTGTCGTCGACCGGGCTCCTGTTCGGTGCCGCGCACGGGGTCGCCAGCAACCGCTCGCAGCTGGCGGGGATCGAGACGAGCTTCGACTCGGTGCCGCTGATGCGCGGGCTGGTGCGGACGATGGCCCGCAACCAGCACGACGACAATCTCCCCGAGGCCAACCGCGAGGTCGTCGACAAGATCGTCTCTCAGGCCTGCCGCGAGGTCGACCGCAAGGCGGAGCAGCAGTTCGTCGACGCCTCGCAGCGGATCCGCGGCGCGGTGTGGACGCCGCTGGTGAAGCTCGGCCTCGAGCCGACGCCGGTGGGGATGGAGACCACGGCCGACCTGGCGACGCTCCGCCTGCGCCTCGCCGCCGCCGGCCAGCTCGCCGCCCACACGCCGCGGCCGCGCGGCCCGGACGACGCCCTGTTCGCCCTCCAACTCCACGAGTCGGCGCTCAACAACGCGTTCGACCGCTTCGGCCTGGCCGGCCGCCGGCTGGCGCTCGAGGACCTGTTCCGTTTGCTGGCCGAGAAGGTGGGGCGTGAGCCGCAGCTTCCCGACGACCTCCCCGAGGGGGTGACGGTGGCATTCGCCGCGAGCCAGCCGCTCCGTGTCGGCTTCCGCGACGGTCTGGTCCACCTGCGGATGGCGCTCGACGCGATCGAGAGCGGCCGCCGCGACTGGTACGACGTCGTCGTCCAGGTCGCCTACCGCCCCCGTGCCGGCTCGATGCAGGTGTTCCTCGACCGCGAGGGGCCGGTGCAGCTCTCGGGGCCGGGCCACCAGGGGCGGATCGAGATCGCGCTGCGGACGATCTTCGGGAAGGTGTTTCCGAAGGAGCGGCCGATCGCGCTGGTGCCGCCGCAGGTCCAGGATCATCCGAAGCTCGCCGGGATGCCGGTTGCCCAGCTGGCGGTCACCGACGGCTGGCTGGCCTTCGCCCTGGCCGCCCCTCCGGCGGCCACCCCGGCGCCGGCGACGGCCGCGGCACCGCAAGCGCCCGACAAGCCGGCACGGCGCCTGCTCGTGCGCTGAACGTCGGTGGACAAAGCCGGCGATGGCGATTGATCCCACCGCCTTCGCAGTGCGCTCCTCACCTCCGGCGTCCTTCGTGGGTGGATCGACCACTGGCCATCGCTTGCGGCGACCGATCTGCCGTCGCTACCCTGGGGCCCTCGAGCATGTGGCGTACTGATGCTCCCGGGAGTGCCGCGATCCCCTCACATTCGGTCGACACTGTCCGAGTGTGGCCCCCCCAATGACGACCAGACCCCGGATTGCCTACGTCGATCACTCGTACCACGAGAAGACGCGCTCCACGTGGTTTCTCGTCGAGTTGCTGCGGACCGTCGCCGATGTCGACGTCTTCTGGGACGAGAGCTGGAAGTCGGGAAGCGACGTTTTCGTCGAGGTCGCCCGCAACCGGTACGACGCGATCGTCCTCTTTCAAAACTACGACCGCTTCGACTACGAAGCGTTCCGGACGCGCGGGCTGACGAACGTCACGATCATCCCGATGTACGACCAGAGCGGCACCGTGCCGCTGAGCTCGTGGTTCCGGCACCGTCACGCCAAGGTGCTCAATTTCTCCGCGACGCTGCACGCCCGGGTCCAATGGCTCGGCCTGCGTTCATTGTACGTGCAGTACTACCAGCCGCTGCCCGCCGCGCTACCGCCTCTCCCCGGCGGGGGAACCGCGCGGTTGGCAGAATCGGGGCTCGCCTTCCACTGGCAGCGCCGCCGTGAGGTGCCGTGGAAAACCGCGCTGAGACTGCTCGGTGACCAGCCCGTGAAGCAGATCCACATCCATGGCGCGGCGGATCCCGGACAGTCGTTCGAGCCCCCTTCGGATGACGACTCGCGGCGTCTGGGCATCACCGTCTCGACCTGGTTCGAGACCAAGGACGAGTACTTGCGCCTCGTGCGCGACTGCGACGTGTTCTTCGCCCCGCGGGTCGCCGAGGGAATCGGCCAGTCGTTCATCGAGGCGTTGGGGCTGGGGAAATGCGTCGTCGCCCCCGACCGGCCGACGATGAATGAGTACATCACGGACGGTGTCGACGGGCTGCTCTACGATCCCTCCGATCCGCGGCCTCTCGACTTCACCAGGATCGACGAGATCCGTACGGCCGCACGGCAGCGCTACGAGGCGGGATTGCAACGGTGGAACGGCCAGTCCGCCGAGCAGGTGATCCGGTTCGTCCTCGACGAAACGCCGCCGACCGGCCCCTCACGGCTCTTCATGGCGCTGATCCGGGCCCACGACCTCGGCTGGCGCGTGATCCGGAAGCTGAGCAGCCCGTGGAAAAAGTGACCGGCCGCCGGATGCGGCCGACTGCGACCCGGGAAACCCTCGGCGTTTCCCGCGGTCGCCTGGGTGGACAGGGGCCAGGGAGGGCTTTGCCCACGGACAGCTAGCGCGACTCCCAGTACTGAAGCAGATCCTCGAGCCCCTGCTCCAGTGAGATCGTCTGCCGCCACCCGGTGGCGTGTCGCAATTTGGCGTTCGAGCCGATCACCACCCGGTTTTCCCGGGGTCGAACGAGTTCGGGATTTTGACGTGTGCGAACCGCGGTGCCGGCGAGTCGCGCAAGGATCCCGATCACTTCCTCGAGCGAATGCCCCGTACCGGAGCAGACGTTGTACACGTCTCCCTTGCGCCCCTTCTCGAACAGCAGCAGATAGGCGCTCACGACGTCGCGAACATCGATGAAGTCGCGGATCACGCCGATGTCGCCGGTGTCGAGCACGACATCCCCACCGGCACGGCGCTGCCTCACGATCTGGGAGGCGAACGACGCGAGCACGAAGTTGTCTCGCTGATGGGGCCCGAAGTGGTTGAAGGAGCGCGTCAGGATGATGTCGAGCCCGAGTGCGTCGACGTACAGCTTCGACAGCAACTCCTGGCTGACTCGCGAGACGGCATAGGGACTGGTCGGACGCAGCGGGGCGGCTTCGGTCAGCGGCAGGTCGACCGCGTCGACATCCCCATACTCTTCCGACGAACCGATCGAGAGTATCCGGCAGGGGGCGTCAGCCGACCGCACCGCCTCGAGCAAGTGAAGGAAGATTCCCGTGTTGTTCTGGAACGACTCGTCGGGGCTGCGCCAACTCGCGGCGACACTGCTGAACGACGCCAGGTTGAGCACGTAGTCGGGCCGGATCTCCCTGACCGTGTCGACGAGGCGTTCTTTCTGGAGCAGGTCGAAACGCCGGTACTCGATGGTGACCGCGGGCGTCGAAGCGACGGCGAGGAACGGGTCATCCTTGTCGAGCGCATGGATGCGGCACGGAGCACCTCTCGATACGAGCCGCTCGAGAAAGTGGTAGGCGACGAATCCAGACCCGCCGGTGATCAGGTAGGTCGTCATGCCACTGCGCACCACAGCCGCGCCGCGGCGGACCGCCGGGAGGGCCAAGAAAAACCGTGCGAATTGCGGGTCTTCGCCGTATTGAAGAGTCTTGCCATGCCTCTGTCCAGCGCGGTGCGACCCGAGCCGTGAATCAACGGTCCAACGTCCCCAGCCCGTAACCGGCCCGCACGAGCCGACCCGCCACTCGGTCACCTCGGCCTCCGGCTTGCAGACGGACCTCACCGCAGGACAATCGCTGCCTTTCTCACTCCGCTTCCGGGAATCCAGCCGATGGCCAACTCCGCGACCCGTACCGAATCCGACAGCATGGGCACGATCGAGGTGCCCGCCGACCGCTACTGGGGGGCGCAGACCGAGCGCTCGCGGGAAAACTTCCGGATCGGCGTCGATCGGTTCCGCTGGGGGCGGCCGGTGATCCGGGCGCTGGGGATCCTCAAGAAGGCGGCAGCGCTGGCCAACGGCGAGCTCGGCCAGCTCCCCGCCGCGACCGTCGACCTGATCGTCCGCGCCGCCGACGAGGTGATCGCCGGGAAGCTCGACGACCACTTTCCGCTGGTCGTCTTCCAGACCGGCAGCGGGACGCAGTCGAACATGAACGCCAACGAGGTGATCTCCAACCGGGCGATCGAGATGGCCGGCGGCACGATGGGCTCGAAGAAGCCGGTCCACCCCAACGACGACGTCAACCGCGGCCAGTCGTCGAACGACACCTTCCCCACGGCGATGCACGTCGCCGCGGTCGAGGTGATCCACGCCCGGCTGCTCCCGGCCGTGCGCCAGCTCCGCGACGTCTTCCTCCGCCTCGAGAAGCAGCACGCCGACCTGGTCAAGATCGGCCGCACGCACCTCCAGGACGCCACGCCGATCACGCTCGGGCAGGAGATCTCGAGCTGGCGGGCCCAGCTCGACGACCGGATCGCGGTGCTCGAACGGAGCCTGCCCGGGCTCCATTCCCTGGCGATCGGCGGCACGGCGGTCGGCACCGGCCTCAACGCCCACCCGCGCTTCGGCGACGTGGCGGCGGCGTTCATCGCGCGCGAGACCGGCCACCCGTTCGTGTCGGCGGCCAACAAGTTCGCCGCGCTGTCGGCCCACGACGCGCTGATCGATTCGAGCGCCGCCGAGCGCGGCCTGGCGATGGCCCTCTACAAGATCGCCAACGACATCCGTTGGCTCGCCAGCGGGCCGCGCTGCGGGATCGGCGAGATCACGATCCCGGAGAACGAGCCGGGGAGCTCGATCATGCCGGGCAAGGTCAACCCGACGCAGTGCGAGGCGCTGACGATGGTCTGCGCCCAGGTGTTCGGCAACGACGCGGCCGTCGCCTTCGCCGGTGGGCAGGGCAATTTCCAGCTCAACGTCTACAAGCCGGTGATGATCCACAACGTGCTCGAGAGCGCCGAATTGCTGGCCGACGCCTGCGACTCGATGCGGATCCACTGCGCCGAGGGGATCGAGCCGAACCGTGCGCGGATCGAGCACCACCTCGACGATTCGCTGATGCTCGTCACCGCCCTCAACACCCACATCGGCTACGAGAAGGCGGCGACGATTGCCAAGAAGGCGCACAAGGAGGGGACGAGCCTCGAGCAGGCAGCCGTCGCCCTCGGCTACGTGACCCCCGAGCAGTACCGGCAGTGGGTCGTGCCGGTGGAGATGACGCGGCCGCTGAAGTCGTGAGCCGGGCGCCGGGCCGACGCGCGGGCGACGGCGGAGGGGTTGCGCGAGTTCCTGCCCGGGGCGGGACGAAAGTCGCCCGCGGTCCGGGTGGCCCGTCGGCGCGCTACATCAGCCGCGATCGCGGACACGTCCGCGCACCGTCGGCCCCTGGCTCGTCCAGGGCATCCGCAACCCGCTCCGCCGATCCCGTGTTGGATGCGACCGTCAGATCGCGGCGCCGGCCGTCTCCCCGGTGCGGATCCGGACGACCTCGGCGAGATCGGTGACGAAGATCTTGCCGTCGCCGACCTGGCCGGTCCGCGCCGTCTGGATGATCTTGTTGATCACCGCCTGCGCCTCCTCGTTGCCGACGACGACCTCGATCTTGACCTTGGGGAGGAAGTCGACCGAGTACTCGGCGCCGCGGTAGGTCTCGGTGTGCCCTTTCTGCCGGCCGAAGCCGCGGACCTCGGTGACGGTCATCCCCTTGACGCCGTGGGCGTTGAGGGCGTCCTTCACTTCTTCGAGCTTGAAGTGGCGGATGATGGCTTCGATCTTCTTCATGGCATCTGCTCCGTGTCTGGTGAGGAACTGCGGCAGCGACGGGCCGGAATACGCGGCGGGCTGTCGATCGCGGCGACGGCCCGCCACGCCCATGACGAGCAGTTTCCGTGCCGTCCGCCGGCGGATCGATTTCGCCGCGGTTTTCCGTTCGGCCGAAGCCGGGGCGTCACGGCGGTGGAACCAGCCACTTCCCCGGACGAGCCCCACCGACGAAAAACGGCCTGTCTGGCCGCGGGGGAACGCGGGTGTCGCGCCGCTGAGGCGCGTGTCGCGCCGGGCTGACACCCGGTTTGCAGCCGCCCGTGGGGCGGCGAAGATGGCGGCCGTCCACGGGGGAACACACCATGACCATCGCTTCGATCGGCCGCTCGTCCCCGATCCTGCTCGTGGCACTCGCGGCCACCCGCCTGATCGTCGCCGCCGAGCCGAACTACGACGAGACCGCCGTCCGCACGTACGCGCTGCCGCCGGTGCTCGCCGGCCCCGACGGCGGCCTCGCCACGAGCGCCGAAGCGTGGCGGACGGTGGCGCGGCCACACCAACTGCGGATCCTCGAGCAGCACGTCTACGGCCAGCGCCTGCCGGCGGTGCCGGTCGAGCCGGTCGGCGCCGTGGAGCGGGCCGACGTCGTCCTTCCCGAAGGCACGGCCGCCCGGCGCATCCAGGCCCGGCTGCGCCTCGGCCCCGGCGACGCCGCCAAGGTCGTCGACGTCCTCCTCTACCTGCCGAAGGTCGACGCGCGCGTGGCGCTGTTCCTCGGCCTCAACTTCCGCGGCAACCACGCGGAGACGACCGACCCCGCCGTGCGCCTCTCCACCGCCTGGATCCCCGCCGACAAGGACGGCGGCGTGGAGGACAACCGCGCCACCGAGAAGTCACGCGGCAGCCAGGCACGCCGCTTCCCGGTGGCGGCGATGGTCACGCGTGGCTACGGCATGGCGACCGCCTACTGCGGCGACATCTTCCCCGACCGCGCCGACGGCCGCCCCGACAGCGTGATGGTGTCGCTCGGCCGGCCGACGACCGGACCCCTGCCCCCCGACGAACCGGGGGCGATCGGCGCCTGGGCGTGGGGCCTGTCACGGATCCTCGACTGGCTCGTGACGCTCCCGGAGGTCGACCCGGCCAAGGTGATCGTCATCGGCCACTCCCGCCTCGGGAAGACGGCACTGTGGGCCGGTGCCTGCGACGAGCGCTTCGCGATGGTCGTCTCCAACAATTCCGGCTGCGGCGGGGCGGCGCTCGAACGGCGCAATTTCGGCGAGACCGTGGCGGTGATCACGCAGCGCTTCCCCCACTGGTTCGCGCCGCGGTTCGCCCAGTACGCCGACCGCGAGACCGAGATGCCCTGCGACCAGCACACGCTCCTGGCGATGGCCGCCCCGCGGCCGCTCGCCGTCGCCAGCGCCGTCGAAGACCGCTGGGCCGATCCGCGCGGCGAGTTCCTCGCCGCGGTCGCCGCCGAGCCGGCCTGGTCGCTGTTCGGCCTCACGGGGCTCGGCACCGCGGAGTACCCGCCGCTCGACACCCCGATCGGCCGGCGCGTCGGCTACCACGTGCGCAGCGGCGGCCACGACCTGCTCGAGGAGGACTGGCAGCGATTCGCCGACCTCGCCGACCGCGAGCTGCTCGGCAAGCGGCGCGACGACGGCGCCGGGTTCGAGCCGGTCCAGGAGCCGCTCCCGGTGGCCGCTCCGCCGGGTGCGATCGTCGTCATCCCCGCCGACCCGACGGCCCCCGGCGCACCGGCGCCGGCGCTGGTGGGAATGGCCGGAGGGCCGATCGACTGGAAGCTCGCCGACGGAGCGTTGGTCGTGGGGACGTCCGCGGGGCACGCCAACCACGTCCACTCGATCGCCGAGTTCGAGGACGCCGACATCCACGCCGAGTTCATGACCGATCCCAAGGCCCACGGCAACAGCGGCCTCTACATCCACGGCCACTTCGAGATGCAGATCTACGACTCCCACGGCGTCGAGCCGCCGACCGACCAGGACGAGGGGAGCCTGTACCGCTTCGCGCGGCCGCTGGTGAACGCCGCCCGTCCCACCGGCCAGTGGCAGGTCTACGACATCCGCTTCGTCGCCCCGCGCCGCGACGCCTCCGGCAAGGTCACTCGCGCCGGCACGATCACCGCGTGGCTCAACGGCCGCAAGGTGCAGGACGGCGTCGAGTTCACGCTGCCGCGCTCCCCCTACATCCCCTACCGCCACGGTGTCACCGACCACCTGCGCGCAGTCGAGAAGCGCCTGCTCGCGACCGGCGCCGGGCCGCTGTTCCTCCAGGACCACGGCAGCCCGACGCGCTACCGCAACGTCTGGATCTTGCCGCGGCCGCGCGCCGCCGCCGGGGTGCCGCGCTGACCAAGGCCTGGAGTGCGTTGAGTTTCCGGGCGGCGCGGCCTACCATCTGCCCGGGTCCGGGGACGTTCGCCGGTCACGCTCGGCACAGAGGGGGGAACAGCAATGAAGCGGATCGTCGACGCAGCGCTCGGTGGCGCGGTGCCCGGCCGGCAGGTGCGCCGCCGCGGGTTTCTCGGGGCGACGGCCGCAGCCGCGGCCGCCCCCTACGTGATCACCTCACGGGCCCTCGGCGACGCGACGACGCCACCGGCCAGCGACCGGATCGTGATCGGGGGGATCGGGATCGGCAACATGGGCTCGGGTGACCAGGGGGCGTTCCTCGGTCGCCCCGACGTCCAGTACGTCGCCGTCTGCGACGTGCGCAAGACGTTCCGCGAGAAGGGGAAGGAGCGCGTCGACCAGCGCTACGGCACCCCCGACTGTGCCGCCTACGTCGACTTCCGCGACCTGCTCGCCCGCGACGACATCGACGCGGTGCACATCGCCACCCCCGACCACTGGCACGCGATCATGACGATCGCCGCCTGCCGCGCCGGCAAGGACGTCTACCTCCAGAAACCGGAGACGCTCACCCTCCGCGAGGGGCCACTGATGATCGCGGCGGCGCGGCGCTACGGCCGGGTCGTCTCGGGGGGCAGCCAGCGCGTGTTCGACGACTACCACGACATCGTCGATCCGTGCTGGGCCGGCGAGATCGGCGCGATCCGGTCGCTCGACATCTCCGTCGGCGGCCCGTCGCAGGCCTGCTATCTCCCCGCGCAGGACACCCCGCCCGACATCGACTGGGACCTGTGGCTCGGGCCCGCCCCCTGGGAGCCCTACCATCCCGGCCGCTGCGACGGCAATTTCGGGACCGGCGGCAACAGCTGGCGGAGCTACGTCGACTACTCCGGCGGCAGCCTCACCGACTGGGGAGCCCACCACTTCGGCGGCGCGATCTTCGCTGCCGACCTCCGCGAACTGCAGCCCGAGAAGGTCACCTACCACCCGCGCTCGGCCGACGGCCGCGACGCGGCCTACGTGTCGCTCACTTATCCCAATGGCGTCGAGATCCACCACAACCGCCCGCAAGCCCTTCGGCCGCAGGCCAGCGTCGCCCACGGCGGTGCGATCCAGATCGTCGGCGACGGCACGCCCCGGGCTCCCAAGGCGGTGCCCGGTTACCGTGGCCAGGGGGGGATCTACGGCGACTTCATCGAGTGTGTGAAGACGCGTCAGCGCCCGTTCCGCGACATCGAACTGGCCGTCAACACGATGACCGCGCCGCACCTGGTGGCGATCGCCTACCGCCTCGAACGGTCGCTGGTCTGGGATCGCGCCGCGCAGCGCTTCCGTGACGACGCCGGGGCCGACCGGCTCGTCGACCGGGCGCGGCGCGAGCCGTGGATCGTCTGAGACCGTCGCCGGCCCCGTTTCCGCTCCCCGCCCGATTTCCCCGGAGGACTTCCGATGGCCTTCGATTCCAGCCGTCTCGATGCGGCGCTGGCGGCGCTGACGGCATTCGACTGGGGTGCCGATCCCGGCCCCCTGGCGACGATCGACGAAGCGGTC
Source organism: Planctomycetota bacterium (assembly GCA_018970785.1). Lineage (GTDB taxonomy): Bacteria > Planctomycetota > Planctomycetia > Pirellulales > UBA1268 > F1-20-MAGs016. The sequence continues at coordinate 34,144 of JAGWVR010000002.1, forward strand.
GTCGCCGCCCACGGCGCGGAGGCGCTGCGGGCCGACCTCGAACGGCGGCTGCTCGGCGTGCTCGCCGGCACCGCGTCGCGGGCGGCCAAGGAATACGTCTGCCGGCGCCTGGCCGTGATCGGCTCGGCGGCGAGCGTGCCCGGACTGTCCAGGCTCCTCGACGATCCGGACCAGTCGCACATGGCCCGGTTCGCGCTGGAGCGGATCGATGCCCCCGAGGCCGGCGCGGCCCTCCGCGCGGCGCTGGCGACGACCACGGGCCAGCGACGGATCGGCGTCGTCTCGTCGCTCGTCGGCCGTGGCGACGCCGGCTGCGTGCCGTTGTTGGCCGACCTGCTCGGCGCCGAACCGGCGCTGGCGATCGCCGCTGCCGAGGGGCTGGGGCGGTTGGCCTCGCCGGAGGCCGCTGCCGCGCTGGCGGCGGCGAAGCCCGGACCGGCCGACGCGGCGATCCTCGACGCCCGCCTCGCCTGTGCCGACGCATTTCTCGCGCGCGGCGAGCGGACGCAGGCGCGCGGGATCTACGACGCGATCGCCGCCGGGGTCGGCCCGACGCCGACCAGCCACCGCGACCGGGCCCTGCGAATCGCCGCCACGCGCGGCCGGCTCGCCTGCCTCGACCGCACCTGAGTTTCACGGGCGCTTCCCGTCGTTCCCCCGCCCTCCGGAGGCATCCCGATGCCGCTGCTGGTTTCGCTTCGTGGTCGGATCGCCGTCGCGACCGTCGTCGCCGGGGCCTGGGCGGCGGTCGCACCCATGGCGGCATGGGCCGACGAGGCCTTCGATGCCGTCGCCGAACTGGTGCGCTCCACCGACCCCGATCTCCGCGCCGTCGGCCTCGAGCGCGTCCGCGACGGCCTGCGCGGCGAGGCCGCCAGCATCCGCCTCGCCGAGACGGTGCTTCCGGGCGTGGAGGCAGCGCGTCAGCCGGCGCTGCTGGCGGCGCTGGCCGACCGCGGCGACCCGGCCGCGCTGCCGGGGGTCAGGAAGCTGGCCGAAACCGCCTCCGACCCCGCGATCCGGGCCGGGGCGCTCGCCACGGTGGCGGCGCTGGCGGGGGGCGACGACGTGCCGCTGCTCGTCGGCCGGCTCGGCGCCGGTGGTCCCGAGGCCGATGCCGCGCGGCGCGGTCTGCTTCTCGTCGACGGGCCCGGAGCGACCGCGGCACTGTTGGCCACAGCCCGCGGAGCGCCGCGCGACGCGCGGCTGGCATTGATCGAGATCCTCGCCGCCCGGCGGGTGACGGCGGCCGCGTCCGATCTGGCCGGCGACGCCTCCGGCGACGACGAGGCGCTGCGCGGTGCGGCGCTGCGCGCCCTGGGCCAGCTCGGCACGGCGGCGGAGGTCCCGACGATGGTCCGGGGCATGCTCCGGAGCACGGCCGGGCAGCAGCGCGACGAGGCGGAGCGGGCGCTGGTCGCGGTGTGCACGGCCGGCCGCGACCGGCAGCGGGCCGCGGAGGCGTTCCTCGGCCAGTTCGCCGGCGCCGCGCCCGACGCCCGGCGGCAGCTGGTGGGAGTCCTCGGCCGCATCGGTGGTCCGGAGGCCCGGGGCGTCGTCGATCGCCTGCTCGCCGACCCGGCGCAGCGGGCGGTCGGACTGGAAGCGCTGTCGCGCTGGCCCGATGCCACCGTCAAGGACCGGCTCCTCGAGCTGCTCGCGGCCACCGGCGACGAGAAGGAGCGCGACGTTCTCCTCGGCACGCTGATCCGCATCGCACCGCTGCCCAACAACACCCTCGACGACAAACAGAAGCTCGAGTTGCTGCGGCGGACGATGGACCTCTGCCGGCGCGACGAGGACCGGCGCCGCGTGCTGGAGCGAGCCAACGCGATCCGCACCGTCGACACCCTGCGATTCGTGGTGCCCTATCTCGACCAGCCCGCGCTCGCCGAATCCGCCTGCCTGAGCGTGGTCGAGCTGGCCCACCACCAGCAGCTGCGCGACGGCAACAAGGAGGAGTTCACCAAGGCCCTCGACCGGGTGATCGCGACGACCAACAACGCCGAGTTCGTCGAGCGCTGTAACCGCTACAAGGAAGGGCGCACCTGGAACCGCAAGGCTCCCGGCGGCTGAGCGCGGTCGCCGGAAGGCGGCGTGCCCCCGCGCCTGCCGACGGTCAGCCCTGTGGCCCAGCCGGCGGCCGCCGGAACGACGCCCCGTCGAGGCCGTGAGCCTTCAAGAGTCGGTACAGCGTGCCGCGCGGTAGCCGGGCCTCGCGTGCCGCGGCGGCGACGTCGCCGACGTGGCGCGACAGCAAATCGACGAGGAACTGCCGCTCGAACCGGGCGACGTGCTCGGCACGTTGGGCGAAGAATCCCGTCGTTCCCTCCGGCTCGGCACCGCGACCGGCCGCGGCGACGAGCTCGTCGGGGAGGTCGTCGACGCCGGCCAGTGGCCCCGTCGCCATCGCCACGGCGCGACGGATGACGTTGGAGAGCTCACGGACGTTGCCCGGCCAGGAGTAGCTCCGGAGCACCTGGTAGGCGTCAGCCGACAGCCCCGGCGCCGGCCGCCCCGCCTCGTGGGCGGCACGGCTGGCGAAGGCCTCGGCCAAGAGGCCGATATCGTCGCCGCGCGCCCGGAGCGGCGGCAGGTCGACGCGGACGACGTTGATCCGGAAGAAGAGGTCGCGGCGGAACTGGCCACGCTCGACCATCGCGTCGAGCGGCCGTGACGTCGCCGCGACCACGCGGACGTCGACCGCGGTCTCCTGCCGCGCGCCGACCCGGCGGACGCGTCGTTCCTGGAGCACGCGGAGCAGCTTGGCCTGGAGCGCCGGCGGCAGCTCCCCGACCTCGTCGAGGAGCAGCGTGCCGCCGTCGGCGCACTCCACCAGTCCGATCCGCCGCGCGTCGGCGCCGGTGAACGCGCCGCGCTCGTGGCCGAACAACTCGCTCTCGAGGAGCGTGTCGGGGATCGCCCCGCAGTCGACCGGCACGAACGGACCGGCCGCCCGGCGGCTGCGTCTGTGGATCGCGCGGGCCACCAGTTCCTTGCCGGTGCCGGTCTCGCCGCTGACGAGGACGTCGATCGAACTGGCGGCGACGCGCTCGATGAGATCGTACACCTGCCGCATCGGCGTGCTTTCACCGATGAACTCCTCGAACGAATAGGGGCGCTCGACCGCACGGCGCAGCGCAATGCCCGTCGCCTGGCGGCGCGCCGCCTCCCGGAGGCGCCCCAGCGCCCCCTCGAGCTCGGCATCGACACGGGCCAATTCGAGATAATCGGTGGCCCCCGCCTGGAGACACTTCCGCGCCGTCGCCACCGCCGGCTCGGAATCGATGACCACCACCGGGAGTTCGGGGTCGGCCACGCGCACGCTCTCCAGCAACCGCGCCGCGGGCAGGGCGTCGCGGGCGGTGACGACCGCGAGATCCCACGAATCGCGCGCCACCGTCTCCAGCGCGGCGTCGACGTTCGTCTCGATCCGCAGCTCGAGGGGCTGGAGCCGGGCGACCAGACGGGCGTAGGGGAGCGCCGCCGGCCCCGCTGCGTCGATGACGATGATCCGCGGCTGGCGCATGGCGGGAACGGGGAGAAACCGCACCGGCCCGCCGACGTTTGCCGATGCGGCGGCGCGGAGTGCGGCCAAGTGTATCCCCTCGGCGAGCGCCGCCGCGGTCAGGCCTCGCTCCCGCTCGTCCCCCGGGATCCCCGTGCGACGCCGGAGCGGCGCGGCACCCTCTGGTACATTCATGCCATCGTCCGGCGCGGGCCGGACGCCCGTTTCCGGAGATCCCGCCCGATGCCGCTCGATCCCTACTCGCCCTGCCCCGGAGGGACGGGCAAGAAGCTCAAGTTCTGTTGTGCCGAGCTCGTCGGCGACCTCGAGCAGATCGAACGCCTCGTCGAGGGAGACCAGCTCGCGGCGGCACGCGAGCGGGTCCGTGCGCTCGATGCCGACCACCCCGGGCGGGCCTGCCTGCTGGCGGCAAGGACACGGCTCGATCTGGCGGCGCGCGACTTCGCCGGCGCCGCCGCCGCCAGCCGGGCGTTTCTCGAAGCCCATCCCGAGAATCCCGTCGCCCTCGGCTACGCCGCCGTCAGCGCCGCCATCGCCGGTGCCTCTCCCGAAGCGGCGGCGCTGTTCGATCGGGCCCGCGAGGCCGCCGGCAAGGAGCCCCCAACCGATCTCGTCCGGATCGCGGCCACCCTCGTGCAGGCCATGGCCCAGTCCGGTCACCCCGGCTGCGCGCAGTCGATCGTCGAGTGGCTCGAGGAAACCGGCCTGGGCAGTGCCGACGACCGGCGGATGCTGGCGATGGTGGTCGGCAGCGCCGGCGTGCCGCCCGCGCTCCGCGCACGGGTGCCGCTGGCGCCGACACCCGCCGACTTCTCTTGGCGGTTCGAGTTCGACGCCGCGCTCAAGGCGGCCCACGACTGGCGGCTCGGCAAGGCGCTGACCACGTTCCGCAGCCTCCGGGGCGTGGCCGCCGACCATCCGGCCGTGTTCACCAACGTCGCCATCCTCTGCGAGGCGCTGGCCCGGCCCTACGAGGCCGCCGAGGCCTGGCTGACGGTCGCCAAGCTTCCGGGTGGCGACGGCGACGCGGCCGTCGAGGCGACCGGCCGGGCGATCGCATTGGAGACCGAGGCCAATCCGGAGCGGTCGCCGACGATCCGACTGGAGCGTTGGGCCGCCGAACTGCCGCGCGAAGGGTGCCCCGACCTCGACCTCCTCGAGGACCGGATCCGTCACGACGGCCACTGCGAGCCGGCGGCCGTCGATCGCACGGAGTGGGTCTCGCGCGGTGCGGCACCACCCCGGTCGGTGTGGCGCGTGTTCGACGCGGCGGCGGCCGGCACGCCGTCGCGGCTCCTGGGGACGCTGATGATCTTCGGGCGGCAGACCGACCGCGAGGCCGAGGCCGTTCTCCAGGGATTCGCCCCCGACCTCGCCGCCGCCGCGCCCGCGGTCCAGGCACTGCTCGGCTGCACGTTCACGCCGCGCAACCCCGAAGGCGTTTCCCTGCCGGTGGTCAGCCCGACGACGTGGCTGGTCGCCGCGCAGTACCGGGTCGTGCCCCCGGCGACGCCGCCGGCCGCACCGGCGCCCGGCGCGCCGACGGTGTTCGAGACGCTGGTCGCCGAGCAGCGCGAGGCGGCGTGGAACCGACTGGTCAGCCTCTGGCCCGACACCCCCCTCCCCGAACTGCTCGGCCGCACCCCGCGCGAAGCGCTGGCCGATACCGAGGGGCGGCGGCGGGTGGAAGCCCTGGTCAGCGAAGGCGAGGCGACGGCGCGGCGCGGCGACGCTGCCGGTGCCTGGAGCCGGATCCGCGCGGTGCTCGGCCTGCCCGTGCCCTCCGAGATCACCGCCGACGGGTCGTTCGTCGACGTGCCGCCGGCCCGTTGGCACCGGCTGCGCCTCGCCGACATGCCGCTCGACGACCTGCGGGGCTTGCTGTTCACCGCCGCCGACGCCGGCTTCGAGCAGGCCACCGAGCGGGCCGCGACGGCGCTCGCCGCCCGCCCCGACGCGGCTCCCGAGGACCGCTGGGAGGCCCTCAGCATCCTCGAGGAGCGCACGCCGTCGACCGTCGGCCGCCTGGAACTCCTCGGTGAGCTGCGCGCCATCGCCCGCCAGTTGTCGATGGGCGACGGGATGCTCGACGTCGCCGAGCTGCGCGTGCGGATCGAGCGCGGTGACCAGACCGAGGTCGTGCGCCTCCTCGACCACCTGCGGCGCGATCACGGCAGCGACCAGCGCGTGCTCGGGGCCCTCGCGGAGGTGCTGATGGAGGCAGGGGTCGACATCCCCGGCATGGCCGCCGGCCGGCCACCGGCCCCGGGGCGCCGCCCGGCGCCGGCGGCTCCGCCCGCCGCGGCCACGGCACCTGCCGCCGCCACCGGCATCTGGACCCCCGGCGGCGAGGCGGCCGCCGCGCCGGGAGAGAAGAAGAAAATCTGGACACCCGGGTGATGGGCTTCTCGCCCTTCGACGCCGCCGCGATGCAGCGTGCCGTCGAACTGGCACGCCAGGGCCGCGGACTGGTCGAACCCAATCCGATGGTCGGCGCGGTAGTGGCGGACGCCGCCGTGCCGCGGTACGTCGGCGAGGGGTGGCACGCCCGCTACGGCGGGCCGCATGCCGAGGTCGTGGCGCTGGCGAGGGCCGGCACGCAGGCGCGGGGCGGCACGCTGTATGTCACGCTCGAGCCCTGCTGCCACCATGGCAAGACTCCGCCGTGCACCGACGCGATCCTCGCCGCCGGGATCCGTCGCGTCGTCGCCGCCACCGTCGACCCCCATCCGCTCGTCGGGGGCAAGGGGCTCGCGCTGCTGGCCGCCGCCGGGGTCGCCGTCGAAACCGGCCTCTGCGAGGCGGCGGCACTGGCCCTCACGGGCCCCTACCGCACGCTCCTCCTCCGCCGCCGGCCGTGGGTGATCGCCAAGTGGGCGACAGGCGCCAGTGGCGGGCTCGCCTCGCCGCCGGGCCGGCGGTGGCTGTCGTCGGCGGGGTCGCGGGCACTCGTCCACCGACTCCGGGGTGAGGTCGACGCGATCGTCGTCGGCAGCGGGACGGCGCTGGCCGATGATCCACTGCTCACCGCCCGCCCCGCGGGGCCACGGACGCCGCTGCGCGTCGTCCTCGACGGCCGCGGACGGCTTTCCATCACCTCACGGCTGGTGGCCACCGTGGCCGAGGCGCCGGTGCTGGTGGCGACCTCGGCCGCGGCCGATCCGGCCTGGGTCGCAGCCCTCCGCGCCGCCGGCGCCGATGTCTGGGTGGGGACGACCTCGTCGCCAGGCGCACGACTGGCCGAAGTCCTCGCCGAACTGGGACGCCGGCGTTGCACCAACGTCCTGATGGAAGGGGGCGCGCAGCTGCTCCACGAGGCCTTCGAGGCCGGTCTCGTCGACGAGGCCTGGGTGTTCGTCACCGACGCTCCCGCCGCCGACCCGGCGGCCGCGATCCACGATGTCGCCGGTCTCGAGATCGAATCGGTGGAGATGATCGAAGGCGACATCCTTCTCCGCGCCTCCTGCCCGAGGCCGTTTCCGGCGGGACCATGGGTCGGAAGCGATGGAAGCGACGTCACCTGCGATCGGTCGGCCCGTGAGCCTCACAGCCCCGAGGGCTGATCACGGATCACGTTGCGCCACCGTGTCACCGTGGCCTCGGGAGTGACGCGTGTCTCGGCCACCGCGACGCGGATCGAACGGAGTGCTTCGAGCACGACCTTGACCTGGCCGAGGATGTCGCGGGCCTGGGCGTTCTCGTCGTCCGCCGACAGCACCCGATCGGCGTCGACCTCCCCCTCGGCCTGCTGCACCGACCCATACCGTGCCGCGTAGACCAGCCACGGCTCGACGAGGTCGATCACCCCGGCGACGTCGAGGGCCGCGGCCGAGGCGAGCGGCTCCTCGTATTTCGTCAGCTGGGAGCCGGTCTCGAGCGGTGCCCCGGCCACGATCCGTGCCGCCTGCTTGGGCACGAAGCTGAGAACGGCGACCTCGTCGCCGACTCCGATCGACGGCTGGATCTGCTCGTCGAGCCCGGCGCCGCCGAGGCGGAACGACCATACGCTTCCCCCCGGAACCTTGGTCTTCTCCGGCTCCGGAATCCGGTAGCCGGAGGGCACCGCGCTCGGGTCGACCGCGCGGATCTGCTCGACCAGTTCGTCGGCCAGCGAAAACAGGTCGCTGAGCCCCTCGCGGAACAGGGCCGCGTCGGTGAGCCGGATGGCGATCGCCGGCTCGACCAGCGGCAGCGGATCGGCCGACGCCGGCAGCGCTTCCGAAAGTCGCTTCGTGCGCCCCTTGTCGTCGATCACCAGCCCCAGCTGACCGTCGGCGGTGGCCGGAAGGATCTTCTTGCGGAGGATTTCGGTCGCCTTCGCCGCCAGCGGCGCGAGGCGTTCGTCGAACGCCTCGGCCTTGTCGCGATCATCTCCGGCGACCCGCGGCAGGACGTGGCGCCGGAGGAACGACATCGCCAGACCGCCGACGGAGACCAACTCCTCGAACTGGGCGGCGTCGGTACGGCCGCGGATCACCCACGCCGCCAACGGGGCCCCGCCGACGTGCGCGGTCAGATCGAGTCGCTTCGACCCGTCGTACGGGCGGTTCTTCGACCAGTTCCAGTCGTAGCCCTCGTAGCCCGAGTCGGTCATGAACGAATAGCCCATCGTCGGCCCGGCGACCGGCATCTGCCGGCGCATCGCGGCCGCGACCTTGTCGAGGATCCGCCGCGCTTCCGCCGCCGCCTCATCCGACAGCCCGGCGCGCTGCGCGGCCTGCTCGCTCAACTCGGCCAACTGCTCGATGTCGGCGGTCGACCCCATTTGCAGTTTGTTGAGTGCCTCGCTGGCGTAGCTGATCGCGGTGATCGGCCGGCTGCGGTGCTCGCGGAGCGGTGCGAGGGCCGGCACGCTCACCAAACCCTTGCCGTCGCCCGGCGTGGCGAGCTTGTCGAGATGGTCGGCCGAGTCACCCAGCGAGAGGATCACGCGATCACCGACCAGGCCCAGGGCCACCACCAGGTCGAGGTCCTGGAGCCGCTCAAGCACCGCCTCGAAGCCGTCGACGTCGAGATCGTCGATCATTCCCGCCATGAACTCGCCCCAGGGGATCATCGCCCCGTCGACCGTGATCGTCATCAGCTCACCGTCGCGGACCTTCTTCCGCGACACGGCCTTGGCGAGATCGGGATTCCCCTGGGTCACGAGATTCAGCATCGTCCGGAGCCGCTCGATCTGGGTCTTGGCGGCCGCGGCGTCGGTGATCTTGAAGCCCCAGACGAGGTCGGGAACCACGATCGACTCGACGTTGTCGACGAGCGTTTGGGCGATCAACCGCGCCTGGAGCCGCGACAGGTCGGGATCGACCGTGTCGGGCACCTGGCGGCGCACCGGCACGATCTCCGAACGCCGGCCGACGGCAGCGCCGTCCCCCGTCGCGCGCCCCATCTCGAGGAACCCGGCCGCCTGCTGGGCCCGGTTCACCTTTTGGAACAGGTCGAGAAGCGTGATGCACGACGGCTCGCCGTAGAGGAACACGTCGCTCGAGACCATGTCGGTGAGGACGGCGACGGCCTGCTTGTTCTCCGGCAGCTCGAGGAACGTCGCTGCCATCGACAGCGGGCTGCCGGGCTGGATCTTCTGCTCCTCCAGCGCGTCGAGGGCGCGCTCGACGGCGGGAAGCCGCTTCACCGACGCGAAGGCGTTGCTCGCCAGCACCTTCTCGACCTGCTCGCGGAGGCGGAGCGTGGCCGAGAGGAAGGCGGCGTCCGCCGGGACCATCGCCACCCCCGTCATGAGGGCATCGTCGGCACGCCCCGACCCCGACACCACGAGCGGGCAGGCGGCGACAAGGCTCGACAGCGCGACGAGGAACCGGGCCGAACGACGATCGTGGAGAGCGTTCATGGCTCACTCCGGACGGGAAGACGAACTCGGGGAACGGGGCCCTTCACCGCACCGGGTCGGCGGCGTGTGCGGCCCCGGGTCATGGCCGGGCTCACGCCGGAACGGCACGGGCAGGTCAGCTAACCCCCCAGTGTGACACGCCGTCGCGTCGCAAGTCCATCGGAAGTTGGCAGGGCAATCGGTTTGCTGTGGAATTGTCCCGGCCCGCCGGCGTCCCCGGTCGTCACCGACGCCACGCCGGCTCGGCCGCCGACCGACCCCCGCTCACTCCCAGCCGATCGTTTTCGTGTGGAGACGCGCCGTCCCGTGGACATCGCCGGCACCGCGATCGCCGACACCTTCGCCGAGGCGTTCCGCCTCCGGTACGCGCGCCTGGTGGTGACCGCTGCCGACGATCACTGGCTTGCCGCGGCCACGGCCACCGTCTGCGGCTATGGCACGAGCGTCCTCGGCTGCGACGCCGAAGTCGGCGCCGAATCGCCGCTCGCACCGGATGCCACGCCCGATGGCCGGCCCGGCGTGGCGATCATGCTGTTCGCGTTCACCGCCGACGACGTCGGCCGGGCGGTCGCCAACCGGACCGGACAATGTCTCCTCACCTGCCCGACCGTGTCGGTCTACGACGGGTTGCCCGCGGCGGAGGAACGGCGCCCGCTCGGGGCCCACGTGCGCTACTTCGGTGACGGCTTCGAGAAGACGAAGGTGATGGCCGGACGGCGGTACTGGCGCGTGCCGGTGATGGACGGCGAGTTCGTCGTCGAGGACAGCGCCGGCATCGAGAAGGGGGTCGGTGGAGGCAACCTCATCCTCCAGGGAAGCTCGGCCCCCGCCGCGCTCGCCGCGGCCCGCCGGGCCGTCGCCGCGATCGCCGCGCTCCCCGGTGTGATCACGCCGTTTCCCGGCGGCGTCGTGCGGTCGGGAAGCAAGGTCGGGTCGCGGTCTGGCGCCCTCCGCGCCAGTTCCAACGAAGCCTTCTGCCCGGGGTTGGCTGGTCGGGTGAAAAGCGAGCTGCATCCCGAGGCCGGTTGTGCGCTGGAGATCGTGATCGATGGCCGCGACGAGCAGGCCGTCGCGGCCGCGATGGCCGCGGGAATCGTCGCCGCCGCCGGGAACGACCTCGTCGCCATCTCCGCCGGCAACTACGGTGGCAGGCTGGGCAAGTTCCACTTCCGGCTCCATGACCTTCCCGGTCTCGGCTGACCGTCACCCCGGTTGCCCTTCTCCCGGCCCCGTCGGCTTTGGTATTCCCTTCCGCCGCACGAAAGCCGGTGTCCGCAGGGAGGATCGACGATGGCCGACCGTCCGTCACGACAGCTGCTCGTCGTGCGGCCACGGAGCCTGGGCTGGCCCTACCTGCTCGGTGCGACCGCCGGCCTCTGTGGTGGTGCTCTCACCCTGTGGACGGTCGCCGGCCTCCGGCCGACCGCGCGGGGAGAGTCGGGCCAACCGGCCGCGCCGGTCGTCGTCGACGCCGTTCCCGACCTGACCGCGGCCCCCGTGCCTCCGCCGCCGTCGTTCGACCCACCCCCGGCGCCGGAGCTCCTCGAACCCCCGAGCGACGCTCGGTCGCTCGATGCCGTTCCGGATGAAGTCGCGGCCGCGGCGGCTCCGCTGGCAAACCCGCCCACGCCGCTCGACACCCGCCATGAGCGTCCTCTGTCGCGGTTTTCGGCGGCCTCCGACGATCGATCGGCGGCGCCACCGCCGTGGCCGCGGACGGCGCCCGCGGGCGACCTCCCCGATGCCCCGGCGCCCCCGCCGATCGCGATCACGACCAGCGCCGATCTCGCTGACGGTCCGGCGGCGGACGAGGAACCGGTCGCGCCCGGGGTTGACGAACTGCCCGTTGACGATCCCCCGGCACCGCTGACCGGCTCCGGTGAGCTGCCTGTTGGGGAGCCGGCCCCTGTGGCCGGACCGGGCGCGGCGGTGGGACGGCAACCACCGCTCCGACCGGCGCCAGCTCCCCTGGCGCCCGCGCCGTCGTCTCCCGTGGCACCGCTGCAGGCGGCAAGCGGCTTCGACGATCCCGACGCCCCGATTCCGATCGACGCGCTGCCGCCACATTTCGGCGGGCAGGCACCGGGATCGGGACCGGTGAGCGGCAATCCGGCCGGATCGCCGTTCGCGGCCGCGCCCCCGCTCGGCACCGCGAACGGTCCCTCCCCGCTGCCCGGCATGCAGCCATCCGTCGGCATCCCTGCGACGCCGACGATGCCGGGGGCGTCGCGCACGGTCACGGCCGGACAGGGGCGCCCCGGCCCCAAGCAGCTCGAGGGGGTCCAGACACCGCAACTCACGCTCGAGAAACGCGGCCCGCGCGAGGTGCAGGTCGGCCAGGCATGCCGCTACGAAATCCTCGTGCGCAACGTCGGCGCCGCCGTCGCGCAGGACGTCGTCGTTCACGACACGGTGCCCTACGGAACGACGCTCGTCGCGACCAGCCCCCCGGCCAGCCCCGGGGCCGATGCCGCGACCGGTGACCTCGTGTGGCGGATCGGAACGCTGCCTCCCGGGTCGCAGGTCCGCGTCGCCGTCGAGCTGATGCCGACGCTCGAAGGGGAGATCGGCAGCCTGGCGAGCGTGACGTTCCGTGCCGAGGCGGCCGTTCGGGCGCGGGCCACCAAGCCCGCGCTGGTCCTCGAGGCGCGGCCGACCGAGCCGGTGCTCGTCGGCGGCAGCCTCCCACTGGCGATCACCGTCAGCAATCCGGGCACCGGCACCGCCACCGGCGTGGTCCTCGAGGGGGTCGTGCCCGAGGGGTTGGCCCATCCGGCCGGCCGCGAACTGGAATTCGACGTCGGCCGCCTCGCCCCGGGGCAGTCGCGGTCGATCGACCTCGAGCTGGGCACCACCGGTCCCGGCGTGCACAGTCTCCAACTCGTCGCCCGTGCCGACGGCGCGCTGGAGGTCGTCACCCCGGTCCGACTCGAGGTCACCGCGCCCACGCTCGAAGTCGCCGCCGAGATCCCCGCGCGGCGCTACCTGCAGCGCCCCGCCACCTGCCTGCTGTCGATGCACAACGCCGGCACGGCGCCGGCGCGCGATGTCGAGCTGGTCGCCCAACTGCCTGCCGGTCTGAAGTTCGTCCGCACCAACAACGCCGGCTATTACGACGAGCGCTCCCACCGCGTGCTGTGGAACCTCGAGGAACTGCCGGCGGCCGAGACCGGCGGTGTCGAACTGGTGGTGATGCCGGTGGAGTTGGGGCCGCAGAAGATCGTCGCGGCAGCGCGAGCCAGCGGCGGACTTGCCGACCAGGCGGTCCACGTCATCGAGGTCGAAGGCCTGGCGGCACTGTCCTTCGAGGTCACCGACAGCGAGGATCCGATCGAGGTCGGCGGGCTCACCGAATACGTCGTCCGTGTCTCCAACCAGGGCACCAAGGCGGCCAGCGGCGTCCGCCTCGTCGCCACGCTGCTCGGCGACGTCGAGCCGGTGGCGGCCAAGGGCCCGGTGCCGTACCGGCTCGACAACCTGGCGATCACGTTCGAGCCGTTGACGCGGCTGGCACCGGCCGAGGAAGCAGTCTACAGGGTGCGGATCCGCGGCCGTCGGCCCGGCGACCAGCGCGTCCAGATTCAGCTCACCACCGACGACCAACCGGCGCCGATCACCAAGGAAGAGGTGACCCGCGTCTACGCCGACCGCTGACCGGGCGGACCGGACGGCTACCGCCGCAGTTCCGCCCCGACCCCGGCGGCGCAGGCTTCGACGATCCGGCCGACGGCGGTGTTGGCCTCGTCGCCCGAGATGCTCCCCGATCGGGGGCGGAGGGCGAGCGAGACCACGAAGCTCTTGCGGTCGGTGCCGAGGCGCTCGGCATCCTCCCAGACCTGCACCAGCTCGCAGCGCTCGAGCAGCGCGCCGCCGGCGGCGGTGATCAGCCGGCACACCATCCCCCACGGAACGGCGCGGCCGACGACGAGGTTGACGTCGCGGAGCACGACCGGAGAGTCGCTCGTCGGCACGAGCACGACCTCCTCGCCGAGGGCGAACTCGAGCCGGTCGAGCCGCACCTCGGCGGCCGCCACCGGCGCGGATAGCGACAGCCGCGTCCGCTCGGAGGCGGCGACCTCGCCAGCGACGCCGATCCGCTCCGCCGGGTGGCCCGGCCGGTGGAGGACGATCTCGGCCGCTCGCCCTGCCGTGAACGGTCCGAGATCCGCCGGGCGCCACTCCACACCGGCATGGCCGGCGGTGCCGTCCCAGGGGCCGATCCGGAGCCGCCGCAGGAGCGTTTCGACTGCCCCCTTGGCGGCAGCGAAGTCCCCGCCCCTCACCAGCGCCACGAGCAACGGCTCGTCGACCGGGCCTTCCTCGGCCGACCGGCCGCCGGCGTCGCCGGCGAGATACGCGTGGGCCACCTCGAACAGATCCGCCGGGCCGGCGCTGACCGCTTCGTTGCCCGCCCGGGCCTCGAGCAGGCTCGGAACGAGCGACCTCCGCAGCCGATCGGCGCCGCGCACCAGCGCCGGCGTGATCATCAGCGGCGGGCTGGTCGTCCACGGGCTACCTGCCTCCTCCGCGGCCGCCGGCACGACGCTGCGGGTCAGCGCCTCGCACAGTCCGATCGCCGCCAGGCAGTCGGTCGCCACCCGCACGATCCGCGTCCGCGGGGCGACCTCCACCGGGCGTGTCGCCAGCGGCATCGAGTCGGGGATTGCCGCGTAGCCCTCGATCCGGCCGATCTCCTCGACCAGGTCGATCTCGCGGGTGCAATCACGCCGCCAGGAGGGGGCCCGCCAGCGCGCAGGCGACGAAGGCGGTGCGGCCTCGACGAACCCGAGGCCGCCGAGGATCCGCCGCTGCCGCTGCTGGTCGATCTCGATCCCGAGGACCTCGGCGGCCCGCCCGGCGCGCAGGGGGATCGTCGCCTGAGGCGCGTGGAGCGTGCCCGCGGTGGCGACCCCGGCGGCGAGAACGCCGCCGGCCAGCTCGAGGATCAACGCGCAGGCCCGGCGGCTCGCCCAGTCGACCGCGGCGGGATCGGGTCCGCGCTCGAAGCGGTACGACGACGGGCTGGAGAGCACCAGACCGCGGGCCGCGGCGCGGACCGCCAGCGGGGCGAACTGCGCCGATTCCAGGAGCACGTCGACCGTCGCCGGGCCGATCTCCGTTCCCAACCCCCCCATCACTCCCGCCAGCGCCACCGGTCCGCGCTCGTCGGCGATCACCCCCATCGCGGCGGTGAGGCGGTAGTCGCGGTGGTTGAGCGCCGTGAACGCCTCACCGTCACGGGCCCGGCGCACGGTGATCCGGGAGCCATGGAGGGCACGGAGGTCGAAGGCATGGAGCGGTTGACCGCATTCGAAGAGGACGTAGTTGGTGACGTCGACGACGTTGTTGACCGGCTCGACGCCGATGGCGCGCAACCGCGCCTCGAGCCAGTCGGGGCTCGGCCCGACGCGCACGCCACGGATCACGCGGGCGGTGTAGCAGGGGCAGAGCGTGGCGTCGTCGATCGCGACCGTCAGCCCTGACGGCGGGCCGGTCTCCGCGGGGCGCGGGTCGGGTAGGTGGAGCGGCCGGTCGAGGAGGACCGCCAACTCGCGTGCGACACCGACGTGACCGAGACAGTCCGGCCGGTTGCTCGTCACCTCCAGTTCGATGACCGCGTCGTCGCCCGAGCCGTGGAGCGCCTCGAGATTGAGGCCGGCCATCAGCAGCCGCTCGGCGAGCGCCGCGGCCGGTTCGTCGAGCCGCACGTAATCGGACAGCCAGGCACGGGAGACGAGCATCGGGGGCTCCTGAGAATCGTCATCCCCGCGGCGGCGGGCGGGAGGGCGTCGGGGCGGCAGCCGCTGCAGGCTCAGAATTGGCGCAGGAAGCGGACGTCGTTGCGGTAGAAGTCGCGGATGTCGGCCACGCCGTGGCGCCGCGCGGCGATCCGCTCGACCCCCAGACCGAAGGCGAATCCCGAGACGGTCTCCGGGTCGAGTCCGACAGCGGCGAGGACCGCCGGATCGACCATTCCGGCACCCCCCATCTCCACCCAGCGGCCGCCCCACTCCATGTCGACCTCGACGCTCGGCTCGGTGAACGGGAAGAACGACGGGCGAAACCTGACCCGGACTCCCGGCCCGAGAAACCCGACGGCGAGGAGGCGGAGGGTGGTCTTGAGATGGGCCATCGTCGCCCCCGGCTCGACGAGCAGCCCCTCGACCTGATGGAACATCGGGTAGTGGGTCGCATCGGCGGTGTCGGGGCGGTAGACGCGCCCCAGCGACACGATCCGCAGGGGTGGTCGGCGCCGTTCCATCACCCGGATCTGCACGGTGCTCGTCTGGGAGCGCAGCAGCAGCGGCTCGGCGCCCCGGGCGACGGCGAGGAAGAAGTTGTCGAGCGGATCGCGGGCGGGGTGCTCCGGTGGGATCGCCAGGGCGTCGAAATTGTGCCACTGGTCCTCGACTTCCGGCCCGTCGACGCTTTCGAAACCGAGCCGCGCCATGATCTCCTCGACGCGCCGGATCGTCTGCGTGATCGGGTGGACGTGGCCGAGGGGCGCTGCCGCGCCGGGGAGCGTGACGTCGATCGGCACCACCCGCTCCGGCCGTGCCGCGACCCGCTCCTGGGCCGCGGCCAGTGCGGCGGCGAGCCAATCCTTGAGTTCGTTGAAGTGCCTCCCTGCATCGCGCCGCTGTGACGGATCGACTGCGGAAAGGGACTTCTGGATCGCCTTGAGCCGGCCGCTGCGGGCGCCGAGCAGTTCCACCCGGGCGCGCTCGACGGCGGCGGCATCGGCGGCGCCGGCCAGGAGGTCCTCGGCAGCGCTGCGGCAGCGGCCGATCTCCCCGATCAATTCGTCGAGCGACACGTCAGCCACGCGACTGAGCATCCTTTCCCGTGGGGGCAACGACCGCCGGGTCTGTCCGCCGGGAGCGACCACGGCCGACCTGCAGCGAGCCCACGACCGTGGCCGTCAGCTCCGACACCGCCGGCAGCCGACGCCGGGCCCAACGCCGCCGGATCTCAGGCAGCGCCCGCGGGAGCCGGCGCACCGAGCGCTGCACGGACCCGCTCGACCACGGCGTCGAATCCGGTCGGATCGAGCACCGCCATCTCGGCGAGGGTCCGCCGATCGAGCTCGCAGCCGCACTTCTCGAGGCCGGCGATGAACTGGCTGTAGCGGAGGCCACGCTGCCGCACCGCGGCATTGATCCGCACGATCCACAGGCGCCGGAAATCGCGCTTCCGCCGCCGCCGGTCGCGGCGGGCGAAGACGCCGGAACGGATGATCGATTCCTTGGCGGTGCGGAGGAGACGCCGACGTCCGCCGACCGAACCCTTGACCCGCTTGAACAGACGCTTCTTGGCCCGCAGACGGGGCACGACGCTCTTGGTGCGCATGGCTCGGATTTCCGGAATCGTTCCGGGATGAACCCGGAGGTGGTCTGTTGCAGGAGGGTAGAGGCTACACGACGGGGATCGGTTGGGGAATGACACTCGCCGCCGACCGGGGGGAACGCCCCGGGAATGGTCGGCGCCGACCGGCGCGGCGGATCAGTAGCTGTATTTGCCGAGGGCCGCCACGATCTTCGGCGTGTCGACCGAGGCGAGGACACCGGTGCCACGGAGATTGCGCCGCCGCTTCGCCGTCAGCCTCACCTGGAGGTGGCTCGTACCGGCGCGGCGGTGCTTCACCTTGCCGTTGGCGGTGAGACGGAAGCGCTTCCGCACACCCTTGTGGGTCTTCTGCTTGGGCATCGGTCGGCTCTCCGGAAAAACGGGGTGACTCGAAACGTTGAGCTGCAGCGATCAACGGGGGGTGAGCGTGCAAACGAGCCGGCGTCCCATCTGCTGGGGCGGCGACTCGACCTTCCCGACAGGATCGAGTTGTTCGAGGATGTTGCGCATCACCCGCTGCCCCTCGTCGATGTGGGCCAACTCACGTCCACGGAACACGACCGACACGATCACTTTGTCCTTGTGCTGGAGAAATCCGCGGGCCTGGTTGACCTTGAACTCGATGTCGTGGTCGCCGGTCTTGGGCCGAAGCCGGATTTCCTTGATCTTCGTCTGGTGGACGTGGGTGCGGTGCTGTTTCTTCTTTTGTTGGTACTTGAACTTGCCGAAATCCATGATCCGGCAGACGGGCGGCTTCTCGTTGGGTGCCACCTCGACCAGATCCAGGCCCGCCTCACGGGCCCGGGCCAGCGCCTCGTCGGTGGAGATGATGCCCAACTGGGCCCCCTCTGCCGAGATCACCCGGATCGGCGAAATCCGGATCTGTTCGTTGATGCGATGCTGCTTCTCGATGGCTGCTGACTCCGTCGACCAATGAAACCCGCGCCTGCCGACGGCCGTTACCGGCCGCATGACGGCACGAGCCCGCGGGGCACGACTCGTTTTGTCCCACCCACCGCGTCTCGTCCGCGGTGCCGCACACCCGAAGCTGCCACTCGGGGCCGGCTGCGAACGCGCCGCAGGAATCCCGCGCCGGTCGCACCACCGACACCGCGGCCCGGCCGACAGGTCCGGGAGCCGACGTCAGCCCGGATCATCCACATCGGCAGGATCGCGAACGCCACCTCACGGAGGCGATCATCAACGGTCCTGAATCACCGGCTGACGCCTCGAGGCGAATGCCGGCGACCGATGGACTCGTCCTTGAGAACCACGCAGAATCCCACAGGTTTCTCCGTCAGTCAAGCCGCGGACCGCCGCCCGCCGGGCCGTTCGGGAGGTCTTCGGCCGACGGTCGGCCAAAGTGTCCATCGCCCCAGCCTTCCCAAACCGAACGGACTCTTTGATCGTCTCGGTCGGGAAGGTGTCCCAGGCGCATTCAGGGCCTCGTCCTAAACCACTGCCGTGGTTCAACTTCAGAGCAGATGATCGGGGCAAGAAGGGGGCCGCGAAGCCGCGCCAGGAAAAAAGTCAAGATCGCGCTCCGGGCTGCAGAACATTTCGGGCCCATGGGCGTATAACTTTGGGAAGCCGTGAAGGGGCAGACGGGTGTCAGGGATGACTCCCGCGATTTTCCGGACGAGCGATCGGCGGCCACATCGACCTGCGGGTCCGTGCCGCGAACGCCTTCCGATGCGTCGGTGACGACGGTCGACGGTTTCTCCGCGATGACGGTGTCGGGGCCATCAGGGGCCGCTCCGACCCACCCCCCGGCGAGGGATCGCCGGACCTGGAGGAATGCCATGCGCTCGACAGCAGACGATTCTCTTGTCCGGTTTCTCGAGGCTGAACGGGATCTCTCGGGCGCCGGTGCGGCGCCGGGGCTGACCGTCACCGACGATCTCGGCCAGTTCGACCAGCTCGATCAGGGTGACGACGGTCAACGGCATGCCACCGTGGCCCTCTCGGCCGACCAGACGCGTGGCGACTCCGCCGCGCTGCTGTCGATCGAGGACGTCGCGCGACGGTTCAACGTTTCCACCAAGACGATCTCACGGTGGCGGACGCACGGACTGGTCCCGGAGACGATCGAGCTCGGCGGGCGGCGCCGGGTCGGCTTCCGTCCCACGACGGTCGATCGGTTCGTGGCCGACAACCCGCTGCGGGTCGAGCGCGGCACGCGTTTCAGCCAACTCTCCGTCGACGAACACGCGCGGATCATCGCCTGGGCGCGGCGGTTGGCGGGTCTCGGTGCGACCCCCGCAGAGATCCACCGGCGGATCGCGCGGCGGCTCAACCGCAGCGTCGAGACGATCCGCTACACGATCAAGCAGCACGACCGCGAGCATCCCGGTGCCGAGGTCTTTCCGGCGGTCGACGGCAACCTCCGACCCGAAGTCTGCGTGCGGATCTACCAACTCCACCTCGGTGGTGAATCGGTCGACTCGATCGCCCAGCGCTACCATCGCAGCCGGGCCGGTATCTACCGGATCATCCTCGCCCAGCGTTGCGAGCAGGTGCTCAAGCTGCCGCTCGACTACATCCCCAACGCGCTGTTCGCCCGACGCAGCGCCGAGGAGGTCGTGAACCAGCCGTTCCCCGGGCTCGACGAGGCCGCGCGCCGTGTCCGCCGCCCGTCGGGCCTACCGGCCTACCTGGCGAGCCTCTACGAGGTCCCGCTGCTGACGCGTGAGCAGGAGGTGTGGCTGTTCCGCAAGTTCAACTACCTCAAGTACAAGGCGAGCGAACTCCGCTCCCAACTCGATCCGCAGCGTCCCAGCGGCCGGCTGATGGACCAGATCGAGCGCCTGTACGAGGAGGTGGTGACGCTGAAGAACCGTCTCGTCCGGTCCAACCTCCGCCTCGTGGTTTCGATCGCCAAGCGGCGGGTGTCGTCGGGCGACAGCTTCTTCGACCTCGTCAGCGACGGGAACATGTCGCTGATCAAGGCGGTCGAGAAGTTCGACTACGCCCGCGGCAACAAGTTCAGCACCTATGCTTCGTGGGCGATCATGAAGAACTTCGCCCGGACGATTCCTGACGAGCATCGGCGGCGGGAGCGGTTCCGCGCCGCCGACATGGACCTGCTCCAAACCGCCGCCGACACCCGCGCCGACGAGCACCAGTCGCGGCTCGTCGAGAGCGATCGGCTCCGCCAGGTGGGGCGATTCCTCGACCGGCTCGATTCCCGCGAGCAGACGATCATCATCCGGCGCTACGGTCTCGATCACAGCCACGAGCCTCAGACCCTCAAGGAGGTCGGCTCGGCACTGGGGGTGACGAAGGAGCGCGTCCGGCAGATCGAGGCCAAGGCTCTCGAGAAGCTGCGCGAGGCCGCCGCCGCAGAGGCGACGCTCCCGGAATTGGGCTGAGCGACAAGGTCTCGTCAGCCGGTCAACGACGGGCGCAGATCGGCCGCCAGGGAGCGGCCGATCTGCCGCACCGCCTGGCGGATCCGGCTTTCGTTCTCGATCAGGGCCATCCGCACGTGCCCCTCCCCGGCAACGCCGAAACCGGCGCCGGGGCTGACGGCCACGTCGGCCTCCTCGAGGAGCTTGGCGGCGAAATCCATGCTCGACATCCGGCCCACGAGCGACTCCGGCATCCGCGCCCAGACGAACATCGAGGCCTTCGGCACGGCGACCGGCCAGCCGATCCGCGCCAACCCCTCGCAGAGCACGTCACGGCGCCGCTCGTAGATCTTCGCCTGGGCCTCGACGTCGGCCTCGCCATGCCGGAGGGCGACGATGGCGGCGATCTGGATCGGCCGGAACATCCCGTAGTCGTAGTAGGTCTTGATCGTGCCCAGTGCCTTGACGATCTCGCGGTTGCCGGCGCAGAAGCCGACGCGCCAGCCGGCCATGTTGAACCCCTTGCTCATCGTCGTGAACTCGACCGCGACGCGGTCGCCGCCGTCGACGGCGAGGATGCTCGGGCTGGAGTATCCGTCGAAGGTGACGTCGGCATAGGCGAGGTCGGAGACGACCATGAAGCCGTGCCGGAGCGCCAGCCGAACCACCTCGCGGTAGAAGTCGGGGCCGACGACCGTGGCGGTCGGGTTGTGGGGGAAATTGACGATCACCATCTTCGGCCGCACCGTCTCGGCGGCGCGGGCGATGTCGGCGAGGTAGCGCGACGGGTCGGTGGTGTCGAAGAGGTGCGCCGTGCCGCCGGCGAGGGCGACGCCGTAGACGTGCGCCGGGTAGGAGGGGGCCGGCACGACGACGCCGTCGCCGGGCCCGATCGTCGCCAGGCAGAGGTGGCCGAACCCCTCCTTCGACCCGAGCGTGCCGATCACCTGCGACTCCGGATCGAGCCGCACGCCCCACTTTTTCAGATACCGCGACGCGACCTCGCGGCGGAGGCTCATGATTCCCAGCGCGGGCGAATAGCCGTGGTTCCGCGGGTCGGCGGCCGCCTCGGCGAGCTTGTCGATCACCGCGCGGCTCGGGGCATCCGACGGATTCCCCATGCTCATGTCGATGATGTCGTGGCCGGCCCGGCGGCGCTGGTAGGTGAGCTGATTGATCCGCGCGAACAGGTACGGGGGCAGGCTCGCCACGCGATCGGCGAGGCGAAATTGCGGCGGCGCCGTGCCGGGACCGCGATCGGCGGCCAGATCGGTGGGGCCGTCGGCGGTGGCGGTCGACCGATCGGCCTCGTCGGCGGCATCGGTGGGCGGTTGCAGGTCGGCGGGGGTCGTCATCGGGATGGGTTCCTCGGTCACCGCCGATTCTACAGCCGGCGGCCCCCCTCACCCACCGAGCCGGCTCAACGGCCGGCGCCCCGAGCTCCCGGCGGCGCTTCGAGCGACGCCGGGACGACGCCGTCGCCGGATGCGGTGCCGCGCCGGCTGCCGGTGCGCGGCACCGGGGCCTCGGCGGGCACCCCGGCGGTCGCGGGGATCACGGCGCCGGCGGGAGCTGCCGTGGGCGACTGGCTCGTGCCGGCGAGATGATTGTCGATCGCCGCCGATTCGCGGAGGTGGGTGAACATCCGCGCCATCTCGATCCGCTGTTTCTTCTCGTGGATGTCGTCGTAGAGTTCGTCGCGGACCTCCTCGAACGTCACCGGCGCCGGCTCGGTGAAACCCTCGCAATAGATCACCAGGAAGCGGTCGGCGATCTGCACCACGCCCGACAGTTCGCCGGCCTGGAGCCCGAACACCTCGCGTTCGAGTGCCGGCTGCCCACCGAAGCGTTGGATCGGCGGCACCTCGCCCCGCAGTCCGCGGCTCGCCTGATCGACCGAGTAGCGTTCGGCGAGGTCCCCGATCCGCTCCGCGGTCGGCTGCTGGCGGGCCAACTGCCAGACTTCCTGGGCCCGCCGCTGGCTGTCGAGGACGATCATCCGGCAGCGGGCGCGACGGCCGAACGTGGCCTCGAACGCACGGTCGAGGTCCTCGCGCGTCACCGGGACCGTGCCGACGAGCTTCTTGAGCGCGACGGTCGGTTGGACGATGTCCTCGAGGTAGTGCTGCAGCGGCACCCCCTGATCCCGCGTCGCCTTGTCGAGCCACGCCGCCACGTCGGGTTCGCCCGCGGCGGTGCGGAACCCCATCAGCTCGGCGGCCCGGGCGATCTCCGCATCGACGTCGGCCTGGGCGATGGAAACTCCGCCGCGGTCGAGGGCCTGCTTGAGGAGCGTGCGCGAGACGAGCACCTCGAGGACGTCGGTGCCGTGGCGCTCGAGGCAGACGGCCTGGAGCTCGTCGAGCGGGATCGGCTCGCCGTTGACCAGTGCCGCGGCACCGCCGGCCGCCCGGGCATCGGTCAGGCCGTCGACGACGGTGGCGGCGTCGCGCAACGACCGGAAGACCGTCGTCGCCGACTCCCGGCTCTTGCGCTCGGCGAGCTCGGCGGCGAGTTGGTCGCGGACGTCGGCGAGCTTGACGTCGGCGGCCGGCAGGTGGCCCTCGCACTTGACGACGATGAACTGGTCGGCCACCTGGACGACGTCGGAGATCTGCCCCTCGGCGAGCCCGAACACCACCGCCTCGAACCGTGGTTCGCCGGAGTGCCGGCGCACCGGCTGAACCCAGCCGTTGGCGCTGGCGCTGCCGACGTCGACGGAGTGCTGCCGGGCGAGGGCCCCGAATTCGTCGGGGGCCGCCAGCGCGCGGCGGCGGAGCGATTCCGCCTCCAACGCCGATCCGGCGACGATGATCCGCGCCTTGACGGCCGGACCGAATTGGTTGTCGTACAGGTCGGCGATCTCGTCGGCGGTCGGATCGGCCGCCCCGGCGGCGAGGCGGCGGAGGGCGAGCATCGGCCAGACGATCTCGTCGGCGTATTGCCGTGGCGTGACACCGCGCTCGCGACCGATCATCTCGATCCACTTGGCACGCGGCACGTTGAAGCGGCGGGTGAGCATGTCGATTTCGGCATCGACGTCGGCGGCTGAGACGACGATCCCGTGCTGCCGGCACGCCTGGGAGATGATCCGCTTGTTGACGAGTGAATCGAGCACGGAACGCCCGTGGCGCGCGAGGCATTCGGCCGCCAGTTGCCCGCGCCGGATCTCGGCGCCGTTGACCAGCGCCACCAGTTCGTCGGCCGGTCGGGAGACCGGGGCCGGCTCGGCAGACCGCGGCGGTTTGGCGACGGCCCGGCTCCCGCCGGTCGTCGCGCGCCAACCGATGGCGGCGGCGATCACCGCCAGTGCCACGAGGGCCTCGCGGAGCCACGGCCGGCGCCAGCGGCCGGTCGCGCGGTCACGTTCATTCCCGGACAGCGCGGCAAGCGACCGCGATCCGAAACCCGACGATTCTCCCCCTGGCATGACGGTCGCCCTCCCTGGCACGTCGCGCGAGCAGATCCCGCGGCCCGCTCCCCGGCGTCGTGCCGGGCGCGATGGCCGCCGCGGAGACCGCGGGTGCGGTCCCGATCATCGACCGCGACGATAGGCCGCGGAGGAAACGTGATCAAGGCGAACCGCGGCGGCGTGGTCGACCGGGAACGACCCGCGTTGGCGACCCTGGGTTCGTGCGATACGCTCGACCCCGTCGTTTCCCCAGCTCCCCCAGGTACCCGCGCCATGTCCACCGAGAAGAGCACCGACGGCCGTCCGCTGCGGGGCACCGATCCCAACCATCCGGCGTGCCTGACGATCCTCGGTCTCCTGCCCCCGGTGACGGCCGAGGACGTCAAGCAGGCCTACCTCGCCCGGGCGATGGCGGCCCACCCCGACCGTGGCGGTGATCCGGCGGCGTTCATCCGGCTGCAGAAAGCCTACGAGGAGGCCAACGAGTATGTGAAATTCAAGGCCTCGAAGCTCGAGTGGCTGGCCTCGAAGGTGGAGATCTATTCACAGCAGCAGGACGTCGCCGCCGAAACGATCGAGCGCGGCGGCGAGATCGAGATGGAGGAGACCGACTGGCTGCGGAAGAGCTTCGGCGAGGATTTCGGACACGTCGCCGACAAACTCGTCCGGATCACGCTCCGCGGGCCGAAGGCCGATGACGCCTTCGCGGTGCTCGTCGGGTTTCGTGCCGAGTCGCTCAAGGACCTCCACACGCTCGACCTCGCTGGCGGCACGCTCACCGACACCGGCCTGCTCCAGCTCAAGGAGCTCAAGGGGCTGCGGCGCCTCGATCTCCGCGGCACGGCCGTCGGCAAGCTGGGCGCCGAGGTGCCGGGATGGTTCGAGCAGCTCGAGTTCCTCGGGCTCCCCAAGGGGAGCGTGGGGATGTTCGGCCGGATCGGGATGCCGCGGCGCCTCAAGCTCGAACTGGGCGACGCCCCGCCGGCATGACCGGCCGGCTCACTCGGGAAACAGCCGCGTCGACAGGTAGCGCTCGCCGAGGTCGGGAAGGACGACGACGACCATCTTTCCGGAGTTCTCCGGGCGCCGGGCGACCTGCAGCGCCGCCCAGGCGGCGGCCCCGCAGCTGATTCCGCACATCAACCCCTCGCGCTTGGCCATCTGACGGGCGGTCTCCATCGCGTCTTCGTCGTCGACCTTCACCACCTCGTCGATGATCGAGAGGTTGAGGATCTCGGGAATGAACCCGGCGCCGATCCCCTGGATCGTGTGCCGCCCGGGCTTGATCGGCTCGCCGGCGAGCTTCTGCGAGATCACCGGGCTGTTGGCCGGCTCGACCGCCACGACCTTGAGCCCCGGCTTCCTCGCCTTGAGCACCTCGCCGCAGCCGGTGATCGTGCCGCCGGTGCCGACGCCGCAGACGAGGATGTCGACCATCCCGGCGGTGTCGGCCCAAATCTCCTCGGCGGTCGTGCGCCGGTGGATCTCGGGGTTGGCCGGGTTCTTGAATTGCTGCGGCATGAAGTAGCGTTCGCTGGTCCGGCTGATGTCCTCGGCGTGGCGCACGGCGCCCGGCATCCCCTCGGCCGCCGGCGTGAGGACCAGCTCCGCGCCGAGCGCCTTGAGCATCCGCCGGCGCTCGAGGCTCATGCTCTCCGGCATCGTCACGCGGAGCGTGTAGCCGCGCGCGGCGCAGACGTAGGCCAGGCCGATGCCGGTGTTGCCGCTGGTCGGCTCGATGATCACGGTGTCGGGGCCGATCCGCCCCTCGCGTTCGCCGGCGTCGATCATCGCGCAGGCGATCCGGTCCTTCACGCTCCACAGCGGGTTCATGTTCTCGATCTTGCCGACGACCGTGGCCTGGCAGCCCTCGGTGACGCGGCGGAGGCGCACCAGCGGCGTGCGGCCGATGCACTGAGTGATGTCGTCGCGGATGCCGAGGGGGAGCGTGGAGGAGGCGTGCGCGGAACCGACCATGGGGTCACCCGTCGCGGAGGAAACCGCGGCGCTGGCCGCCGGTCACGCCGACCGGCACGGCGGAGCCGCGGGGCGAGGATCGCCATCGGGGCACCGTACGGTTTTCGCCGCCGGCGAACAACCCGGGTTTCCGCCCCCTCCGCCGTCTCCCCATCCACCCCGCTGCGCCAGCCGGGCCGGCCACGACGACCGCACCGTCGGCTCGGGCCGACCCCGAGGACGCCCGACGCCACCGCCTACGGCAGTCGCTTGACGCGGATATTGCGGTAGTGGACTTCGCTGCCCGGATCGTGGGCCTGCAGCGCGAAAGTCCCCGCCGAGAGCTTGCGCGTCCCCGTCACCCCGTCCGGCTCGACGTACTCGAACAGCACTTTGCCGTCGACGAGGACCGTGATCTGCTTGTCCTTGACGACCACCTCCTCGGTGAACCAGACGTCGTCCTTGGCCGGCGGGGTGAAATTCTTGACCACGTTGTAGATGCTTCCGGTCCGCACCGGATCCCCCTGGGAGTTGTTGACCTGCATCTCGTAGCCCGCCGCCGGCCAGCCCTCCGGCTGGAACTTGGTGTGGAAAAAGATCCCCGAGTTGGCCCCCGGCCGGGTCATCACCTCGGCCTTGAAGTGGAAGTTCTTGAACTCGGCCGGCTTGGCGGCGTCGGCACCGACGTAAAACAGGTGGCTGCGCGGGCCGTGGCAGATGATCTCGCCCCCCTCGACCTTCCAGCTTTGGGGGTTCTCGTTGACCTTCCAGCCGGCGAGGCTCTTGCCGTCGAACAGCGGCTCGAAGCCGGGTTCGTCGGCCCGGGCCGCCGCCGCGGCCAGGATCGCCACACCGATCGCCACCCGCCGAACCGCCGCTCCAGTCGCCGCGTAAGCCATGGGAATACTCCGCCGGAAGTCAGGAAAGGAAGCCGCCATCCGCACCGTCACGAAGCGCGACGAGCCTAACGCCCCGGCGGCCGACGGGCCAGCGCCCCTGCCGGCCGGCAGCCCGCTCCCCCCCCCGCCCGCCGCCGTCGAACGCTGCCTGCACGCCGCCGGGCTCGACAACCGCCCGGTGCTCATCGCGGTCGACAGCGACGTCGCCCTCGACGGCACCCCCGACCGGGAGTGGCTCGTCGTCACCGCCGACCACCTCTCGGTCGTCGCCGATGCCCCCCCGGCGGCCGGCGAACACGCCGGCGCCTCCCCGGCGGCCCGGCTCGTGCGCTTCGTCCCCTGGCCGGAGGTCGAGCAGGTGCGGACCAGCGCCGGCGTCGGCGGCGGCACGCTCCAGGTGAAGGCCGATGGCGGCTGGATCGACCTGATCCGGTTTTCCAACGCGCTGGCGACCCGCTTCCACAAGGTTTCGCGGGCCCTCGAACAGGCGCGTGAAGCCGCTCCCGCCGAGGGCGACGCCCCGCTGGCGATCGAGAGTCCGATCGCGATCGAGGGGCCGCTCGATCCGCCGCGCTGCCCGTCGTGCTCGCTGCGGCTGACCGTCCGCGAGGAATCCTGCCCGCGCTGCATGCAGAAGGGGAGGATCCTCGCGCGCGTCGCCGCGATCCTCGCACCCCACCGGGGCGGTGCCATCGCGCTGTGCCTGCTGACGCTCCTCGGCGTGGTCGCCGAACTGGTGCCACCCAAGCTCCAGCAATACATGGTCGACGACGTCCTCTCCGGCAGCGCCGCGGCGCGCGCGGCCGACGGGGCGACGACCTCCCCGGCCGACTTCCGTACCGCACTCCTCGTGGTCGTGCTGGCACTGGCGTTTTCGCGGATCGTGCTCTCGGTGGTGGGCGTCCTCAAGGGGCGCTTGGCGACGACGATCGGCACGGGGCTGGCCGGATCGCTGCGCCGCGAGATGGTCGACAAGCTGCAGAACCTCGCGATCGCTTACTACGACCGCCACCAGGTCGGCTCGATGATCAGCCGCGTGGCCCACGACAGCGAGGTCCTCCACGGCCTGATGCACCAGATCACCGGAGGCTTCCTCCTCCAGATCGTGCAGTTGGTCGGCGTCGGCGCGATGCTCGTCTGGATCAACCCCAAGCTCGCGCTGTTCACGCTGATCCCGGTGCCGCTGGTGATCCTCGGCTCGTGGATCTTCTGGCGGCACGTCTACCCGCGCCACTACCGGCTGTGGGACGCGTCGAGCAAGCAGATGGCGGCGCTGTCGGGGATGCTGTCGGGGATCCGCGTCGTCAAGGCCTTCGCCCAGGAGCCGAGGGAGCGCGAGCGGTTCCAGCAGGCCAGCGACCACCTCTCCGACTGGCGGCTGTGGGTCGAGCGCACCAACTCCACCTACTCGGCGACGATGCAGATCGTGTTCAGCCTCGGCGGGTTGATCGTCTGGTACGTCGGCGGCCTCGACGTGATCGGCGCGAAGATGTCGCTCGGCCAGCTGATCGCGTTCCTCGCCTACCTGGCGATGTTCTACGCGCCGCTGGGGGCGCTCTCGAACTTCACCACCTGGCTGACGAGCTTCCTCTCCGGCAGCCAGCGCGTCCTCGAACTGCTCGACACGCCGGTGACGATCCCCGACGCCACGGATCCGGCACCGTGGCCGGAGGTGCGCGGCGAACTCGGCTTCTCCGGTGTGACCTTCGGCTACGACCGCAACCAGCCGGTCCTCCGCGACGTGAGCTTCACCGTCGCCCCTGGCGAGATGGTCGGGATCGTCGGCCGCTCGGGGTCGGGAAAGACGACGCTGGTCAACCTGCTGGGGCGGTTCTACGACGTCCAAGAGGGGGCGATCACGATCGACGGGATCGACGTGCGGAAGCTGTCGACGCGGCAGCTGCGCGAGCGCCTCGGGATCGTGTTCCAGGACTCGTTCCTGTTTCGCGGCACGATCTGGAAGAACCTCTCCTACGGGCGCCCCGGCGCGACGATCGAGCAGGGGCTCGAGGCGGCCAAGGCGGCCGGGGCCCACGACTTCCTCTGCCGCCAGCCGCTGGCCTACGAGACGCTCCTCGGCGAGCACGGCGCCGGACTGTCGGGAGGCGAGAAGCAGCGCCTCTCGATCGCGCGGACGCTGCTCTACGACCCGCGGATCCTCGTCCTCGACGAGGCCACCAGCAACATCGACGCCGAGGCCGAGAAGGCGATCCAGGAAGCGCTCGCCGAGCTCGTCCGCGGCCGGACGACGATCGCCATCGCCCACCGGCTGTCGACGCTGCGCAACGCCGACCGGATCCTCGCCTTCGACCGCGGCCGGCTGGTGGAGCAGGGAACCCACGCCGAGTTGCTCGCCCGCGACGGGATCTACGCCCGGCTGGTGCGCATCCAGACGCAGGTCACCAAGCAGCCGACGGTCGACACGCTTCTCGCCGAGACGGACAAGGACCAGCCCCGCGACGAGCCGACGGTGGCCCCCACGCCACGGCGGACGACGGGGATCCGCTGGCTCGACCCGTCCCGGCACCGCTTCCAGCGCGGCGATCACGACCGGATCGTGCTCCTCGAGGAGGGCACGGCACTGGCGGCGGCGGCGTTCATCGTCCGCACCTTCCCGGCGTCGTGGCCCCAGGCCTGGCTGTCGGTGCGCGGCTGGAACGAAAACGGCGACGAGATCGAGCTGGGGATGATCCGCGACCTCGCCGACTGGCCCACGGCCGACCGCGCGGTGATCGATGCGGCGCTCCGCCGTCGGGCGCTGATCCGCGAGATCAGCCGCGTCCACGCCGTGCGCCTCGGCCACGGCTACCTCGACTTCGACGTCGAAACCGACGTCGGTCGCCGCCGGTTCACGACGCGCTGGACGCAGAGCCAGGCCGTCGAGTTCGGCGCCGAAGGGAAGATGCTCGTCGATACCGAGGAGAACCGCTGGGTCGTGCGCCGCCTCGACGACCTCCCCCAGCCCGACCGGGAGCGGTTCCTCCAGTACATCTACTGGTGAGCGGCGCCGGTGGACCGTACCACCGGCCCGCCCGCGTCGTCACACGATCGCCAGCGGGTCACGCCGGGTTTCGAGCGTGCCGGTCGTGACGCCGACGCGGTTCATCGCGCCCAGACGCGTGCGGACGGTGCGGGCGTCGAGCGTGCCGGCGAGCAACTCGCGATAGGCGGAGACGACGGTCGCGACCTCGGCAGCCGACTCGGCGAGCACCTCGACGCGGAGGTCGCGGACCCCGACCGCGCGCAGCCGTGCGACGACCTCGGCGCCGGTCTGGGGGACGGCGTTGTACAGCGTGTTGCGGCAGCCGACGTCGGCGGTGAGCGGATGCTCGACCCCGATCCGGTCGCGGAGGTGGACGACGTGGTCGTCGCACGGCCGGCCGCAGTTGGTCTTGTCGGTCCCCGGCGAGAGCACCGCGCAGAACACGCAGTGCTCCATGTGGAACAGCGGCATCCGCTGGTGGATCACCACCTCGAGCGCCCCGCCGGGCACGGCTTCGGCAAGGGCGAGGAGCTGTTCCCGGTCGCAGTCGTAGGCGGCGGTCACCCGGCGGCAGCCGGCGGCGAGGAAGTGCCCGGCGGACAGCGCGTTGGTGACGTTGAGCGAGAAGTCGCCGACCACCGGCACACCGCGGGCGTGGAAGTGGTCGAGGGCGGCGGCGTTCCGCGCCAGGATGCCGTCCGGGCGCTGGCGCTCGAGGAGCGCGAAGATCCCGGTCTCCCCCGGCTTGTGGATCCGCGGCGTGGCGGTGAACAGCCGCGCCCCCGAGGCACGGGCGATCCGGACGGCATCGGCGTAGCGCCGGATGTCGGCGAACTCGGCGTACAGGTCGGCGACCCCGAGGCCGACAGCCGCCTCGACCTGTTCGACGGACCGGCAGAGGAGGTGGAGCGTGGTGGGCGCGGCGGCGGGCCGGTCGGCCACCGCGGCGGCGAGCGCCATTCCCGCATCGACGTCGATCGCCCGCGGCGCCCGGTCGGTGGAGGCGGCGTCGAGCTTGGCGACCAGCGCGTGACGGACTTTTCCCAGCACGCTCAGCGGCACCATCGGCGCGCCGACGATCTCGGCCGCGAGCGATCCGAGCCGGTAAGCCGTTCCACCGAGACGGCCGAACTGCTCCCCGAGCACGGCGGTGTCGAGCGCATGGCGCCGCGCTGGCTCCAGGGGATCGTCTGCCGTCACCGTCACAGCCCCAGGGGAGCCCGCCACCCTGGCCGTCACCGCGAGGGGCTCGCCGACCACCGCCCGGACGGTCAGGTCGAGGGCCCGGCGGCGGCGCGGCGTTCGCCCGGCGAAGGTCTCGCGCAGCCGTGCGCTGAGCCGTGGGTCGTCGGTCTTCCAGACCGCCTGTCCGGGTGCCACGGCGTTGACGTCGACGGCGTCGCGGCCGAAGGCCAGCTCCACCCGCCCGGCGGCAACCGCGCCGCCGACCGATTCCCCGGCGGCGAAGACTTCGTAGATCCGGCCCCCCTGCGGACCACCGGGCCCGCCGGACGGATCGTCGGCGACACCGCCGAACGCGACGCCGTCGCCGCGCTGCAGGCTCCCCGAGAGCTCCACCTCGACGCGTCCGCGCCGCGTCGCGGTCACGGTTCCCACGCGCAGCCCGCGCTTGGCACTGCTGGTGGCGGGCACCAGCCGCTTGTGGTCGGTGCCGCCGAGCCATCCCGTGGACAGCCCGCGCGAGAAGACCATCTCCATCTCCTCGCGCGCGGCTGCGTCGAGCGGCGCGGGCCGCTCGGCGACGGCGGCGTCGATCGCCGAACGGTAGTGACGGGTGATCGCGGCCACGTACTCGGGTGACTTCAGCCGCCCCTCGATCTTGAGGCTCGCCACTCCGGCGCGGATCAGATCGGGCACCAGCGCGTGGGCAGCGAGATCCTGCGGCGAGAGCAGATACCGCTGGGCGCCGAGGTCGACCGGACGGCCGTCGCAGACCAGCTCGTAGGGGAGCCGGCAGGCCTGGGCGCACTGGCCACGGTTGGCGCTCCGCCCGCCGAGCGATTCGCTCGTCAGGCACTGCCCCGACCACGCCACGCACAGCGCGCCGTGGACGAAGACCTCGATCTCGAGATCGGTCGCCGCCGCGATCTGCCCGATTTCCGCCACCGACAATTCACGCGGCACCACCACGCGCTCGATCCCCAACTGCCGGGCGAGGACCATCGTCTCGGCGCTCGAGAGCGTCATCTGGGTCGAGGCGTGGAGGGGCAGCTCGGGGCAGACGACCTTCATCAGCCGCGCGGCGCCGACGTCCTGGACGAGCACCGCGTCGACCTCTGCGGCGGCGACGGCTGCCGCCACCCGCGCCACGTCGGCGAGCTCGGCCTGGAACACCAGGGTGTTGAGCGTGACGTACCCGCGGACCCCGCGGCGGTGCAGGTCGGAGACGAGTCGGGGCAGTTCCTCGAGCGTGAAATTGGTCGCCCGGGCTCGGGCGTTGAAGCCGACATCGAGTCCGAAATAGACGGCATCGGCACCATTTTCGACGGCGGCCGCCACGCAGTCGTGGTCCCCGGCCGGGGACAGCAGTTCGGGGACCGGTGCTGGGCGACGATCGGACATTACGGGAAGTCTATCGGCTGTCGCCAGGTGGCCCTCCGACCGGCTCGATCGGCCCGTTCGGAAGCCCCTTTTTTCGTCCGCGCCGGTTCCGCGGGCTGCTTGTGGCGACCCGAAAAAGGGGGTAAGACAACGGATCCCTAAGAGAGGGATCCGTACACGGTTTTCATGACCGTTCACCGCTTGACAGGCGGGCGGCGTTTTTTCTTCTGCTTCTGGAGCTGCAAATGAATCTGGTTGAGATGATCACGGGCCAACTGTCCAACGACGCCGTCCTCGGCAGCCTCGGCTCGCTGATCGGCGCCGACAGCCGGCAGACAAAGTCGGCAACAGCCGCAGCCGTACCGGCGCTGCTCAGCGGGCTCTCCAAGCTGGCGTCGACGGACAGCGGTGCTGGGCAGATCGCCTCGGCGCTCGGCGGCCTCGACATGGGCATGCTCGGCAACCTCGCCGGCCTGTTCGGTGGATCGAATGCCAGCCGCGCCGCCGACATGGGCGGCAGCCTGCTCGGTTCGCTGTTCGGCAATGCCGGCACCTCGATGCTGGTCAACGCCCTGGCCTCGTTCCTCGGCATGAAGCCCGGAATGACCAAGACGCTGCTGACGTATCTGGCCCCGGTCGTCCTCGGGCAGCTGGCCAGCTCGTTCAAGGGCGGAAAGATCGACGCCCGCGGCGTGCAGAGCCTGCTGTCATCGCAGGCCTCGAACATCACCGGCGCGCTGCCCAAGGGGCTGTCGCTGGGCGACTTCGTCAGTGCCGCGACCGGCGCCGTCGCCGGCGGTGGCCACCACGACGAGCGGCGGGGCGAGGAGCGGCGTTCGACTCACGTCGACCACTCCCACTCCCACTCGCAGACCCGCCGCGAGCCGGAGCCGACCGGGTCGGGCTTCCCGGCATGGCTCCCGCTGTTGCTTCTGCCGCTGCTGGGCCTGGGCGCCTGGTGGTACATGAACAACAGTGCCAAGAAGCCGGCCGGGAACCAGATGGCGGCCCCGAACGTGCAGATGCCGCGGAATGTCCAGCCGGCCCGCGAGATCGAGGTCAAGCCGGCCGACACCGGCCTGGAACTGCCCGCCAACCTCGGCGATGCGGTCAAGATCGGCGAGGACCTCACCGGCCTGTTCGGCAGCCTCACCAAGACCCTCGGCGGCGTGACCGACGCGGCGTCGGCCGAGTCGATCGTCCCGAGCCTCAAGGACCTCCTCCCCACGCTGACGTCGATCAAGGATCGGACGGCGGCCCTGCCCGATGCCGGCCGGGCGGCAGTCAAGGAGACGGTCGGCAAGGGTATGGGCAGCCTGACGGAGCTGATCGAGAAGGTGATGGCGATCCCGGGCGTGGGCGCGATCCTCGGCCCGGTCGTCAATCCGATGGTCGAGGTCCTCAAGACGCTGGGCGTCTGAGCACCGCGGACCGGACGCGGCGGCGACGAACGCTGACGCGATGAATCGAAGGGGTCGGGCCGGCGCGAGCCGGCCCGACCTTTTTTCGTTTGCGTACCGACCGCGCGGCAGGGTGCGCGAGGGAGGCCCGGCGCCCCTCCGGCCGCATCCAGTGGCCGGCCACCGAGTGCTATTCGTCGTTGCTGCGGAGGTTCGCCAGGACCGTGTAATCCTCGAGCGTCGTCGTGTCGCCGACCGTCTCACGGCCGGCGGCGATGTCGCGGAGGAGACGGCGCATGATTTTGCCGCTGCGCGTCTTCGGCAGGGAGGCGGTGAAACGGATGTCGTCGGGCACCGCCAAGGCCCCGATCTGCTGGCGGACGTGCTTGCGGAGCGCGTCCTTGAGGGCGTCGTCGGGGTTTCCCGACCGCAGTGTCACGAACACCGCAACGGCCTCGCCCTTGACGTCGTGGGGCCGGCCGACCGCCGCCGCCTCGGCCACGGCCGGGTGGCTGACCAGGGCGCTCTCGATCTCGATCGTCGACAGCCGGTGCCCGGCGACATTGAGGACGTCGTCGATCCGCCCCATGATCCAGTAGTAGCCGTCGGCATCCTGCCGCGCGTTGTCGCCGGCGAGGTATTTGCCAGGCACCTTCGACCAGTAGGTGTCGACGAACCGCGCCTCGTCGCCCCAGACGCCGCGGAGCATCCCGGGCCAGGGCTTGGTGATCACCAACCACCCCCCTTCGCCCTGCTCGACGGCGTCGCCGGCGGCATCGACGATCTGCGGTACGACGCCGGGGAGGGGGAGCGTGCAGCTGCCCGGTTTGGTCGGCGTGCAGCCGGGCAGGGGGCTCATCATGATCCCGCCCGTCTCGGTCTGCCACCACGTGTCGACGATCGGGCAGCGGCCGCCACCGATCTTCTCGTGGTACCACATCCAGGCTTCGGGATTGATCCCTTCGCCGACGCTGCCGAGCAGGCGGAGGCTGGAGAGATCACGCCCCTCGACGTGCTGGAGCCCCCACTTCATGAACGAGCGAATCGCCGTCGGCGCGGTGTAGAAGATCGTCGGCCGCTCCTGTTCGACGATCTCCCAGAAGCGTCCTTCGTGGGGTGCGTTGGGCGCCCCCTCGTAGATCAGGATGCTCGCCCCAGCCGCCAGCGGGCCGTAGGTCACGTAGCTGTGGCCGGTGATCCAGCCGCAGTCGGCGGTGCACCAGAAGAGATCGTCGTCGCGGAGGTCGAAGACCCACTCGGCGGTCGTCTTCGCCCACAGCACGTAGCCGGCGGTCGTGTGCTTGATCCCCTTCGGCTTCCCGGTCGAGCCGCTGGTGTAGAGGATGAACAATGGATCCTCGGAATCCATCGCGGCCGGCGGCAGGTCGGTCGGCTGGCCGGAGACGAGATCACGCCACCAGACGTCGCGGCCGGGCACCATCTCCACCGCCTGGCCCGTCCGCTCGAGGACGATGACGTGCTTGACCGTCGTCGGCGGGTGGTGAGGGGACGCGAGGGCCCGGTCGACGTTGGCCTTGAGGGGGAGCTGCGCCCCGCGCCGCCAGCCACCGTCGGCGGTGATCACCGCCACTGCCGCGGCGTCATGGTTGCGGTCGGCGATCGCCTCGCTGGAGAACCCGCCGAAGATCACCGAATGGACGGCGCCGATCCGGGCGCAGGCGAGCATCGCGATCACCAGTTCCGGGGTCATCGGCATGTAGATCGAGACCACCTGCCCGGGTCCCACCCCGAGGCTGCGGAGACCGGCAGCGAGCCGGCAGACTTCGGCGAGCAGCTCGGCGTAGGTCATCACGCAGCGCTCGCCGGTCGGCTCCCCGACCCAGACCAGCGCCGTCTTGCCACCGCGCCCGGCCGCGACATGGTGGTCGAGGCACACGGCGGAGGCGTTGATCCTGCCGTCGGCGAACCACCGCGCGTGGGGTGGACGCCAGTCGAGGACCCGGCCGTAGGGAGTGATCCACGGCAGTTCGCGGGCCCGTGCGTCCCAAAACGCCCCGGGATCGGCGGCTGCCTCGTCGTACAGCCGCCTGTAGTCCGCGAGGCTGCCGATCCGGGCACGGCGGGAGAACTCCGCCGGCGGCGGGAACACCCGCTCCTCCTGCATCACGCTCGCCACCCGCCCCGCCGCGCGTTGCGACTCCGACATGCTCGCCTCCGCTGCCTCGCCTCCGCCGGGGGCTGCCGGCTGAACCGGCGTCCGATTCCACCCCGCGAAGCCGACAGTTGTAGCCTGCCGCAGGCCGGTCAGCCACGCGCGGCGCTGCCGCGAGCAGCCGTCTCCGTCGCCGCGACGCCATCGCCGAAGCTCACCCCCAGGGCGCGGGCGGCGCGCACCGCCGAGCTCGCGGGATCGACGACCGACAATTCGTGGATCGCCGTGGCGATCGGCACCCCCTCGATGTGTGGCGGCCGGTAGCGGACCATTTCTCCGAACCGCCCATCGTGTACCAAGCCCACCGCATGGGCGCCGAACTGCGTGGCAAGGAGTCGGTCGAACGGGGTCGGCGTGCCGCCGCGCTGGAGGTGACCGAGCACGACGGCGCGGACCTCGCGGTCGAGCCGAGCGCCGAGTTCCGCGGCCACGCGCTGGCCGATCCCGCCGAGTTTCACCTGGCGCTGGGCGTCGGCAGTCGCCTCGTGGACGAGACCGCCGTCGGGGAGCGCCGCCCCCTCGGCGACGACGATCAGCGTCGACCGGCGCCCCTCCGCCTCGCGCGCCGTGACGTGCGCGCAGACCGCCTCGAACGTCCAGGGGATCTCCGGGACGAGGATCACGTCGCCGCCGCCGGCGATGCCGGCGTGGAGAGCGATCCAGCCGGCGTGGCGCCCCATCACCTCGAGGACCATCACCCGTTCGTGGCTGGCGGCGGTGGTGTGGAGCCGGTCGAGGGCGTCGGTCGCCGTGGCCACCGCCGAGTCGAAGCCGAACGTGAACGCGGTCGCGCCGAGGTCGTTGTCGATCGTCTTCGGAACCCCGACGACGGGCAATCCGTGCTCGAAGAGCTGCTGGGCGATCGCCAGCGAGCCGTCGCCGCCGACGCAGATCAGGCCGCTGACGCGGAGCCGGCGGAGCGTGTCGCCGGCCTGGGCGAGAAGGTCAGGGTCGATGCGGACCCGCTCGCCGTGCCCGACCAGCGCCGTGAACCGGCCCTTGTTGGTGGAGCCGAGGATCGTCCCGCCGCGGAGGAGGATCTCGGACGTGTTCTGCCGGTCGAGCGGCATGTAGCTGACCGGATCGACGAGTCCTTCGTAGCCGCGCAGGAAGCCGACGCAGTCGTATCCCAGGCGGGTCGCCGACTTGACCACCGCGCGGATCACGGCGTTGAGCCCGGGGCAATCGCCGCCGCCGGTGAGTACGCCGATGCAGGGTTTGCGGGTGGCCATCGCTCGATCCTGGGAGGTGTCGGGGGCGGCGGGACTCCACACCCTTCGGTCCGCGGCAGGCGGACCGACCGGGCACGGCGCCACGGGCGCCGGCTTGCAATCGGCCGGTGGTGCAATACAAACGAATCGGGCCCGTGCCCTGCAATCCCTGCCTCACCCCGGCCCTGCCGGTGACCACTGCCGGCGACCATAGATGAAGCAGTCGGGCAAACACAAGAGTCTGGACGAACTGGCCAATGTCCTCGATTCTTGCCGCAAGGCCGGCCGGCGCGTGGTCCACTGCCACGGCGTCTTCGACCTGCTCCACGTCGGCCACCTCCGCTACTTCGAGGAGGCGAAGGCCCTCGGCGACGTGCTCGTGGTGACCCTCACGACCGACCGGTTCGTCAACAAGGGGCCCCACCGTCCCGCCTTCCCCGAGCAGCTCCGCGCCGAGGTGATCGCCGGCCTGGAGTGTGTCGACTTCGTCGCGATCAACCCGCACCCGACGGCCGTCGAGGCGATCGCCCTGATCCGCCCCGATTTCTACGTCAAAGGCCCCGACTACGCCGACATGTCCAAGGACGTGACCGGCAAGATCAACGACGAAGAGCGGGCGGTCGCTGCAGTCGGCGGGCGGATCGCCTTCACCGCCGGCGACGTCTTCAGCTCGACGCGGCTCATCAATCGCCACATGAGCACGCTCGCGCCGGAGGTGCAGTCGTATCTGGCGGGATTCTCGCAGCGCCATCCGGCCGACGAGGTGCTCGGCTACCTCGAGCGCGCCCGCGGCCTCCGCGTGCTGCTCGTCGGCGAGCCGATCATCGACGAGTACGTGTACTGTGAGGCGATCGGCAAGTCGTCGAAGGAGCCGACGATGGTCGTGAGGCGGCAGTCCGCCGAGCGCTTCGCCGGGGGCATCCTCGCCGCCGCCAACCACGTCGCCGGGTTCTGCGACGACGTCGGTTTGGTGGCCCAGATCGGCGACAGCCCGTCGCACGCCGCGTTCATCGCCGAGAAGCTCCGGCCCAACGTCCGGCCGACGTTCCTCACGCGCCGCGACTCGCCGACGATCCTCAAGCAACGGCTCGTCGAGCACTACTTCTTTCTCAAGCTCCTCGAGATCTACGAGATCAACGACGCGGCACCCTCCGCCGCCGAGGAGGACGAGGTCTGCCGGGTGCTGGAGCGGGAGATTCCCGGCTACGACCTGGTGATCGTCATCGACTTCGGCCACGCCATGCTCGGCGAGCGGACGCGGCGGTTGATGCGCGACACGGCCCGCTTCCTCGCGGTCAACGCCCAGTGCAACGCCGGGAATCTCGGCCACCACGCCCTCTCCAAGTACCCGGCCGCGGACTACATGACCGCCACCGAGAACGAGATCCGCATCGAGGCCCGTGACCGGCACGGCGACATCCGGCAGCTCGCCCGGGAGGTCCAGGGAGCGCTCGGCTGCCGCCGGCTGGCCGTGACCCGCGGCCGGCACGGCTGCCTGTGCAGCGAGCGCTTCGGCACCCCGATCGAGATTCCGGCGGTGGCGGGGAAGGTCGTCGACCGGATCGGAGCCGGCGACGCCTTCCTCTCGGTGTCGGCGCTGGTGGCGGTCCAAAACGCGCCGCTGGAGGTCATCGGCTTGGCGGGAAACGCGGCCGGCGCGCTGGCGGTGGCGAGCGTGGCCAACCGCGACCCGATCGACCGGGTGGCACTGACACGGCAGATCGAGTCGTTGCTCAAGAACTGATCCGCGGCGACGGGAGTGCGCGCACGTGGCACGGCGTTTCGACAGCGTGGCGGTGATCGGCGGCGCGGGATACGTGGGGGCGGTGCTCGTGCCGCGGCTCCTCGAGCTCGGCTACCGCGTCCGTGTGTTCGATCTGTTCATCTACGGTGCGGAGGCCCTGGCGGCTGTCGCTGGTCATCCGCGGCTCGAGATCCTCGTGGGCGACGTTCGCGATGACGAAGCGGTGCAGCGGGCTGTCCGCGGCGCCGATGCGGTCATCCACCT
Source organism: Planctomycetota bacterium (assembly GCA_018970785.1). Lineage (GTDB taxonomy): Bacteria > Planctomycetota > Planctomycetia > Pirellulales > UBA1268 > F1-20-MAGs016. The sequence goes on from JAGWVR010000002.1 coordinate 72,822, forward strand.
GGCCTGCATCTCCAACGACCCGAGCGTCGAACTCGACCCCGACCTTTCCAAGTCGGTGAATCTCGACTCCTTCGGCCCGACCGTGCGGGCGGCGAAGGCGGCGGGGGTCCGCCGGTTCGTCTTCGCCTCGTCGGGAAGCGTCTACGGCGTCAGCGACTCGCCGCAGGTCACCGAGGAGCACGCGCTGGTGCCGGTGTCGCTCTACAACAAGTACAAGGCCGCCTGTGAGCCGCTGCTGCTGGCCGAGCAAGCGCCGTCGTTCACCACGGTCGCCGTGCGACCGGCGACGATCTGCGGCTACTCGCCGCGCCAGCGACTCGACCTGACGGTCAACATCCTCACCAATCACGCGGTCAACAACGGCCGGATCACGGTGTTCGGCGGCGTGCAGATGCGGCCCAACCTCCACATGCAGGACATGGTCGACCTGTATTGCCTCCTCCTCGAGGCGCCCGACGACACGATCGCCGGCCAGATCTTCAACGCCGGCTACCAGAATTACTCTGTCGCCGAGACGGCCGAGGTGGTGCGGAACGTGGTCCGCGAGGAGATGCCGGAGAAGGGAGAGATCGAGATCGTCACCACCCCGTCGGACGACATCCGCTCCTACCGGATCAACTCCGACAAGATCCGCCGGGTGCTCGGCTTCACGCCGCGGCACACCATCGAAGACGGGGCCCGCGACCTGATCCGGGCCTTCAAGGCGGGCAAGCTCCCCGACTCGATGACCGACACCAGGTATTCCAACATCAAGACGATGAAGGCCATCCACCTGAAGTGAGCCCATGGCCCCGCCGTCCGAAACCTTCGTCGTCCTCGGGAGCAACTCGTTCTCCGGCGCCACCTTCGTGGCCGAGGCGCTCGCCGACGGCGCCCGGGTGATCGGGATCAGCCGCTCCGCGGAGCCCGACGAGGCGCTTCTCCCCTACCGGTGGGCACCGCACGAGCGGTTCACGTTCCACGCCCTCGATTTCAACCGTGATCTCGACGGCATCGGCGCCGTGATCGACGCGGCCCGGCCGGACTACGTCGTCAACTTCGCCGCCCAGAGCATGGTCGCCCAGAGCTGGGACCATCCCGAGCACTGGTACCAGACCAATGTCGTCGCCACGGCCCGGCTGGTCGACCGGCTGAAGAAGGCCGAGTTTCTCAAGAAGTTCGTCCAGATCTCGACCCCCGAGGTCTACGGCAGCACGAGCGGCCTGGTGAAGGAAACGGCGCCGTTCAACCCGAGCACCCCCTACGCCGTGTCGAAGGCGGCCTGCGACATGAACCTCCAGGCTTACCGGAAGGCCTACGGATTCCCCGTCGCGTTCACGCGGGCGGCCAACGTCTGCGGGCCGGGACAGCCGCTGTACCGGATCATCCCCCGGACGGTGTTCTGCATCCTCACGGGGCGCCGGCTCAAGCTCGAAGGGGGTGGCACGAGCGTCCGCTCCTTCATCCACATGGCCGACGTCGCCCGGGGCACGCTCGCCGTGGCCCGTCGGGGGATCGCCGGCGACGTCTACCACCTCGCCACCGGCACCAACCAGACGATCCGCGAGGTCGTCGAGGAGATCTGCCGGCAGCTCGGGGCACGGTTCGATGACGCCGTCGAGTCCACGCCGCCGCGGCTCGCCCAGGATCCGGCCTATCTACTCGACTGCACGAAGGCCCGCGGCGAGTTCGGCTGGGAGCCGAAGCGGTCGGTCGCCGACGTGATCGCCGAGACGATTTCCTGGCTGAAGAAGAACCTCGACCGGCTCCAGCGCGTGCCGGCCGACTACGTGCACAAGCCATGACCTCCGTCGCCGATCTCGCCGCGATCGCCGCCCGCATCCGCGGCCGCGTGATCGAGATGTCGCACGCGGCCGGGACCCCGCACCTCGGCTCGTCGCTGTCCTGCGTCGACCTCCTCGTGGCGACCTACTGGGGGCCGCTGCGGATCGATCCGCGGAACCCGCTCGACCCCGACCGCGATCGGTTCATCCTCTCCAAGGGGCACGCGGCCACCGCCCTCTACGCCGCGCTCGCCGAGCGCGGCTTCTTCGATCCCGCGCTGCTCGACACCTACGACACCGACGGCGGGGCCCTCCCCGAGCATCCGGGCCTCCAGTGCGTGCCGGGCGTCGAGGCGGCGACCGGCTCGCTCGGCCATGGCCTGCCGATCGCGCTGGGGATGGCCCTGGCCGCTCGGATCGGGCGGCGGCCGGCGCGGCAGTTCGTGCTGATGAGCGACGGCGAGTGCGAGGAGGGATCGGTGTGGGAGGCGGCGCTGTTCGCCCCGGCCCACGAGCTCGACACCGTCACGGTGATGGTCGACTACAACAAGTGGCAGGCGACCGGCCGGAGCGACGAGATCATGGCGCTCGCCCCGCTCGCCGAGAAGTGGCGGGCTTTCGGCTGGGATGCGGCCGAAGTCGACGGCCATGACATGGCGGCCGTGCTCGCGGCGCTGTCGCGGGAGCCCGACGGCTCGGGCCGCCCCCGGGTGATCGTGGCTCACACGGTCAAGGGGAAGGGGGTGTCGTTCATGGAGGACGACAACAACTGGCACTACCGGATCCCGACGGCCGACGAGGTGCGGAAGGCCCGCCGCGAGCTCGGCCTGCCGGAGGGGACGGCATGAGAAACGCCTTCGCCGCCGCGATCACCGAACTGGCCGCCACCGACGAGCGGATCGTCCTGCTCTCGGGCGACATCGGCAACCGCCTGTTCGACACCTACCGCGCGCGCTGCCCCGAGCGTTTCTACAACTGCGGCGTCGCCGAGGCGAACATGACCGGGATGGCGGCCGGACTGGCGCTGGCGGGCCTGCGGCCGTTCACCTACACGATCACGCCCTTCGCCACGACCCGCGTGATCGAGCAGATCCGTGTCGACATCTGCTACCACGACGTCCCGGTCGTGATCGTCGGCACCGGCAGCGGCTTGTCCTACGCGTCGCTCGGGCCCACCCACCACTCCTGCGAGGATGTCGGCATCCTCCGCTGCTTCCCCAACCTCACCGTCCTCTGCCCGGCCGACTCTTCCGAGGTGCGGCCGGCGATCGAGGCCGCACTGGGGCTGCCCGGCCCGGCCTACATCCGGCTCGGCAAGAAAGGGGAGCCGACGATCCACGCGACGCCGCCCACGTTCACGGTCGGCAAGGGGATCGTGATGCGCGAGGGAAGCGACGTCTGCCTGCTGGGCATGGGCACGATGACGTCGGTGGCGCTGGCCGCCGCGGACGAACTCGCGGGCCGCGGGCTGTCGTCCCGCGTCGTCAGCATGCACACCGTCAAGCCGCTCGACGAGGCGCTCCTCGCCGATGCCTTCGGCCGGTTTCGTGCGGTCGCCGTCGTCGAGGAGCACAGCGTGATCGGCGGCCTCGGGTCGGCGATCGCCGAGTGGCGCTGCCGCCGCGACGGACCGCATCCCCCGCTGGTCGTGTGCGGCACGCCCGACGCCTTCATTTCCGAGGCGGGAAGCCAGGCGTGGATGCGGGAACGCTGCGGGCTGACGGGGCCCGCGGTGGCCGCGGCGGTCCTCGCACGGCTCGGGGCGCGACGGTGATCGGCGTCGACTTCGACAACACGATCGTCCGCTACGACGACGTCTTCGGCCGGGTCGCCCTCGACCTCGGCCTCGTGCCGCACGGCGCCGCGACCTCGAAGACCGCCGTCCGCGACCATCTCCGGTCGATCGGAGAGGAGGACCGCTGGACCGAGCTCCAGGGCGTCATCTACGGCCCGCGGATGACGGACGCGGCGTTGTTTCCCGGCGTGGCCGAGTTCTTCGCCCGCTGCCGCCGGGCCCGGCTGCCGGTCGCGATCGTCAGCCACCGCACGCGGTTCCCGTACCGCGGCCCCCGGCACGACCTCCACGCCGCGGCCCGCCAGTTCCTCGCGCGGCACGCGTTCCACGACATGACCGGGATCGGCCTCCCCGTCGACCGGGTGTTCTTCGAGGAGACGAAGGAGGGCAAACTGGACCGGATCGCGGCCGTCGGCTGCACGACGTTCATCGACGACCTGCCGGAGCTGCTCGCCGACCCCCGGTTCCCCGCCGGCGTGCGCCGGATCCTCTTCGATCCGGCCGGAGCGCAGGCCCCGCCGGTCGGGGTCGAGCATGCCGGGTCGTGGGCCGATATCGAGCGACTGCTGGCGGAGCCGAGGCGATGAGCGACCGGTCGGCAACGGCGGATGTGGCGGCGGTGGCCGCACGGGCCGGCGCGGTGCTGCGTGACGCCGGAGTCCCGGCTCAGTTTCAGTTGCTGCCGATCGCGGGAGGGGGCAACAACCGAGTGTTCATGGTCGTGTCGGCGGGCAGCCCCGTCGTCCTCAAGGCCTATTACCGCCATCCCGGCGACGTCCGCGACCGGATGGCGGCGGACTACGGGTTCAGCACGTTCGCTTGGGCGGTCGGGGCGCGGGCGCTGCCGCGGCCCCTGGCTGCCGACGCCGCCGCCGGCCTCGCCGTCTACGAGTTCGTCGCCGGAGAGAAGCTGCATCCCGGTGCGGTCACCACCGCGCACGTCGCCGAGGCGGCGGCGTTTTTCCGTTCGGTCGACGAGCACCGGTGCGACCCGCGGGCCGCCGGTCTGCCGACGGCCGCCGAGGCCTGCTTCTCGATCGCCGACCACGTCGCCGTCGTCGATGGCCGGGTGCGGCGTCTGGACGCGATCGAGGCGACGGCGGTGCGCGGAGACGAGGCCGCGGCACTGGTCGCCGGTCGGCTCCGCCCGGCGTGGGATCGGCTCCGCAGCCACGTGCTCGCGGCGGTCGGCAGCGCCGCCTCCGCCACGCTCGCCGACTCCGACCGTTGCCTCAGCCCGTCCGACTTCGGCTTCCACAACGCGATCCTCGGCACCGATGGCCGCCTCCGGTTCCTCGATTTCGAGTACGCCGGCCACGACGATCCCGCGAAGCTGGTCTGCGATTTCTTCTGCCAGCCCGCGGTGCCCGTGCCGCAGGAGCACGTCGTGCCGTTCCTCGCCGCGCTGCGACCGCAGGCACCGGACCGCGGCGAACTGGCGTCGCGTGTCGGCTTGCTCCTTCCGGTCTACCGCCTCAAGTGGTGCTGTATCATGCTCAACGAGTTCCTGCCGGCCGACGACCGCCGCCGGTTCGCCGGCGCCGTGGCCGACCCCGGCGCCCGCCGTGCGGCGCAGCTCGCCAAGGTCGCGGCCGTCCTCGGCCAGTCCGGAGCCTGACCCCATGGCGTACGTCGATTTCCTGTCGGCCATCCACCGCAGCACGAAACGGGACTACGTGGCCCGCGTCACCGAGTTTCCCAAGGCCGAGGCGGCGAAGCTCGCCAAGCAGTGGGGCAAGGACTACTGGGACGGCGACCGGCGGACCGGCTACGGCGGCTATTCCTACGACGGCCGCTGGCGGAAGGTGGCCGACGCGATGGTCGCCCACTACGGGATCAAGCCGGGCGACCGGATCCTCGACGTCGGCTGCGGCAAGGGGTTTCTGCTGTACGACTTCACGCAGGCCGTGCCGGGGGTCGAGGTGGCGGGGATCGACGTCTCGACCTACGCGCTCGAGCACGCCAAGGCCGAGGTCAAGCCGTTTCTCCGCGAGGCCTCGGCGGCGAAGCTCCCCTTCCCCGACGGCTCCTTCGATCTGGTGATCTCGCTCAACACCCTCCACAACCTCCACTGCTACGACCTCTACGACGCGCTCCGCGAGATCGAGCGGGTCGGCCGCCGGCACAAGTACCTGTGCGTCGAATCGTGGCGCACCGAGGAGGAGAAGGCCAACCTCCTCTACTGGCAGTTCACCTGCGAGATGTTCTGCACGCCGCGCGAGTGGGAATGGTGGTTCGCCCACACGGGCTACACTGGCGACCATTCGTTCATCTTCTTCGAGTGACCGCGTGAAGACCCGGGCGGCGATCCTCGTCGAGCAGCGCGCACCCCTCGTCGTCGACGACGTGGATATCCCGCCGCTCAAGCTCGGGCAGGTGCTGGTGAAGCTGTTCACGAGCGGCATCTGCGGCTCGCAGCTCGGCGAGATCGACGGCGTCAAGGGGCCCGACCGTTACCTGCCCCACCTCCTCGGCCACGAGGGGTGCGGGGAGGTGCTCGAGTGCGGCGAGGGGGTGCGGCACGTCCGGCCGGGCGACCGGGTGGTGCTCCACTGGCGGAAGGGGGCGGGCCTGGAATCGGTGACGCCCGTCTACCGGTCGCGGCTCGGGGCGGTGAACGCCGGCTGGGTGACGACGTTCAACGACCACGCGGTCGTCTCCGAGAACCGCCTCACGGCGATCCCGGCGGACTTCGACCCGGAGCAGGCGGCGCTGTTCGGGTGCGCCGTCACGACCGGCTTCGGTGTCGTCACCGCCAACGCCCGGCTGGCGATCGGCGAGTCGATCGCCGTGTTCGGTGCCGGTGGGATCGGCCTCAACATCGTCCAGGGAGCGGCCCTCGCCGGGGGCCATCCGATCATCGCCCTCGACCGCTTCGACAACCGGCTCGAACTGGCGCGGTCCCTGGGGGCGACGCACACGATCAACGTCACCGCCACCGACGCTGCCGCGGAGATCGGCCGGATCGTCGGCCCCGGCGGGGTCGACGTCGCCGTCGACAACACGGGCAACGTCGAGGTCATCGCGCTGGCCGCCCGGGTGACGGGCGCCCGTGGGCGGACGGTGCTGGTCGGCGTGCCCCCCAAGGACTCGACCGCCGCGATCGCCACGCTGCCGCTCCACTTCGAGAAACGGCTCACCGGGTCGCACGGCGGGGAGAGCCGGCCCGATGTCGACATCCCGCGCTACGTCAGGCTCGTCGCGGAGGGCAAGCTCTCCCTGTCCGGTTTCGTCGGTCGCCGCTATCCGCTCGACGACGTCAACACCGCGATCGACGACATGCGGAGCGGTCGCCTGGCAGGGCGGGCGCTGGTGCGGCTCGGTTCCCCGCCGACGCCCCGCTCCTGACCCGTGAGCCCCGGAGGTCGCCCATGGCACGGACCCGCGAATCCCAGTACGAGCGCTGCCTCGAGATCGCCGAGCGGTCGGGCCGCACCCAGCTGGGGCTGATGAGCAACCAGGTCTGGCACGACGACCCGCGCCGGCTGGCGTTCGTGCTCGCCCGCTACAAGTTCGTCTCGAAGATGCTCTCGGGGATGGAGCGCGTCCTCGAGGTCGGCTGTGCCGATGCGTTCGCGACGCGGATCGTCGGGCAGGAGGTCGGCAGGATCACGGCGGTCGATTTCGACCCGGTGTTTATCGCCGACGTCGAGGCGCGGAACGACGCGCGCTGGCCGATCGACGCCCGCGTCCACGACATGCTCTCCGGCCCGGTCGCCGGCCCGTTCGACGCCGCCTACGCCGTCGACGTGCTCGAGCACATCCCCGCCGACCGCGAGGACCTGTTCCTCGGCAACATCGTCGCCTCGCTGGACACCCATGGCGTGCTGATCGTCGGCATCCCGTCGCTCGAGTCGCAGGCCCATGCATCGCCGCCGAGCCGGGCCGGGCATGTCAACTGCAAGACCGGTGCCGACCTCCGCGCGACCGTCGCCCGCTTCTTCCACAACGTGTTCTTGTTCTCGATGAACGACGAGGTGGTCCACACGGGCTTCACGCCGATGGCGCATTACCTGTTCGCGATCGGGTGCGGTCCACGCGGAAGCCGGCGATGACCGGCACGGTCGAAGGGGATGGCGTGAATCTGGTGGTCGGAGCCGGTCAGATCGGGGCGGCGCTGGCCGCCCGCCTCCGTTGGCGGGGAGAACCGGTGGTGACGACGAGCCGCACAGGCCGCGGCGGCGATCTGACCGTCGATCTCGCGGCACCTCCGGAACGGTGGCAACTCCCCGAGCGGATCACCGTCGCCTACCTGTGCGCCGGGATCACTTCGCAGGAAACGTGCCGGACCGATCCCGATTTCGCCTGGGGCATCAACGTCCGGGCCACGTCATTGCTCGTCGAGCGCTTGGTCGGGGCGGGGGCGTTCGTCGTCTACCCGTCGACGAACCTCGTGTTCGACGGGACCATCGCCCACCGTCCCGCCGGAGATCCGCCGAATCCGCTGACCACCTACGGCCGCACCAAAGCGGCGGCGGAAGCCACGCTCGCCCGCTTCCCCGATTCCACCGCGATCGTGCGGCTGACGAAGGTCGTCGCACCGGCGGCCGGACTGCTGGCATCGTGGGCCAGCCGACTCCGTTGCGCTACGCCGGTCGAGGCTTTCAGCGACCTCGTCTTCTCCCCGATTCCGCTGGCGACCGCGATCGACGCGATCCTCCTCGCCGGCGACCGGCGGCTGATCGGGATCACGCAGGTCTCGGGATCGCGCGACATTTCCTATGCCGCAGCGGCGCGGTGGATCGCGGGAGCGCTCAACGCCCCAGCAGACCTGGTCCGTGCCGTGACCACGCGCGATGCCGGTTTCGAGCACGTCCCGCTCCACACCACCCTCGACGACACCCGTCTCCGCGAGGCGTGGGACAGGTGGGCACCGGATCCGGAGGCGGTGCTGCGGTTGGCACTCCCCGGCTGAGTTGGCCGGCGATCGTTCGGAACGACCGCCATCGGGAGCGCGGCGGCTCCCGGCGGCGCGACGGGCGTCGTCAATCGACGTCGCGATCGACACTCCGGGTCGCCCGCCCCTGGAACTCTTTCCCCCCGGGACCGTAGATCGTGATCCGTCCATCGGCGACGCGTTGCGAACGCGGGTGAACCAACCGGCCGATGCGGCGAATGAAGATCTCAAGCAGGCTGTGGCCGACGGAGCAGATGTTGCGGACCGTGAACGCCTTCGACGCTCCTCCTGCGCGCTCCTCCTGAACGACCGGCACCTCGACGTAGCTGACACCGAGATCGAGAAGCCGCGTGATCAGGTCGGCCTGGAAACCGAAGCCGTGGGAATTGGAATGCCACCGCATCACGTTGTAGCGGAGGTTGATCGGCAGACCGTTGTAATAGCGGATCCGGTGGCCACCCAGAAGATTGACCAGACCGGTGAACGTCCGGGACACGGTGCGCCGGAAAAAGCTCCTCCCGCGTACCTCAGCCGGGTAGGTGAGGATCATGTCGGCTTCACCGAGCCGCCGCAGTACGCTCACGAGCGTCTCCCGCGACTCGACGTTGTCGCCGCAGACCAGCCGGTAATACCGCCCGATGCCGCGGAACGAGCCTTCCGCGAAATTGGCACCGAGTCCTTGATTGACCTCGTTGACGTACAGCGTGATCGGTTCGCCGGAGTGCTCCCGCTGAAACCGTCGGATGAGCTCGACCGAGCGATCGGTCGAGGCGTCGTCGATGATGACGATGTCGTAGCTGCACCCGACCTCGGCCAGTGCGCCGAGGACCGTTTCCAAGGTCGCGATGATCCCCTGCTGTTCGTTGTAACAGGCGATGAACAGCGTGATGTCGCAGTCGATTTCGTCGCGATGGGTCATGCGCGCCGGTCTCCCGTGCCAATCCTGGCCTCCCCGATCCGCGGCGCCCGTGGCGCGCTGGACCCGAGGATCGCTTTCCGCAACGCGTCGAAGATGCGGGCGACGGCGAGGAATGGCACGCGGCCGCTCACCAACCGGCCGCCGTCCTCACGGAGGTGCCCGCCGCGGAGAAGGCGGTCGATCCGCAGGCCGATCATCCGCTCGGTCCCGTAGGAATCCTCGAGTTGGCGGATGGGAAGGTGGCCACCGGACGACGTAAGTTCCTCGAGCATCCGGATGCGGAGCGACGCGATCGCGAGATTGATGAAGTTGAAATACCCGAAGGCAAGGGCGAGATAGCACAGGGTGTTCAAGGCGCACAGCCAGGCACGGTCGACGGACGTCACCGCCGTGCGCCCGGCGGCGGCCGTCGTGACGAGCATCGTGACCAGCCCACAGAGAAACCCGGCGGTCAGGCAGCGGTACGGAGCGGCGGCGGTCGCCCAAGCCAGCAGCAGGTGCGCGATGGCGTAGATCGCCAACCCGACCACGGGTGCAAACACCACCGTCGGATACCCATCCATCTCCTCAGCCCCCTTTGGTCATCCCGAGCACGCGCCGCGTGGCCCCGAAGGTGGCCGCCCACTGGCGTCCCTTGGCCGTGATGCGGAGATCGTCCCCGCTCCTGTCCACCATGCCGTCACGCACGAGGGCGTCGATCCGCCGCTCCAACGGGGCGAGCCCCCGAAGGCAGCCCTCGACGTCGGCCCGGCGGAGGCCACCCGGCCCGGAATCGGCGACCGCCGTCAGGATCGTCATGCTCGGGCTGCGTTCCTCGATCGCCGAGTACGCGACCACGTAGGCGAGCATGGCGGCGACGTGGAACTCCGCGACATGGAGGACTTCCCAGGGCGACCCGAGCCGGCAACCGAACGCCTCGGCAGCCGGCGAAGTGAGTACCGCCAGACCGACAACGAGAGTCACCGCGAAGATGCCGAGGAGGCTGGCCGTCTGCCGGAGGGGAATCCTGACGCGCCACACGAGCCAGTGGACCACGAAGCCGGTCGTGAACAGTCCGAACGCGGTGAGGGCAGTGCGCATGCCGACAAACCCGGGGCGATGCCGGACGGAGTGGGAGCGGTGATGCGGACGTTCCCATCGGCCGTTACGGCATACCGTACCACGCGCCGACGACTCCGCACCATCGTCACGACGCGGCAGAGGGTGCCCGACGACCGTATCGTCCTCTCCCGTGTCGCCGAACGATCGTCGTCCGGTAACCACGGGTTCCACGCCCTCGACTGCCGCCGTCAGCGGTCGACCACGTGATCCAGAGCCTGATCGTCGCCGCCGGCCGTGGCGGTGTCCGGTGCCTGCCGGCTGCTATATTCGTGCCCCACGATCGATCTCACACAGTGCTCGTGCCATGGCGTCTCCGCCCCGCTCACCCCCACGCCCGCGATCGCCGGGCCCGTCCGACGTTGGGGCCCAGCGTCTGCCGGCGCGGGCCGACATCATCGCCGCTCTGTTGCTGGCCCTGCTCTGCGTGCTGGCCTGGTGCGCGGCCAACGGCGTCTGGTCCCTGTCGGCCCTCTCCCGGCCGACCGCGTACCTCGACCCGGAGAAATCGGACGTCATCCACTCCCTGACGATGATGAAGATGGCGGCCAACGGAGAGTGGTGGCCGCTGGCCTGGAAAGAGGCCCGCGATTTGGGCGCCCCCGGGACCGCCAATTGGAACGATTGGCCGCTGGTCGAGGAGCTGCAGGTCGCCGTGTTCGGCCTGCTTGCCCGGCTGTTCGGACTGTTCGCCGGACTCAACTTGGCGATGGTCGCGGGCCATGTCCTCGCGGCGCTGGTGTTCTACGCCGTCGCCCGGGTCTCGGACTGCACCCGGCCGTGGGCGTTCGCGGCGGCGCTCGCCTTCGGCGTCTGCCCGTTCATCTTCGCCCAGTCGCCGTACCACATCACCTGCGCCTGGGTCTGGCAGGTGCCGCTGTTCCTCCCCGTGTGGCGCTGGGTGTCGACGGAGCCGGGTATCGCCCCCGGGTCACGGCGGTTCTGGATCGCCTGCGGGATCGGGTTCCTGACCGGCCTCCACAACCCCTACTTCACCAACGCCCTCTGCCAGTTGACGCTCGTCGGCGCCGCGCTGCAGTGGCTGCGGACACGGAAGTGGGCCCCACTGCTGGCGGCGCTGGCGGTGATCGGGGCGGCGGCGCTCGCCTTCGCCCTGATGAACGTCGACACCTGGACCTACCGGCTCGCGCACGGACCCAACACCGGGGCCCTGGTCCGCGAGTACAAGTGGCTGGAGATCTACGGGCTGAAGATCAAGGACCTGTTCATCCCGCCGCTGACACACCGCTGGGACGCGCTGGCGAACTTCGCCACGGCCCACCGCCAGGTCGCCCCGCTGCTCGACGAAGGGGCCTCATACCAGGGGATCGTCGGCCTGGCCTGCCTGGTCGCGCTGGTCGCCACCGCCGTCCACGACATGGTCAGCGGCCGCGAAAAGCAGGTGCCGATGGAAGCCTGGCAGGTGCTGTGGCTGGTGCTGACGTTCACCACCGGCGGCCTCAACGCGATCGCCGGTGCGATCGGATTCACGATGTTCCGCGGCGGCTGCCGCTACAGCGTCGTGATCCTGGCGATCACGCTGCTGTGGGCCGCGCGGCGGCTGTCGGCATGGCAGCGGGCGACTGCCGTCGGGCGCCCGGCCCAGGCGGTGGACTGGCGCTGGCCGGCGGCGGCGGCGGCGGCCTGCCTGGTGATCCTCGCCGACCAGGTGCCCCGCGCCCCGACGGCCGAGGAGGCCGCCGCGATTGCCCGCAGCGTCGCGTCCGACCGTGAGTTCGCCGCGAAGATCGAGGCGGCGCTGCCTGCCGGCGCGATGGTCTTCCAACTGCCGGTGATGGACTTTCCCGAAGCACCGCTTCCGGGGATCCCTCCCTACGATCACTTCCGCCCCTACCTCCACAGCACGCGGCTGCGCTATTCGTTCGGCTCGATGAAGGGCCGGGAGCGAGAGAAGTGGCAGCCGGCGCTGCAGGCGAAGCTCTTCGAGGGGGCGACGATCGACCAGCAGGCGGGGGTGATCCGCATCAACCGGGCCAACGCCCGGGCGGCCGTCGATGAACTGAGGCGTCTCGGCTTCGCGGCGATCTACGTCAACCGCAACGGTTTCCCCGACCGCGGCCGGGGCCTCGAGGAGGCGCTCGTCGATCTCGGCTACACCGCCGCGCCGCTCCGCAACGCGACCGGCGATCTGGCCTGCATCGTCCTCCGCGCCGACGGCGAAGGACCGGCCCCAGCAACCCCCTGATCGTGCGGCCGCGGACGGCGCGCCCCGCTCAGCGAACGACCGCCCGCAGCCAGTCGAGCAGGCCGGGATGGGCGGCGACACCGAGCTCCTCCCGGCGGGCGCGGTGGCGGTCCGCGGCGGGATCGGCCACGATCGCCGCCGCACGGATCCCGGCGGCGATCCCCGCCTCCCAGTCGCTCGGTGCGTCGCCGATCATCCACGCCGCCGTCGGATCGAGCGCGTGGCGCGCGAGCATCTCGGTGATGAAACGCGGCGACGGCTTGCGGTACACCGACGGCTCGTCGGGACGCTCCGGCGCGATGCACACCGCGGTGAACGGGTCGGCCCCGAGGCCGAAGAGCTCGACCATCCGGTCGTTCACCGCGGCGACGTCGGCGAGCGTGAAGTAACCCCGCCCCACCCCCGACTGGTTGGTGAACAGGAACAGCCGCGTGCCGGCGGCGCGGAGGCGGCCGAGCGCCTCCGGCACGCCGGGGAGGATCGCCACGCCGGCCGGATCGGCGAGGTAGTGGCGGTCTTCGATGAGCGTGCCGTCGCGGTCGAGGAACACGGCGGCGGGAAACCGGACGCGGGCGGGGGTCGCCATCGTGCTGCCGTCAGTTCCCGGCCGGGGCGGGGGCCCGTGCCGCGAGGATGCCGCGCACCGTGTCGAACACGCGCTCGACGCCGATGCCCTTCATGCAGACGTTCTCCCGGCAGTCGATCGAGAGGCGGTTGTTGTAGGCGCTGAGGCAGGGGCTGCAGGGCAGGGCCAGCCAGATGACGTGGCTGCGCGGGCCGAGGGGCGCCCACAGCGTGGGCGTCTCCGGACCGAACAGCGTGACGACGTCGACCCCGGTGACGGCCGCGAAATGGGCCGGGCCGCTGTCGTTGGTGACCATCACCTCGGCCAACGAATAGAGCACGAGCAACTGCCGCATGGTCGTCTTGCCGGCCATCGAGAAGCAGCGCGGATGCGCCAGCTCGCGCACCAACGGCTCGACCTCGGCCGCCTCCGACGGCGCGCCGGTGAACGCGATGAACACGTCGTCGTGCGTGGCGAGCAGGCGCCGGGCCAAGGCGGCGTAGCGCTCGGGATCCCAGCGCCGCAGCGGGACCAGATCACGATCGCTGGTGTTGGCGTTGAGGAGCACCAGCCGCGGGGGCTGGATGCCACCGGTGGCCCGCGCGATCGTGTCACGGACCGCGGCGACGTCGGCAGCCGCCGGCGCCAGCAGCGGCAGCGACTCGTCGAACGCGAACTGGTCGAGGTCGAGCGTCGGCAGCCGGTCGGGATCCATCCACAAGGCCTCGACCATCACCCGCATCGCCCGCAGCGAGTGGACGTGCGGCGAGTAGACGAGCCGGTGCGTCATCAGGTCGCCGCGCCACGGCCCCCCGCCCTGGAAGCGGTGGTAGCCCACCCGACGCCGCGCCCCGGCGAGGTAGGCGAACACCGCCGACGATCGGGCGAAGAACTCGAAATCGACGATCGAGTCGATCCGCTCGCGACGGACGCGCCACAGTGCCCGCCACAGGGCGACGAACGTCGCCACCGCGCCCCCTTTGGGGATCGTGATCACGTTCTCGGGACGGATGATCCCGAGGAGATCGAGGATCGGCTGGTTCTCGGCGAGGACGATGAAGAACACGTTCTCCGCCCCGACGCGGTCGATCGCGGCGCGGAGCGAGGGGTAGGCGAGGACCGTCGCCCCCTGCTCGAGGAGCTTGAAGAACAGGATTCGCTTCACCGGGCCGGCGGGGCGGCGGCTGCCGAACAACCGGCGCCACGCCGTCAGCACGGCGCAGGCGGGGATCCCCAACCAGGCGTCGACCATCCGGATCGTGGCGGCCTTCATTCCCTGCCTTCGCGTGGCGGTCCGACGGAGCGGAGAACATCGGCCTTTGCGAAATCGTGCCGGGCATCGGCACGGCCGAGGTGCGACCGAAGGTAGCCTGCCGAGCCCCTCCCTGGAAGTGTCTTGCCGCATGGCGGCAGGATGCGCTGCGGGCACCGCGACAGCGTTGCGGCCCGACGGCTCGCCGGTCCGCCCTGCCTCGGGTCGCTGCTGGCCGCATGGCGGCCCTCGAGAGGGCGTGGCCGGCCGCCGCGGTTCTCCGTCGCAGGGCCCGCCCTCCGGCTGTAGTTTGGGGCGCGGGTGTTCCCGCCGCTTCCGCCAACCCTCCCGGTGCCCGTGTGCCCCGTTCCGTCGCGCTCCCAAACCGAGACAGCCGCGGCGCGGCACCGCCCTCCGCACCCGCCCGCCACCCCTGGCTCGAGGCCCTCGGCCTCGCCGTGGTGACCGTGGCGGTGTTCTGGCCGACACTGTCGGCCGATCTCGTCTACGACTCGCGGATGCAGATCCTGACCGACTCGTTTCTGTTCGAGCCGGCCAATTGGGTGCCGGTGCTGTCGTTCCAGACGCTCGCCCTCGACGTCCTCGACTTCAACCGCCCGGTGAACCTCGCGTCGTTGATGCTCGACGCGTCACTGTGGGGGCGCGAGCCGTTCGGGTACCACCTCACCAGTGTGCTGCTCCACGCCCTCGACGTGGTCCTCGTCTGGCGGCTCCTGCGGCAACTGGCCCCGGCGCTGCCGCTGGCCGCGGGCACGGTGGCTCCGCTGCTGTTCGCGGTCCATCCACTGGTCACCGAGGCGGTCTGCGAACCGAGCTACCGCGAGGACATCCTCGTCGCGCTGTTCACGCTGACCGGCCTGTCGCTCGCACTCGGGCACCGGTCGGCCCCGGGCCGCCCCGACGTCTGGCGGGCGCTCGGCTGCATCGGCTGCGCGCTGCTGGCGATCGGCAGCAAGGAATCGGGGATCGCCGCCCCCACCGTGGTCGCCGTCGCCTGGCTCGCCCTGCGGCGCGACGACCGCGGCGCGTTCTGGAAACTGGCCGGGGGCGGGACGGCAGCGGTGGTCGTGGCGTTCCTGGCCGCACGATTCGTCCTCGAGCCGAACCCGTCGAAGATCTTCGAGGCACGGCCGAGCTACCCGGGGGGTTCACTGGCGGCGGCGCTGCTGATCGAACCGCGGATCCTCGCCCTCTACGCGCAGCTCGTCGTCCTTCCGGTGAATCTCTGCGCCGACTACGGCCTCCATTCGCTCGCCCACCTCCCCCTGCCCGTGGCCCTGGTCATCGACGCCGTGGCCGCCATCGCGGGTGTCGTGGCGATCCGCGCCGACCGACGATTCGCGATCGCCGCGACGCTCGTCGTCGTTCCGCTGCTCTCGGTCGCCAACCTGGTCCCCATCTACCGCCCCGCCGCCGACCGCTACCTCTATCTCCCCGTCGCCGGCCTTGCCCTCGCCGTCGGGTTGGCACTCGACGCGCCGTGGCTGGCGCGCCGTCCCCGGTGGCGCCGCCACGCCGCCCGGATCCTCGCGGCGCTGGCCGTCGTCCTCGGCGCGGCCTGCATCTCCCGACAGACGGTCTGGCGTGATTCGCTCGCGCTGTGGACCGACACGGCCCGCAAGAATCCGTTGTCGTTCACCGCGTCGGCCGGGAGCTCAGAAGCGCTCCGCGAGGCCGGCCGGCTTGACGAGGCCGAAGCGGCGGCCCGGCGGGCGGTTGAATTGACCGGTGGCGGCTTCGGCGATGCGTGGGCGACGCTGGCACTGATCGTCGCCGAACGGGGGCGGACCGACGAGGCGTTCGCCCACCTCGACCGGGCTCTCGAGGTGAATCCCAAACTTGCCGACCCCGACGGGCGCGTCGCGGTGAAGGCGATGGAGCGGCCCTACGCCGCCGATCTGAAGCGACTTCTCGCCCGCCGCAGGGCGGCACCGTAGCAACCGGCGATCCACGGCTGTCCATGCCAGGATCCCCGAACCGCCGGTGCCGCTTCATTCGCCGTCCCCCCTCCGTTAGGATCCCGGAGCGGTCGGGCGGGTCGTGCCTGCCGTCCCGTCGTCCTCACCGCCCGGCGTCCACCATGAGCGTCCCCAGCCGTCACCGCCCAGGTCCACCCGCCGATGTCCGTCCGGGGACGCCGCGCCCGCTCCGCTCCGCCGCGCCGGGCGGCGATGCGGTGCTCGACCGCTGGCTGCCGCCGCTCCTCAAGGTGCTCGCCGTCGTCCTGCTGTGTGGCTGGTGCTACTCCCCGGCCACCAAGGGCACGTGGCTGTGGGACGACGATCAGGCGGTGACGCAAAACCCGATCGCCCAGGGGCCGTTCTCGTTCCGGAAGATCTGGGTCAGCCCGGTCGGCGACGCGTTCCGGGCGATGACGACCCAGGTGCTGCACAAACTCGGCTACGGCCCCCCCCCGCCACCGCCGGCGCCGGTCGCCTTCGGCGAGGCCGACTACTGGCCGCTGACCCAGACCGGCTTCTGGACGGAGTGGCACCTGTTCGGTCCCGACAGCGCCGGATACCACGTCGTCAATACCGCGCTCCACGCCGTCGGGGCACTGCTGCTGTGGCGGTTGATGACGGTGATGCGGCTCCCGGGAGGCTGGTTCGCCGCGCTGCTGTTCGCCGTCCATCCGCTCGCCGTCGAGTCGGTCACCTGGGTGTCGGAGCTGAAGAACGTCCTCTCGCTGCCGTTCATGCTCCTGGCCGCGATCCACTTCGTCCGCGCCGACGATCGTGTCACCGGCGCCGACGGCGCCGCCGCGCGGCCCGGCTGGTGGGTCGACTACGCGATTTCGCTCGTCTGCTTCCTGATGGCGATGTTCGCCAAGACGTCGGTCGTGATGCTGCCGCCGGCGCTGCTCCTCTACGTGTGGTGGAAACGCAACTGGATCGGCCTGGCCGACCTCGTCCGGACAGCTCCCTACTTCCTCATCTCGCTGGTCTACGGGCTGATCACGATCTACTTCCAGCACGGCCGCGCCATCGGCACCGAGACGATCCTCGTCGGCGGGTTCTGGTCACGGCTGGCGATGGCATCGCTGGCGGTGCCGTTCTACCTCGGCAAGGTGTTCCTGCCCTACGGCCTGATGCCGATCTACCCGCGCTGGGAGATCGACGTCCCGAAGCTCTGGCACTTCCTCCCCCTGCCGGTGTTCGCCGGCCTGGCGGCGTGGTGCTGGGTGAACCGGCAGACGTGGGGCCGCCACGTGCTCTTCGCCATCGGGTTCTTCGTGCTGATGCTGCTGCCGATCCTCGGCTTCATCACGATCTCCTACATGCGGATCACCTGGGTGGCCGACCACTTCGTCTACGCCCCGATGATCGGGCCGTTGATGCTCGCCGCGGCCGCTGCCGCCGCCTGGGCGCAGCGGCTCGAGCCGCGTGATCGGCTGGTGGCCGCGGGTGGCGCCGCCGCGCTGGTCGGCATCCTGGCGATCGGGTCGTTCCGCTACTCGTTCGCCTGGTCCGACGAGGAGCCGATGTGGACCTACACGCTGCTCCGCCACGCCGTCCCCTGCCGGCAGGCCGACTGCACCGAACCCCGGGTCAACGGCTGGTGGGGCAGTCGCGGTACCCGCCACTACCATCCCTGCCGGCTGACCCACTGCGGCTGCTGGCAGGCCAACAGCCGGCTCGGCGCCCGGAAGTATTCCCAGGGCAAGCTCGACGAGGCGTTCTTCCACTTTTCCGAGTCGACACGGCTCCGCCCCGATCTCGCCGAGACGCACAACAACTACGGCAACGCCCTCGCCTCGAAGGGTCGGATCGACGAGGCCCTGGCCGAGTTCCGCAAGGCGGCCGAGATCCAACCGCAGATCATGGTCTTCCAGAACAACCTCGCCATGACCTGCATGCAATCGGGACGGGTCGAGGAGGCGAAGCAGGTGTTCGCGAAGATGCTCGCGCAGTGGCCCCAGGATCCGACGCTCCACAACAATTACGCCTTCGCTCTCCACCGCACCGGAGACGCGCAGGGCGCGATCGCCAGCCTGCAGCGCGCGCTGTCGATCAAACCCGACTACGAGGAAGCCAAGAAGAACCTGGCGACGATCCGCGAGGAGCTGGCCAAGACGCAGTCGGCGGTCGGCCTGCCCCTCCCGGCAGCCAGACCGGAGGCCGGCGCGCCGGCGGCGGAGCGACCCACCCAGGGAGGACCGGTGTCGCCGACGATGGCGCCGCCGTCGCCGACGCTCGGCCCCCCGCCGCTGCCCGGGGCGACGTCGCTGCCGCTGTCGACGCCGCGTTGAGCCGGCGGCGACGCGGCCGGGGGCGCTGCCGCCGGGGCCCGCCCGGCTACGACCGCCATCGGGCCCATACGAGGCTCAGCAGGTCGCGTGCCGCCTCGGCCATCACGCCCGGGCGGACCTTGCTGCTGCCGCGCTGGCGCTCGACGAACGTGATCGGCACCTCGACGATCCGGCCGCCGGCGCGGTGGACCTCCCAGAGAAGGTGCTCGAAAAACGCATACCCGGTGGGCAACTCCCCGCGGAGGCGCGCGAAGGTGTCGAGCCGCACGGCCCGGAATCCGGTCGAGCCGTCGCGTGCGGGAACGCCGATCACCCACCGCGTGAACCAGCAGACGAGCCGATGCGTCAGGTGGCGGCGCCACGGCCAGCCCTCGATCGCGCCCCCCGCCACGCGGCGCGACCCGAGCGCCACGTCGGCCGGGCGACCACCGGATGGCTCGAGAGCCGCCAGCAGCCGGGGAATGTCGTCGGGATCATGGCTGAGATCGGCGTCGAGGTTGACGGCGATCTCGAACCCCTGCCGCCGTGCCTCGTGGAACCCCTCGACGATCGCGCCGCCGAGTCCACGCCGTCCGCGGCGGACGAGGACGTGGAACCGCGGCTCGGTCTCCGCCAGCGACAGGGCACTGCGACCGGTGCCGTCGGGGGAGTCGTCGTCGACGACGAGGAGTTGGATCGCCGGATCGGCCGCGAGGACGCGGCCGACGAGCGTGGCCAGGTTGGCCGCTTCGTTGTAGGTGGCGGCGACGGCGAGGACGCGCCCCGGAGGCCAGGCAACGGTGGACCGGTCGTCGCCGGGGAACGGGTCTGGCAACGGGTTGGGCTGACTCATCGCCTGACGATTGTCGCCGGAACGATCCCGGCCGTCAGCCTCCTCCGCGGCGCAAGCGTGCGAACAGGTCCCGGTAGCGGCCCGACGAGACCGGACTCGGCTGGGGGACGACGTCCTCCTCGATCACCATCATTCCTTCGTCGACGTCGTCCGCCTCGTCGCCGTCGTCGACCGTGACCGTCGCCACCGGGGGCGCTCCGGCCTCCTGGTGATCGAGCCGGGCGAGTGTGGTCGCCAGACGCCGGCCCTCGTCGCTGGCGACGGAGCCGTGACCGGTGAACCCCTGGGGCCCGTCACGGACGATCCGCTCCACCTCGGCGTCGTCCCCGGCAAAACAGGAAGCGAACGGATCGGAATGCATTTCGGTGACGAACTCGACGTCGGGCCCCGCCCAGGGATCGGCCCCGGGCTGCGCGGCGACCGGGGAGCCCGACACCGTCGCCGGCGGTTCGACCAGCGGCGCGGAGACGGCCCCGTCGAGCACGCCGAACTCGATCTCCCCCTCGTCGTCGGGTCGCTCGACGACCGCCGACGGCGCCGCCGGGCGCCGCCCGTGGGGAACGGGCAGACGCTGGATGTCGGCCCACGCTGATTCGATGTCGGTCGGCAGCACCCGGGCCCGCCCCTCGTCGGCGACCCGGACCAGCGCCAGGTCGCACACCTGATTGATCAGCCGGGGCACACCATCGGTCACCTGGAACACGGCATCGTCGCACCCGGCGGCGAAAACAGTCTCCCACTGCCGTGTGGCGGCCTTCATCTGCGTCCGGACGTACGCACACGTCTCGGCATGGTCCAGCGCCTCGAGTGTGAACCGACCGCCGATCCGCTGCGCGAGGCTCTCCAGCCGCGGATTGGCGAGCCGCTCCTCGAGAGCCACCGTGCCGGCGAGCACCAGGTGCACGGCCGGGAGCGGCGTCGGGATCGTCGTCAGCAGGCGGAGCTCTTCGAGTAGCCGGAGCGGCAGCGTATGGGCCTCGTCGACGAGGATCGCGAGCCCCGAGCCGGTCGCCGCCAGGCCGCGCACCCGCTCGACGACGGCCAGACGCAGCTCCCCCTCGTCGATCCCACGGAACGGTTCGCCGATCGCCGACAGGATCGCCTGCCAGAGGGCGCGCCGCGTGCAGATCCGCGCGCCGCACGACAAGGCGACGGCGAAATCGTCGGCGAGGCTGTCGGCCAGCGCCAGCAGGAGCAACGACTTTCCCGTGCCCGGCGGTCCGACGACGAGGCCGACCCCCTCGGCCCGTCGCACCCCGCGCTCGAGCCCGGTGAGGGCGGCGTCGATCTGCCGCGCCGGGTGATAGAACGCCGTCCGCGGGGCGGCGAGAAACGGGCGGCTCGAAGGGTGGCGGCGCTGGTGCATCGGCTCGGTTCGTCTCCCGGGGGGACGGCGGCGTACCTCGCCGCGCCACATCCTTTGTCGGCCGCCGGAGCACTCCCTCCGCAGCGGACCTGAACGATCGGCCCGGGGGCCGGGGTAGACTGCCACCGGTGGCGATGCTGCCGGTTCTGCCGGTCACGCCGCCGGCAGCGACGCTGACCCCCGAGAGCGATGAGCAGCGAGCGATCCGCACCATTCCGTGTGAAGATCTGCGGCATCACCCGCGCCGCCGACGCCAAGGACGCGGCGGCGGCCGGGGCCGACGCGATCGGCCTCAACTTCGTCGTCGGGTCGCCGCGCTGCCTGTCGATCGAGCGCGCCAGCGACATTGCCGCAGCCGTGCCCCCGGACGTGCTGCGCGTCGGCGTGTTCGTCGGCGCGACCGCGGCGGAGATCCGTCGGTGCGTCGCGGCCGTCGGGCTCGACGCCGTCCAACTCCACGGCCGGTGGCCGGCGGCCGATCCCGCGCTCGCCGATCCTCCCGAAACCTGCGCGGCACTGGCCGAGCTGCCGGTGATCCGCGCGGTCCATCTCGCGCCCGGTGCCGGGCCGGCTGCCCTCGACCCCGCGCGCCAGTGGCTGGCGCGGGCCGACGCATTGGGCCACGCGCCGGTGCTGATGTTGATCGACGCCGCACCGTCCGGCCCGGCCACCGCCGCGACGCTCGGCGGCACGGGGCGGACGGTCGACTGGTTGGCGCTGCGCGCTGCCGGCGGGCTGCCGGTGCCGGTCGGCTTGGCAGGGGGACTACGCCCCGACACCGTGGCGACCGCCATCCGGGAGAGCGGCGCGGTCGCGGTGGACGTCGCCAGCGGCGTCGAATCGGAGCCGGGCCGGAAGGACCGCGTGGCGATGGAGCGGTTCGTCGCCGCCGCCCGGGCGGCGTTCGCCATGCGCTGACCCGGCCGGCAGAGGGGATCGCGGCGCCCTTTGCAGCCACTGCCGGACGGCTAAGATTTTGTGCTCGCCCGTGGCCAAAGCCCACCATGGCCTTTGTCCACGCTGGCGACCGTGGGAAACGCCGAGGGTTTTCCGGGTCGCCGTCGGCCGTATCCGGCGGCCGGTCACGTGATGCACGGTCTGCTGTCGGTGCCGCCCCTTTTTCTTCCGCTTTCCTCCCGCCTTTCAGGAGTTTCCCTGTGGCCCACGTCGAAACCCGCCTTCCCTACAAAGTCGCCGACCTCGCCCTCGCGGATTGGGGCCGCAAGGAGATCATGCTGGCGGAGAACGAGATGCCGGGCCTGATGGCGTTGCGGCAGAAGTACGGCCGCAGCAAGCCGCTGGCGGGAGCGCGGATCGCGGGTTGCCTCCACATGACGATCCAGACCGCGGTCCTGATCGAAACGCTCCGCGAGCTCGGGGCCGACGTCACCTGGAGCAGCTGCAACATCTTTTCCACCCAGGATCACGCCGCCGCTGCGATCGCCAAGGCGGGGTTCCCGGTCTACGCCTGGAAGGGGATGACCAACGAGGAGTTCGACTGGTGCATCGAGCAGACGCTGTTCTTCCCCAACGGCGAGCCGCTCAACATGATCCTCGACGACGGCGGTGACCTGACCGCGATGGTCCACAACAAGTATCCGGAACTGATCGGCGGGATCCGCGGTCTCTCCGAGGAGACGACCACGGGTGTCCACCGTCTCTACCAGATGCACGAGAACGGCGAGCTCAAGCTGCCGGCGATCAACGTCAACGACTCCTGCACGAAGAGCAAATTCGACAACCTCTACGGCTGCCGTGAGAGCCTCGCCGACGGGATCAAGCGGGCGACCGACGTCATGGTCGCCGGCAAGGTCGTGGTCGTGTGCGGCTACGGCGACGTCGGCAAGGGCAGCGCCCACGCGATGAAGTCGCTCGGTGCCCGTGTGATCGTCACCGAGATCGACCCGATCAACGCCCTCCAGGCGGTGATGGAGGGCTTCGAGGTCACGACGATGGACGAGGCCGCCGCGCGGGGCCAGATCTTCGTCACCGCCACCGGCTGCCGCGACGTCATCCGCGGCGAGCACCTGGCACGGATGCCCGACGACGCGATCGTCTGCAACATCGGGCACTTCGACCTCGAGATCGACGTCGCCTGGCTGGAGAACACCAAGGGGGTCAAGAAGGTCGAGATCAAGCCCCAGGTCGACCGCTACACCCTTCCCTCGGGCCGGTCGGTGATCGTGCTGGCCGAGGGTCGGCTGGTGAACCTCGGCTGTGCCACCGGGCACCCGTCGTTCGTGATGAGCACCAGTTTCACCAACCAGGTTCTCGCCCAGATCGCTCTCTGGACGGAGACCGACAAGTACGAGATCGGCGTTCACCGTCTCCCCAAGAAGCTCGACGAGGAGGTAGCCCGTCTCCATCTCGACAAGCTGGGGGTCAAGCTCACGAAGCTGACCGCCGAGCAGGCCGAGTACCTCCACGTGCCGGTGGACGGCCCGTTCAAGCCCGAGTACTACCGCTACTGAGCCGGCGGCTTTCGCGGCCCGGATTCCGGGCCGCCCGGCGGACGACTCGACAACCGACGGAGGCGACGAAGGCGTCGCCTCCGTCGTCGTTTTCTCGCCCCCTGTCGGCCACGTTGCAGCGCCCGTTTCCCGTGGAACGGGGCGCCGCCCGCCGCTGCTACACTCACCCGCGCGGCGTCCCGAAACCCGTCACTCCGAGGATCGACCCTCCATGCCCGTCGTCGCCCCGTTCCGCGGCCTCCGCTACGACCCCAAGCACGTCGGCAGCCTGTCGCTGGTGATCGCGCCCCCCTACGACGTCATCGACGGCGCCCTGCAGACACGGCTCTACGAGCAGCACCCGGCCAACGTCATCCGCCTCGAACTCAACCGCGAGGAGCCGGGAGACGACGCCACCACCAACAAATACTCCCGCGCCGCCCGCTTCCTGCGCTCGTGGCGCGAGCAGGGGGTGATCATGGAGGAACCGGCGGCGGCCCTCTACGTCTACCACCAGCAGTTCACCGTCGAGGGGCAGACGCACATCCGCCGCGGCGTGATGGCCCGCATCCGGCTCGAGCGCTTCGGCAGCGGCAGCATCCATCCCCACGAGGAGACGATGTCGGGCCCGAAGCAGGACCGCCTCCTCCTCACCCGCGCCTGCCGGACGAACCTGTCACAGGTCTTCGGCCTCTACCCCGATCCGGGCGGCGAGGTCCAGGCCCTGCTCGACGGTGCCGTCGCCGGCCAGCCGCCCCTCGAGGCGGTCGACCACCTCGGTGTCTCGGGGAGGATGTGGCCACTCACCGACGAGGCGATCGCGACCCGGGTGGCAGGGCTGATGGCGGGCCGGCCGGTGTTCATCGCCGACGGCCACCACCGCTACGAAACCGCCTGCAACTACCGCGACGAGGTCGCTGCCGCCTGGGCGGAGAGCCATGCCGGGGCGCCGCTCCCCGACCACCATCCGGCCAATTACGTCCTGATGATGCTCGTCGGCATGAGTGATCCGGGGCTCGTGGTCCTCCCCACCCACCGGCTGTTCGTCGAGCCTGCGGTCGCCGACGCGGCCACGCTCCGCTCCCGTCTCGGCGACTGTTTCACCGCCGAGACGGCGGGCCACGGCCCTGCCGCCGCCGACGCCCTGTGGTCACGGATCGAGGTCGAGGGGGATCAGGGCACGCTCGGCCTGTACACGGCCGGCGACCAGACCTGGACGCTCGCCCGGATCACCCCGGCCGGCCGGCGGCGGATGGATGCCGTCGCCGCCGACCATGGCCCGGCGTGGCGCTCCCTGGGGGTCTCGATCCTCCACCGGCTCGTGATCGGCGACCTTCTGGCTGCACCGGCGATCGCCACGCCGACCTACGTCCATCTCGTCCGCGAGGTGGTCGAGGGCCTGGGGACCGGCCGCTACCCCCTGGGGGCGTTGGTGATGCCGGCGACCGTCGACGACATCCGGCTGGTCAGCGAGACCGGCGAACGGATGCCAGCGAAGAGCACCTATTTCTATCCCAAGCTCGCCAGCGGGATGGTGTTTCACGCCCTCGAGTGACGGCCCGTGGCGCGAGTCAATCCGGGGGTTTCACATGAAACAGGCAGGATGGGAAATCCGTGCCGGTTTCACGTGGAACTGGCCGTCGAGCGCCTGGAACGCTCGTTCCTCGCCGGCTGACCTTTCCCGCCGCGCCGATTGGCGCGGTCGTGCGCCCGGTTGTGAGGGTGATGCCGTGGGAAGCCGATACTCCGCTTGCGCCCGTCGTGCGGCGCGGCTCCGGGGATCGACGGCGTGGGACGGATTCTCTGCGTGGCCAACCAGAAGGGGGGCGTGGGCAAGACGACCACGGCCTCGAACCTGGCAGTAGCGCTGGCCCGCGGCGGCGTCCGCACGCTGCTTGTCGACCTCGATCCGCAGTGCAACGCGACGACGGGCCTCGGCGTCGCCCCCGCCGCCGAGCACCCTCTCGTGGCCGAGGTCCCGTTGGCGGAGAGCGTCGTCGCGACCTCGGTTCCAGGTCTGGCGATCGTGCCCGGGAGCAGGGCGGTGCGCGACGTCGAGAGGATCGCCGCGCGGGCCCGGGCCGGTGCCGCGGTCCTCGAGCGCCACCTGGCCCACGGCCTCAACCACTGGGACTACTGCCTCGTCGACTGCCCACCGTCGGTCGGCGAGCTGACCCGGACGGCGCTGGCGGGGGCCACCGAGGTGCTGATGCCGATCCAATGCGAGTACTTCGCCCTCGAGGGGCTGACGCAGATGATCGAGGTGATCCGCGACGTGATGGCGGAGCGCCCGGGTCGGCTGCGGTTCAGCGGCATCGTCCTGACGATGCACGATGCCTCCCTCGAGCTCACCGCCGAGGTCGAGGACGAGGTCCGCGAATTCTTCGGCGAGATCGTCTTCGAGACGGTGATCCCGCGCGACGTCGCCGTCTCAGAGGCGCCGAGCCACGGCCGCAGCGTCATCGACCACGCCCCGCGGTCGCGCGGAGCCCGGGCCTACACCGAACTGTGCATGGAGGTGCGTGACTGTGAATAAGGAACGACGACTCGGACGTGGGCTCGAAGCGCTCCTCGGGCGCGCCGGCGTGGAACGACCGCCGGTCGCTGTCGGCACCGGTGCCGTCGCCGCCATCGAGGCCCCCACTCCCGCCCCCGTCCCCGGCCTCGGGGCGACGGCTGCCCGGCTGTTTCTCCATTCCCCTGCGGAACTCGAAGAGGCGGCGGCCGCCGCGCCGCTCGACGAGGTGGCGATCGCGCTGGTCGATCCGAATCCCTGGCAGCCGCGGACGACGATCGACGACGCGGCCCTCGCCGAACTGGCCGACAGCCTCCGTTCCCACGGGCTGGTGCAGCCGATCGTCGTGCGGTCCCGCGGCGAGCGCTACCAACTGATCGCCGGCCAGCGCCGCCTCGCGGCCGCGCGCCGGCTGGGATGGGAGAAGATCCCTGCCCGGCTCCTCGACGTCGACGACCGGCAGATGGCCGAGATCGCGATCGTCGAGAATCTCCAGCGCCGCGACCTCGACGCCCTGGAGAAGGCGGCGAGTTTCCGGAGCTACCTGGCGGCCTGGAAATGCACCCAGGAGGAGCTCGCCAAGCGACTCTCGATCGACCGCTCGACCGTCGCCAACCTGATCCGGCTCCTCGACCTTCCCGCCGGCGTCCAGCAGCGCCTCCGTCGCGGCGAACTTTCGATGGGGCACGCGCGGGCGCTGTTGCCGCTCGGCGACGAAGCTGAGCAGGACCGCCTCGCCGCCCGGGTCGCGGCCGAGGGGTTGAGTGTCCGGGTGGTCGAATCGGAGGTCCAGGAGATCCTCCGCCGCGAGGAGCCGGGCGACGACGCCATGGCCGCGGGGGTGGACGGCGCTCCGCTCGACGACACGTTGGCCCCGGCCGAGGGCGACGCGGCTCAGGGCTCGGCCTCGACCACTCCGGCGCCGCGCCGGCCGGGTCGTCCGGCGACGCGGCGACCCGCGCAGGTGGCGGCGGTGGAGCAGCAACTCCGCCGAGCGCTCGGCGTGAAGGCGGTGGTCCACGTCAACGGCAAGGGAGCGGGGCGGATCGTCGTGCCGTTTTCCAACCACGCCGAGTTCCAGCGCCTCCTCGATCAGTTGGCGCGGTGACGGCGGCCTCGTCCGCGTAACCGCCGTGCCGCACGGCGCCGACCCACGTCCACGACGCACGAGCGGCCGGCCGGCGCCGCACAGTCTCGGTCGCACTCGACAAGGACAGTATCCTTGATAAAGTAAGGACATGAGCAAGGTCACGTCCAAGCTTCAGGTGACGATTCCCAAGGCGATCGCCGACGCCTTCGGGATCACCCCGGGCGACACGCTCGCCTGGATGCCGGCCGGCGACGGCATCCGCGTCGTGCCCGGCACCCGGGACGACGACGGCGAGGCGACCAGGCGGCGTCTGGAGTCGTTCGACGCGGCGACGCGGCGGCAGGCCGAGCGGATGCGTTCGACCGCGCCGGGCCCGCGGCCCCGGAAGCGCGGCTGGTCGCGCGAGGAGCTGTATTCGCGTGGTGGCACTCGTTGACACCAACGTCTTGGTGTACCGTTTCGACCGGCGGTTTCCCGCCAAGCAAGCCCGAGCCGCCGAAGTGCTCCGGCGCGGCATCGAGGACGGGACTCTCCGGGTCCCACATCAGGCGGTCATCGAGTTCTTCGCCGCGGTGACGAAGCCTCTCGCGGCGGGGCGACCGCTGTTGTCGTTGTCGGAGGCGATCGTCGAGACGGAGGCGATCCTCACCCAATTCCCGATCCTTCAGCCGGACGATCAGATCGTGCGGACCGCGCTGCGTGGCGTGGCGACCTACGGCCTGTCGTGGTTCGACGCCCACCTCTGGGCGTACGCCGATTCGCGGGGCATCGGGGTGATCCTCAGCGAGGATTTCCAGGCGGGGCGAACCTACGGCACGGTTCGGGTGGTGAACCCGTTCGCGGACTGAAGGCGTGGCTGACACCGGTGAGCCGGTCGCATTGCAAGCCGGCGGGTGTAGACTCCAGTTTGGCTCGGGGCGTGGCGCAGTCTGGCTAGCGCGCCTGGTTTGGGACCAGGAGGTCG
>JAGWVR010000037.1 GCA_018970785.1 Planctomycetota bacterium
ACCGGCGACCGCAGCCAGCGCCGGCGCTGGCGGCTTGTCGGCGGCGTGCTCCTTCTCGAATGCGGCCAATTCCTCCGTGAGCCACTGGTACCAGCGCTGGTCCTCACCCCCGAGGCCGGGCGGCGTGAACTTCAACTGCCGGGAGGCGAGGCGCACGATCTGCTCCTCCCAGGGCGCGCGGCGCTGCGGCTCGCGGAGGATCATCTCCTGCGTCGATTCAGGGAACCGCGACAGGGGCAGTTGGCCGGCCCACGCCGCCGGGAACCGCGCGCCCGCCTCGATGGCGGCCAGCCTCGCACGGTACTCGGCCACCCGGGCCGCGTAGGCCTGCTGCGCCGCGGTCAACGCCGGCGTGCCCGGAGGATCGACGACGGCGTCGTCGCGCCAGTCGAGCGCGGCGAAGAACGCCTGGAGGCGGTAGTAGTCGGCCTGCGGGACGGGATCGAACTTGTGGTCGTGGCAGCGGGCGCAGCCCATCCCCGTCGCCAGGAAGACGTCGCCGGCGACGTCTGTGACCTCGGTGAGGATCGCCGTCCATTGGCCGACGGCGTCGACCTGGTTGTATTCGTAGGGGGTCTGCCGGAGGAAGCCGGTCGCGACCAGGGCGGCGGGATCCTCCGGCGCGATCTCGTCGCCGGCGATCTGCCACTGCAGGAATCGGTCGAACGGCATGTTGGCCGCGAACGCACCGACGACGAAGTCGCGGTAGCGCCACACGGTGGGCCGGAAGGCATCCTGCCGGTACCCGTCGCTCTCGGCGTAGCGCGCCAGGTCGAGCCAATGCCGCGCCATCCGCTCGCCGCGGCGTGGATCGGCGAGGAGCCGGTCGACGAGCCGCTCGGAGGCGTCGGGCGCTGGATCGGCGGCGAAGGCCGCGGTCTCGACCGGTGTCGGAGGCACGCCGAGGAGGTCGAACGACAACCGCCGCACGAGCACGTCGGGCGCGGCCGGGCCGACCGGCACGAGCCCCGCGCCGGCGAGCGCGGCGTCGATGAACCGGTCGACGGGATGGTCGGTGGTGGCAGCGGTGGTCCGAGGCGGCAGCGGCGGGCGCACGAGAGGGCGGTAGGCCCAGTGGGCACGGTCGGCGGCCGTGATGCCGTCGCGCCACGAGCGCGGGCGCGGTCCCGCCGCGGCGTCGTCCGCGGGGAGGCCGGCGGCGATCAGTTCGGCCGCCGGCGCGGTGCCCGTCCAGGGGGCACCGGCAGCGATCCAGCTTTCGAGCGCGGCGATCTCCCCGTCTGCCAGCCGCCCGTCGGGGGGCATCGCGAGGCCGTCGTGGCGGACCGCCGCCATCATCAAGCTCGCCGCCGGCTCGCCGGCGACGATCGCCGGACCGGAATCCCCGCCGCGGAGCAGGCCGACGAGACCGTCGACGCGCAAGCCCCCCTTCTGTTCGCGTTCGCCGTGGCAGCGCTGGCACCGCGCGACCAACAGCGGACGGACGTGGGCTTCGAAGTGCGAGAGCGCCGCGGCGGAGGGTCCCCCCGGCAGCGGCTCCGCGGCTGGGCCCGAGACGGCGACCGCCAGCCCCCCCCAGCAGGCCGCGACCAGCGTCCAACTCGGCGCATGACCAGCACGGGGGCGGACGGTTCGGACCACGGCGAAGTCCTGCGGGGAATTGCCTATTCTGGCTCGCGGGCCCCCGGCCGGCAATTTGACCTGCGGCGCTGGCCGCGGCGACAACCTCGGCCGCCGGCGTGCCGTCGCGCCGCTCCCGCTTTCACCTCGTTCCAGGGCCGTCGCCATGAGCCGCCTGCCGGTCGTCCGAGTCGTCGGTCTCACCCTACTCCTCCTCCCTGCCGTGGCACCGGGGATCGAGGTCGTCGTCGGGGCGCCCGGCGGCCGCCAGGGACGGCAGCCCGACCCAGCCCTCGTCAACGAACCGTTCGCCGTCGCGTTCGACGCCGCCGGACGGCTCCACGGGGTCGAGTTCATGCGTGGCAACCGGCTGTTCCGCCTGCCGGCCGGGGGCGGGGCCCCGGAGTTCCTCGCCGGCACGTTCCACGTCACCGACACCAAGCAGCCGCCGTTTTCGGTCACCGCCGGCCCGGGAGCCGACCAGCGCTTCCACGGCCTCCACGATCTGGCGATCGGCCGTGACGGCGCCGTCTACCTGGCCGACACGTTCAACCACGTGATCCGTGCGTTCGACCCGGCGTCGGGCACGGTACGGGTGCTCGCAGGCACGGGCGCGGCGGGCTCCGGCGGCGACGGGGGACCGGCGACGGCGGCCGCGTTCAACCAGCCCTACTGCTGCGCCCTGGAGCCAGACGGCCGTGGACTGCTCGTCTGCGACATCCGCAACGCGCGCCTCCGCCGGATCGACCTTGCCGCCGGCACGGTGACGACGGTGGCCGGAAACGGCACCGCGGGGCGCCCGCTCGACGGCGCGGTCGCGACCGAATCGCCGCTGGCCGGTCCGCGGGCCGCCTGCCGGGCTCCCGACGGCACGATCTACCTGGCGCTGCGCGAGGGCAACGCGCTGGTGGCGATCCGCGACGGCCGGCTGCGGACGGTGGTCAACGCCGCCGGCCGGGCGGGCTACGGGGGCGACGGCGGCCCGGCAGCCGACGCCCTCCTCGCCGGGCCGAAGTACGTGGCGCTCGACGGCGCCGGCCGCGTGCTCGTGGTCGACACCGAGAACCACTGCATCCGGCGGTTCGATCCGAAGGCCGGCACGATCACGACGGTGGCCGGCGTGCCGACGCAGGCGGGCACTGCCGTCGGCGCCGACTGGCGCTCGACGCAGCTCGACCGCCCCCACGGGGCCGCGATCGACCCGCAGGGCCGGCTGGTCGTGGTCGACAGCGAGAACGACCGGATCCTCGCCGGCCCGGCCGACTGACCGCCTCGCGCCTCAGTCGCCCGGGCCGCGCCCCACCAACGCCTCGAGGATCCCCTGGGCGTAGAGCCGGTGCCCGTGGTCGTTGGGGTGGTTGAGGCCATTGCCGGTGAGATCGAACGTCTCCTTGGAACGCAGCTGCTCCTCCCACACCGTTGTCATGTCGACCAGCGCCACGCCCGGCGCGACGAGCGAGCGCAGCTCGTCGCGGTAGCGCGGGAACATCTCGCGCGGCGTGTGGACCCACTCGTCGTTGCCGAGCATCGAGGCGACGAGAAGAACCTCGCAGTCGGGGAGCCGCTCCCGGCAGCGGGCGACGAGGGCCGCGGTCTGCCCGCGGAACCAGTCCGGGTCGCGGCGGCCGACGTCGTTCATGCCGTAGGCCACGATCACCAGGTCGGGGCGTGCGTCGAGCAGCGCGTCGGCGTCGGCGACACCGTTGGCCACGCTCCAACCGGCCACCGCGCGGTTGACGAGCGTCACGTCGGCGGCGGCATGGACCCGCAGCCAGGCGACGACCAGATCGGCCCATCCCGGCTGGAACGGCGGCGTCGCCGTCGTCGCCGAGGCGTCGAGGCCGGTGGCGATGCTGTCGCCGCTGACGGCAACCACGAGACCGCCGTCAACTCCGAGCCGGGCACGCGTCCGCGGCAGGTGGCCATGGACGACGTCGGGAGCCGGCCCCGGCACGCGCCGGTAGGTGATCTCGACGTCGCGGTCGTGAAACCAGCGACCGGGCCGGTAGAGGAGATTGACGTCGGGCTGGCCGGTGCGGTGGCGGTACGAGTGCTCGGCTCCGGCGGGCAGGTAGCGGTCGGCATCGAGGATCGGCGGCACGGGCAGGGGCGCGTGGAACCGGATCTCGGTGCTCCCCGCGACGTGCGTGAATCCTCCCGGCGCGACGATCGGGGCTCCCTCGTGCGCCGTCGTCACGGCGACGATCCGCTCGGCCGGATAGGCCAGCCGCGCGCGTGCCTCCGCGCTTCCCGCCACCCCCCGCAGCACGCTGCTCTCGCGGCTGACGACCACCGACGCCCAGGGGGGCGCACGCAGATCGAGGTCGGGAAGCAGCCACGACGCGGCTTCGATCCCCGTCGGGGGGCGCTGGAGTCGCTCGGTGAGCACGCCGGCCCAGAGCCGTGCGGCGGCGCGTTGCCCGGGGCCGCTGAAATGCCGGCGCGAGCCCGGGCCGCCGCGCATGTCGCCGCGCAGGGTGTCGGTGTCGGGGCCGGCACCGAACCCGGGGAGGACGGCGAGGCGATCGACCGCGGCGCGGATCCGCGCTTCGCCGGGCGGATCGTCGTACACGGTCGGATGGTGGGTCGACATGGCGCACAGCCAGGGGGGCTCGAAGCCCCAGCCCCGGACGGCGGCCCCGCGGATCCGGCGCATGGCGGCGACGTAGTCGTCGGTCGACGTCCCCTCGATGACGTCCGATTCCCCCTGCTGCCAGA
Organism: Planctomycetota bacterium; assembly: GCA_018970785.1. Classification (GTDB taxonomy): domain Bacteria; phylum Planctomycetota; class Planctomycetia; order Pirellulales; family UBA1268; genus F1-20-MAGs016. The sequence goes on from JAGWVR010000037.1 coordinate 4,300, forward strand.
GCACCGCACGGAACCGGCCCAGCTCCTTGCCGGCCGTCACGAGGCGCGAGTGGAGCTCCCCGCCGGGCTGCCAGCGCGCCGTCGACGTGCCACCCCAGGCCACGTTGCGAAACCCCACGGGAACCCCGAACGCGCGGACGATTTCGTCGCCGACCGCGGGCCAGATCGAACCGCCGTCGCTCGCGTCGGGGGTCGGCTGGGGGTCGTCGGCGACGCGCCACGATCCGTCGCCGCCGCACGCCGCCACGCGCCGCCGGGGATCGCCGACGACGAGGCGCTCGTCGTTGGTGTTGGTGGCATACGATTGGCCGGCGACGAGCCACACCTCGCCGACCCCGAACGGCTCGACGGCCGCCGTCCGCGGCTCGCCCGGCGCGTCGTCGACCATCGCCTCGAGGCGGTACCATCCCCCGGCCGCGACTGCCACCCGGCCGCGGCGTGTGCCCTCCGCCGTCGGCGCGTCGAGCTCGACCCGGCTCCAGGCGACGTCGGCCTCCGGATCGCTGCAGGGCACCACGCGGATCCGCGCGGAGGCGACCTCGGGGGACACGCCGTCGAGCACGAGCGTGACGATCGCCGAGCCCCGCGACACCGGCTCGGCCGGCGTCGGACCCGGGGTGAAACGAGTCCGCTGGACCACCTCGCAGGGGCGCGGCTCACGGATCACCAGCCCCTCCGGCGGCGATCCGTGAGCCGCCGTGGCGGCCGTCAGGAGCAGCGCCCACCGGAACCGTGCCGCCATCGTGCCTCCCGGCGGCGCTCGCCGCGGTCGTGAGCCGGCGCGGCGACGGCACCGGCCGGTCATCGGCGTCAGCCCTTGGCCAAGGGGCGGATGCGGATGTCGCGGAAGTGGACCTCGTCGCCGTGGCCGAGGAACCCGACGTGGCCGGTGGTCCGCTTCAGGCCGGAGTGCTCCTTGCCGTCGAGCGTCGCCTTGCCGTCACGGAACTCGGCGATGTCGGCGTCGACGATCGTCTGGCCGTTGAGGACGACCTTGATCTTCGAGCCCTGGACGGTGACCTCCTGGCTGTTCCACTCACCGGTCGGCTTGAGGGCACCGCGCTTCGCGGCGACCACGCCGTACACCGAGCCGTGCGCCTGCCAGGGGGCGATCGTTTTGTACTTCTCGTGGCCGTCGTCGAGGATCTGCAGCTCCATGCCGACGAACGCGGCGTCGCCATCGACGGGCGCCCGGATCCCGAGGCCGTTGTTGGCACCGGGTGTGAGGCGGAAGTCGAAGCGGAGGACGAAGTCGCCGTACTCCCCTTTGGTGAGGAGCTTGCCGCCGGCTCCCTTCCGGCAGCGGATCTCACCGTCGACCACCTCGTAGCCGTTCACGTCCCCCTGCCAGCCGGCGAGGCCCTTGCCGTCGAACAAGGGCGTGAACCCTTCTTCGGCGCGCGACGATGTCGCGTTACACGCCACCACGACGATCAGCGCCGCAATCCATCGTCCGCCGGTCCGGGGGCTCGTCATTGCATGCTCCTCGGGGGATGAAACAGGCATGGTTTGTACCGCACGTGCCGATGCCGTGCGACCGCCGCCCCCTCGGGCAACGACCGCACGACCCGCGGCGCGGGTGTCAGGGGAGCTCCCGGATCCGCAGGCGCCGAAACTCCACCGGGGCGCCCTCCGACTCCAGGCACAGGTGCCCCTCGGCCGGCTTGCAGCCAGTGCCGCCCGAGACCTCGTGTCCGTTGACCCACAGGCGGACTTCACCGTCGATCGCGCGAATGTAGTAGTGGTTCCACTCCGGCGTGCCGCGCGAGTGCCGTGCGGAGGGGAAGCTCCGCTTGCCCCCGGGGGCCACCGGCGGGAACGGCGTCATGTCGGACGAGCCCACCGGAAAGACGTCGCCGTCGGTCGTGAACCAGTCGGCCTTCTTGCCCGACGACTTTTCGTAGCGGCGCGTGTAGCCATGGTCGAGGACCTGGACCTCGATGCCGCCGGGCGGCAGCCGCCCCGGGGGGAGGTTTTCGAGCACCGCCGGCGGCGCCCAGAGGAACACGCCGGAATTGCCCCCGTCGGTGAGGTGGCGCCATTCGAGCGACATTTCCAGGTTTTTCACCTGTTTCTTCGTGCGGATCACCCCCACCGGGCGGCCGGTGCAGTGGACGAGGCCACCGGTCCAGGTCCACGTGCCCGGCTCACCGTTGACGTTCTCGAAGTCGTCGGCCCCGAGGTCGCGCCAGCCGGGCCCGGAGCCCTCGAGCGTGGGCAGTTCGCGGAGGCAGACGTTGCGCACGCGCATCGGCGCGCCGTGCGTCTGGATCTGGATCGGCCCGGTCGCGGGGAGCGGCTGCCCCTTGGCGAAGAAGTTGGCAAGCGGGGCGTCGTCGACGACGAGCCGGCCGTTGAGGACGACGGCGACGCGGTCGCCCTGCATCCGGATGCGCATCGTGTTCCACTGGCCGGTGGGAGCGTCGGCCCGGACCAGCGGGAACCGCCCGGGAGTGTCGCCGGGGTTGTTCCACAGGCCGCCCGACCCCTTGTCGCCGCCGTGCTTGAAATCACGCTCGCAATCCGGATCCCAGATCTGCACCTGGGGATTGCCGCGCAGGTAGATCCCGCTGTCGGCACAGGCGTCGGGCAGCAGCCACTCCAGGTGCAGTTCGAAGTCGCCGTAGTCGCGGTCGGTGGTCAGGAACACCCCGTCTCCGTCGCTGACGATCTCCCCCCCCTCGACCTTCCAGTGACGGGCCAGATCGGCGTTCCACTCCGCCTGCTTGGCGGTCCGGTCGGCGGCGGAGAGGGCTGCCTCGGCGGCGGGATCGAGGTGCGGGCGACCGCGCCAGCCGGCCAGATCGGTACCGTTGAACAGCGGTGTGAACCCCGACGGCACGAGCGGCTGCGGCATCCGCGCCGACTGCCAGGCGAGGAACCGCCACCGCCCCTCCTCGAGGCGCCACGTGGCCAGGTAGGAGAGGACGTTGTCGATCATCCCCGTGGGGGAGTCGACCCGGAACCGGGCCTTGCCCGACTCCAGCGCGATGGTGTCGGTGGGGAACGTGAACGAGCGGTCGAGCGTCTCGATCGCGAGGTACTTGCTCCTCCCCGACGCGATCAGTTCGAGCAACGACGCGCGCGTGTCGACCGAGCCGTTGGAGTGGGCGTAGCGGAGATCGGGGGAGAGGTGGTCGGCCAAGGCCTTCGGGTCTGCCGACACCATCGCGGCAATCCGGGCATCGGCTGCCTGCGTGACCGCCGCCATCCGCGGATCGGCGGATTCCTGCGCTGCGGCGACCACCGCGACGAGGCCGAACACCAGCGGCGCGAACACCGTTCCCCGGGTCACGCGGGAAGCGTCGACGTGGGCCATGGAATCACCCTTTCCGGTGGGGAGCGGCACGCCCTCGGCACCGGTCCCCACGTTGTCGTGGACCCGGATCGTGGACAGAACCGCGAGCGGCAGCCATCGGCCGGCCGGCGGGCGGCTGACCGGTGTGCCATAGCGGGCCTGCGCGGCCCGGTGCTGTCAAGCCCCCGGGGGGGGTTGCGAGGTGGTCAACGCCACCCACGCGGCGACTTGAACCGCTCCCACACCGGCGTTACCTTCTGGGACACTTGCGAATCTGGGTAGCTTGGGGCATTTGCACCAAATAAATGGCGTGGCGTTTCGGGGAAACAGGTTCCCCGGGCTTCGCCGTTCCCCCGATTGACGCCTTTCCCTTCTGGTTGCGAGAGGTCTGCACACCCATGGCACGCCGCCAACTTCCTCCGATCCATCGTCTGCTCGGTGTCATCGACGACTCGCCGAGCCTCCCCGGCAAGGGTGCAGTTGGTGACGCCTGGTTCGAGGAGGCAGCCGGCATCCTCTGGATCTGGGACGACGCGCACTCCAAGTGGGTGGACCTCGGTCGCCTTCACAAGGCTTCCCCGGGTCTGATCGCCAGCCTCGGCGAAGCGTTTGGCTTCGGCGGCGCGAGCGAAGGAGCCGCTGTCGCGGGGGCCCGTGGCCCGCAGGGTGAGCGCGGTCCCGCCGGTCCACTGGGTGAGCGTGGCCCTGCTGGCCCGCCGGGCCGTGACGGCCTCGACGGCAAGCCAGGGCCGATCGGACCGGCCGGAAAAGACGGGCTGCCGGGGCCCGCGGGAAAGAACGGTCTCGACGGCAAGCCAGGTCCGGTTGGACCGGCTGGCAAGAACGGTCTTGATGGCAAGCCGGGGCCAGTTGGTCCCAAGGGTGATCGTGGGCCCGCTGGACCAGTTGGTCCTGCCGGCAAGAACGGCCTCGATGGCAAGACAGGACCGATTGGCCCACCGGGCAAGAACGGTCTCGATGGCAAGCCTGGGCCGATGGGCCCCGCGGGCAAGAACGGTCTCGACGGGAAGCCGGGTCCGGTTGGACCCGCTGGCAAAAACGGCCTCGACGGCAAGCCAGGTCCGGTTGGTCCCGCGGGCAAGAACGGCCTCGATGGCAAGCCGGGAGCGATTGGCCCCAAGGGTGATCGCGGCCCAGCCGGACCAGTAGGCCCCGCTGGCAAGAACGGCCTCGATGGCAAGCCGGGACCGGTTGGACCGGCTGGTAAAAACGGCCTCGACGGCAAGCCCGGGCTTCCCGGTCCCGCGGGTGCCAAGGGTGAACGTGGACCGGCGGGCCCCGCCGGCAAGGATGGCGCGCCGGGGAAGAACGGCCTCGACGGGAAGCAAGGCCCTGTCGGTCCGGCGGGCAAGAACGGCATCGACGGCAAGCCGGGCCTCCCCGGACCAGCCGGTGCCAAGGGCGAGCGCGGACCCGCCGGAGCACCCGGCAAGGACGGCAAGCCGGGCCTCCCCGGTCCCGCCGGTGCCAAGGGCGAGCGCGGTCCAGCCGGAGCACCCGGCAAGGACGGTAAGCCGGGACTGCCCGGACCGGCCGGTGCCAAGGGTGAGCGTGGACCCGCCGGTGCGCCCGGGAAGAACGGCGTCAATGGCAAGGACGGTAAGCCGGGACTGCCCGGACCGGCCGGTGCCAAGGGTGAGCGTGGACCCGCCGGTGTGCCCGGGAAGAACGGTGTCAACGGCAAGGACGGCAAGCCGGGCCTCGCCGGACCAGCTGGTGTCAAGGGTGAGCGCGGACCCGCCGGTGCGCCCGGGAAGAACGGCGTCAACGGCAAGGACGGAAAGCCGGGCCTCCCCGGACCGGCCGGAGCCAAGGGGGAGCGCGGCGCTGCCGGCCCCGCTGGCGCGCCGGGGAAGAACGGCGTCAACGGCAAGGATGGCAAGGACGGAAAGCCGGGCCTCCCCGGACCGGCCGGTGTCAAGGGTGAGCGTGGCCCCACCGGCGCGCCCGGTTCCGCCGGGCCAAAGGGTGAGCGTGGACCCGCTGGTCCGAAGGGGGACCGCGGCGAGCAGGGTCCGGCCGGTCCTCCGGGCCCCGCGACCGGCACCCGGTCGAGCGGTCACCGCGAGATCACCGGGCTGATGTCGTTGCCGAACGGCTCGAAGGTCGACCGCGTTCTCCTCCACCGTGTCGGCGACACGGTGGAACTGGCGCTCGAGGGGCTGTCGAGCAAGAAGCAGCTCGATCGCGTCCTCGGCAAGGTTCCGGCCGGATTCCGTCCCACCAACGACCAGAGCCTGGTGACCTGCGACGGCAGGTTCAACCATCTCCGCGTCGACGTCCATGGCGGAACGGGCGCCGTCGCGGTGGCCCAGCCGAAGGGCGCTGCCGAGCTCGGCAAGACCTCGACGGCCCTCGTCTGGCTGACCAACGACGAGTGGCCGAAGACGCTGCCGGGCCGGGAAGTCCGCCGCCGCTGATTCTCGCGGCCCTGGTCGACGGCCCAGACCGTCGACCAGGGCCGGCGAAGAAGCGAGCTGCCGTGTCAGCGGAGCGGCATTCTCGCCGTTACCAGAGCGTCGACCTCCGCCGATCAGACGGGGTGGACCGGCGCCCCGCCCCGCGCCGCGCTTTCGTCGGCGGCGAAGATCACCGAGAAGGTCCGCGCGGCTTCCCGGAAACCGGTCAGCGGCATTTCCCTGCCGGCTTCGATCGAATCGAAAAATGCCTGGAACTGTGCCTGGTAGGGGTGATCACTGACGTCGCCGGAGTCGAGGAGCTTCATCGCGATCCGGCTCCATTTCCCCTTGTCGGCGGCCAACCGAGCGGAATGGAAGCGGTCGTCGAGCAGGCTCCCCTCGCTTCCCACCAGGTGCGTGTGGAAGTAGTAGGGCTGGAGGCAGTCGACGACCGCCGCCGTCTTCCCCACGGCGCCGTCGCGGAAACGGACGATCGTCACGCTGGTCGTGTCGTATTCATAGGGCCGAAAGATCTCCGACCGTGACTTCGCGCTCAGGCTCGACACGCTCTCCACCTCGCCCCCCATCACCATCAGCAGCGCGTCGAGCGCGTGGCAGCCGGCGGTCAGCAGGGCGCTGCCCCCCTCGTCGCGCCGCGTGTTCCAGCGGAACTGCCCGTACCACGGTCCGATGCCGTGGTAGTAGTCGACCTCGCCGTAGTGAAGGCGGCCGAGCAGGCCCTGGTCGATAACCGCCTTCGTCGCCTGGAACTGGCTCGAGAACCGGCATTCGAAACAGACGCAGCCGCGCACGCCGGCCGCTTCGGCGGCGGCGACGATCTCGGCCACCTCCGTCGGCGAGTTGGCCATCGGTTTCTCGAGGATCACATGCTTGCCGGCCCGCGCGGCGGCCACGGCCTGGTCACGGTGCTGGCTGGGGTAACTGGTGATGTCGACGACGTCGATCGCCGGATCGGCGAGGAGCCCCTCGAGATCGCGGTGGACGCGGATCGGACCGCCGTGGCGTGCCGAGAGCTCGGCGGCGTCGAGTTCGCGCGACGACCAGACGGCCGTCACGCGCCCCTGCCGCGTCGCGTTGATCGCGGCGATGTGGGCAGTCGCCGCCCACCCGTATCCGATGACCCCGACATGCAGCCGCTCAGCCATCGCGTCCCCTCCGCTGCCGTGCCCCGCTCCGGCCCGGCGCACCGGCGCCGGGCGCCACGCGGCTCACGGGAGCCGGTGGAGGACGAACCCCTCGATCGCCTCGTACTCCGGCAACCCGAGCCGGTCGTAGACCCGGGCGGTGTGCCGGTTGCGGTCCTCGGCCCGCTGCCAGAACTCGCGCGGGTCGGTCGGGCCGGGAAACAGTGCCCGGTCCTTCTGGCTCTCGTGCTTGAAGATCGCCATCCGCTTGCGGACGACCTCGTCGGGCGACAGCGGCACCGCCATGTCGATCTCGTGCGGTTCCCACTCCTGCCACGCACCCCGGTACAGCCACAGCTCGCAGCCCTTCGCCCACTCCCGCTCGGCGAGCCGCCCGAGGGCGCCGAGGATCGCCGACAGGCAGACGCGGTGGGTCCCATGGGGATCGGACAGGTCCCCGGCGGCGTAGATCTGATGCGGCTTCACGGCGTCGAGCAGGCGCGCGGTGATCTCGATGTCTTCGGGGCCGATCGGCTTCTTCCGCACCCGCCCCGTCTCGTAGAAGGGGAGGTCGAGGAAGTGGATCCGTTCCGCCTTGACGCCCGAGAGCAGCGCCGCGGCCCGAGCCTCGGTCCGCCGGATGAGGCCCTTGACGACCTGCAATTCGGGGATGTCGACCGCCCCCGGCTGCTTGTCGCGGAGAAACGCCCGGATCCGCTCCGCCACCGTGCCGACCGCGGTGCCGGTCCCGAACGCACGGCAGAACTCCTCGACGAAGTCGACGTGCCGGTCGGCCGACTCGTCCCACACGGCGATGTTGCCGCTGGTCTGGTAGGCGACGTGCACCTCGTGCCCCTGCTCGCAGAGGCGGATGAACGTGCCCCCCATGCTGATCACGTCGTCGTCCGGGTGCGGGCTGAAGACCACGACCCGCTTCGGGAACGGATCCTCCTCGGCGGCGATCTCGCGGACGACGTCGGCCACCGGCACGCTGTCGAACGTGCCCCCCGGAGGCCGGCGGACGCGCCGCGCCCGCCCCGGCTTGCCGCCGGGCCACCCGGTGATCGTCCCCTGCATCGCCCGGAAGACGGCGATGTTGATGTCGTAGGCACGGCCCCGCTTGGAGAGCAGATCCTGGAGGCCGTGTTCGTTGTAATCGCGGTCGGTGAGCTTGAGCAGCGGCTTCTCGAGCTGCAGCGCCAGCCTGATCACCGCTTTGCGGACCAATTCGTCGGTCCAGGCGATGCCGAGCAGATCGAGCGGGCCGACGAGCCACGGCGCTTCGAACCTGGTGAGCCGCCCGGCCGCGGCCCGGTCGAGCACGAACCGCGCGTCGGAGTGCTGCTGCAGCGCGCTGGCGGAGACGTGGGTGTTGAACGGCTCCTCGACGGCCCGCCGCACGATCGGCGCCTTGTGCTCGCCGAACGCCAGGAGCACGACGCGACGGGCATCGAGGATCGAGCCGACGCCCATCGTGATCGCCTGCCGGGGGACGTTCCACTCCCCGAAGAAGTCGCTGGCGGCGTCCGACCGGGTGACGCTGTCGAGCGTGATCAGCCGCGTCCGGCTGTCGAGCGCGCTGCCCGGCTCGTTGAAGCCGATGTGGCCGGTGCGGCCGATCCCGAGGATCTGCAGGTCGATGCCCCCGGCCTCACGGATCGCCTCCTCGTAGCGCTGGCAGGCCGCGGGGACGCCGCCGCGGTCGAGCGTCCCGTCGGGAATGTGGATCGCCTCCCGGGGGATGTCGACGTGGTCGAAGAGATGCTCGCGCATGAAGCGGTGGTAGCTCTGCAGCGCGTCGGGCGCCATCGGCCAGTATTCGTCGAGGTTGAACGTCACGACGCTGGCCAGCGACAGCCCCTCCTGGCGGTGGAGGCGGACCAGCTCGTCGTAGACCCCGACCGGCGTGCTCCCGGTGGCGAGCCCGAGGACGGTCCGCCGGCCGGCGCGGCTCCGCTCGGCGATCAGGTCGGCAATCTCGCGGGCCACCGCCCGGCTGGCGTCGGCCGGCTGCTCGTAGACGGTGACCGGCACGCGCTCGATCGTGCCCCCGGTCGCCGGTGCGACCTGCGACAGCGGGCCGTGATAGATCGGGCGGACGGACATCGTCGGTCCCTCGTGCATCGTTGTTCCTCCTGCATGGTCCAGACGCCGCTCAGACGAGCTTCGTCTTCCCCGGCACCGCGATCGGCGTCGGGGGAATCGCCGGACCGAACTCCCAGGTCGGGGGCGCGAGGTCCTCCTTCGACGCCCAGAGTTGCTCCCAGGTGACCGGCTGCCCGGTGTAGGCGCTCATCCGCGCCATGATCGCCATCGCCGTGCTGTTGGTCATCCGGTCGCCGTCGTTGATCGGCTTCCCGTCACGGATGCTCTTGAACAGCTCGTCGTGCTCCTGCTGGTACATGTCGTTGCGCTCCACCTCGCTCTCCCAGGTGGTGCCGCCGAGGACGATCTTGTGGACGCCACCGAAGCCGTTGACCAGTGCGTGGCCGGTGGCCCCGATGACGAAGTCGCTGTTGTCGTTGGCGGCCCCGGGGAAGTGGCGGCACATGTGGAAGCCGCGGCGCCCACCGGAGTATTCGAACGTCGCCCCGAAGTGGTCGAAGATGTTGTTGCCCACCGGGACGTCGGGGCGCACCTCACGGCCGCCGGTGCAGTTCACCGACAGCGGCGGCTCGTCGGCCATCGCCCAGGCGATCTTGTCGATCGCGTGGACCGCCTGCTCGACGATGTGATCCCCCGACAGCCAGGTGTAGTAGGGCCAGTTGCGGATGTAGTACTCGAGGTCGCTCCAATCGGGCTGCCGGGGATTCTCGCCGCGGAACCCGGCGGCGTTGTAGGTGGTGTAGGTCGCGCGGACCGGGCCGATCGCCCCCTCGTGGATCCGCCGGTAGACGTCGCGTTCGCGCGCCGAGTAGCGCCAGCAGAAGCCGGCGACCAGCGACCTGTCCCCTTTCTTGGAGAGGGCGACGGTGTCGCGCACGCTCCGCAGCCCGGCGGCGTCGACCGCCATCGGCTTCTCGCAAAAGACGTGGCGCCCCGCCTTGACCGCCTCCGCCAGATGGGAGGGGCGGAACGCCGGCGGCGAGGCGAGGAGGACGACGTCGCAGGAATCGATCACCGCCTGGTAGCCGTCGAGCCCGGTGAACTGCCGCTCCGGGGGGCAGTTGAAGCGCTCCTTGTAGGCGGCGTCCTTCTGGACCTTCTCCTCGACCGCGCGGGCGAGCACGTTGGCCCCGCTCTGGACGCGGTCGGGAAACGGATCGGCCAGCGCCCACAGGACCATTCCGGGATCGGCATTCATCGCCTGGAGGGCGGCGCCACTCCCACGGCCACCGCACCCCACGAGGCCGACCTTGACGCGGTCGCTGCCGGCGACATTGGCGACCTTGGCGATCGGATCGGCCGCGGGGGGATCGGCCGCGAGCACCGTCGCCGCGGTCCCGACCGTCGCCGCCACCGCCCCGAGGGCCCCACGCCGCGACACCGAGCCACCGTCGCCGTCCCGTGCCATGGTCATCATCCTCCCGTGCCGGAGCGAGGATCTCGCCCGCCGAGGCGCCACGGCCACCCTGCGAACCCCGCAGGAAGAGGGTATGGTCGCGGTGAAAGTGCCGTCAACCGCCGGCGGCGCCGGCCGGCGCCGCGGCGCTGCCGTCGGCCAGCCCGCGGGGTTCGACCTCCGGCTTCCCCGGTCGGCCGAGCCGCGTGGTTGCGACCTCCGGCGGCGCCCTCGTAGCATCGCCCCGCCATCGACCGGGGCCAGCCCCCGGCCCCGCCGGGAGCCGAGCCGTGGAAGACGACCGACACGCGCCGGTGGTGCTCGCCATCGGCGCCCATCCCGACGACATCGAGTTCCACTTTGCCGGCACGCTGCTGTTGCTCGCGCGCGCCGGCTGGCGGATCCACTGCCTCAACGTCTCGGGGGGCGACTGCGGCAGCATGGTGGCCGACAACGCCACCACCCGGCAGATCCGCGCCGCCGAGGGGCGCGCCGCGGCGGAGGTCCTCGGCGCCACGCTCCACGACAGCCTCGCCGACGACCTGCTGATCTTCTACGGCGAGCCGCTCCTGCGCCGCGTGGCCGCGGTGGTCCGCCGGGCCGCACCGCGGATCCTCCTCACGCACGCCCTCTCCGACTACATGGAGGACCACGTCACGACGGCGCGGTTGGCGGTGACCGCGGCCTTCGCCCGGGGCGTGCCCAACTTCCGCACCGATCCGCCGCTCCCCCCGGTGTCCGGCGACGTGACGATCTACCACGCCATGCCCCACGGCCTCCGCGATCCGCTCCGCCGCGCCGTCGTCCCCGACCTGTTCGTCGACACCAGCGCCGTCCACGAGCGGAAGCGCCGGGCACTGGCGGCGCACGCCAGCCAGAAAGACTGGCTCGACGCCACGCAGGGGATGGACAGCTACCTCGCCTCGTGCGACCGGATGTCGGCGGCGATCGGCCGGCTCTCGGGGCGCTACGCGCTGGCCGAGGGGTGGCGGCGCCATCTCCACGTCGGCTTCGCCGCCCGCGACGGCGACCCGCTCGCCGAGGCACTCGGGCCGGACCTCTGCCATCCCGGCCCCGATGATCCGCCCCCCGTCGAACTGTGATCGGCTCCATCCCCCCACCTCATCCCTACCTTCCGAGGACCTTGCCGATGTCCCGTGCGCCGAGCCGGATCGCCCCCGAGTGGTGGGACTACACGACACTCCCCGCCGAGTTGATCCGCGACGCCGCGCGGCTCACCGTCGACGACGTGCTCGGGCTCTCGCGCCCCGGGTTCACCGTCGTGATGCACGATTCGCTCGAGGAGTTCTACGTCGCCGAGGCGCTCGAATACGTCGCCGCCTGGAAGCAGGCGACGGCCGCGGAGCCGGTCGGCATCTGCGGGCCGATCGGCCCCACCGAGCAGCTGCCGCTGGTGGCGCGGATCGTCAACGCGCTGGAGATCGATCTCCGCCACGCCCATTTTTGGGGGATGGACGAGTGGTACGAGAACGGCCGCCCGGTGCCGACCTCCCACCCGCTGTCGTTCGAGCGCGCCGACCGCGCGCTGTGTTTCGACCGGATCCGGGCCGACCTGCGCATGCCGGAGGCCAATCTCCACTTCCCCACCGACATCGCCGCCTACGTGGCCAGTTGGGACCAGGCGCGGTGCGCGGTGATGCAGGGGGGCCAGGGGGACATCAAGCACTGGGCGTTCAACGACCCGCCGCGGCGCCGCCCCGGCGAGGCCGAACCGCCCCCGGCCGCCGAGTACCGGAAGCTCGGGACGCGCGTCGTCGAGCTCCACCCGGTGACGCTGGCGCAGAACGCCCGGACCAGTGGTGGCGGCAACATCACGATGGTTCCCCAGCAGGCGATCACCGTCGGCCCCGCCGAGACGTGGCGCGCCGACAAGGTCTCGATCTGGCACGCCGGGATGCACGACAACCCGCTCGGCCAGCGGCTGACGGCGCTGATGGTCTCCAAGAAGATCGTCGACACGGCCGTGCCGATGTCGCTCCTCGCCGACCATCCGTGCGTGCAGTTCAACTACGTCCGCGGCGGCCTGGGCAGCTGCGCCGTCGAAATGCACTGACTTCACGTGGACGGTCCTTCCGGCATTTCCGTGGGTCATCGCGGCGGGCGCAGCCTCCGCTCGGGCTCTGCAGAGGGGGACGCCCCCCGCGCCTTTGCCCTCGCATCGACCCGCAGCCAAGGGTGACGGGCCGATGCGAGGGCGACGGCGGAGGGGCTTCGCCGGCCCCTCTGATGGGAATGGCGGGATGTCGTCTCATGCCGTCCACCCGCGGAGATCCTGCTTGGACCACGTGGACAAAGCCCTCCCTGGCCTTTGTCCACTGTCTGCCGGCCGCCTCCTGCGGCCGGGCGGCAGATTGATGCGTGCTGCCGATGCCGGGACAAAGCCCTCTCTGACTTCACGCCATCGGCGTCTTCAACGGCCCGACCCCTGGGCGTCCCCTGTTACGCATGTCCAAGGGACCCGCGACCCCCTCTGCAGAGCCCGAGCCGAGGCCCCTGCCGCCGCGCTCAGTCGTGCTTCCCGAGCCAGCGTTCCTGGATCCGGGTGATCTCCCCCTCCTCGCGCATCTGCAACAGCGCCTTGTTGATCGGCTCGCGGAGCGGGCTCCCCGTCGGCAGCACGATGCCGAAGTCGAAGACGTCGAACAACGGCCCGACGACGCGCAGGCGCGGCAGCGCCAGCTCGGCGACCAGTGCCGAGACCACCTCGTTGGCAGACACGACCGCCTCGATCTCCCCGGCGTCGAGCGCCACCAGCGCCTCGCGGAGCGTCGGATACTCGCGTGGCAAGCCGCCGCGCTGCCGGACGACGCCGAGCGTCACCGCCCCCTCCTGGACGCCGACCGAGCGGCCGGCGAGGTCGCGCGGGCCGTGGATCATCCCGGCCACCTGGTCGGCGGTCATCGTCGCCGTGAGCACGCTGGTGAAGGCGGCGACGAGGCCGATCCCGCCGACCATCCAGGCCAGGGCGATCGCCCGGCCGAGGACGCCGTCGACGTGCTTGTCGTCGCAGCCGCCGGTGACCACCGTCGAGACGATCCACCACAGCGCCTCGCCGACGCCGCGCCGGTAGTCGCGCGGGAACGAGTCGGGGTTGTCGCCGCGCTCGACCCACCACAGCAGGTGCCCGGAGAGCAGGGCCAGCGCCGCGACCGTGCCGAGCACCGCCAGGAGCCGCCACTGGACCAGCGCCCGCGCCGCGTCGAGCAGGCCGGTGCCGCGCTGGTCGCGGATCACGATCCGCATCCCGGAGTGGAACACCGGGTGGGTGAGGTCGAGCGTCCGCTCGCGCTCCTCGGTGATCGCCACCGGACCGAGCCCGACGTCGAGCCGCCCGCCGCGGACGTCGTCGAGCAGGGCGACGATCGACGGCACGCGGACGACCGTCGTCGCGACGCCGAGACGACGGGTGAGACCCTCCCAGATCTCCGGCATCGGACCGACGAGCTTGTCCCCCTGCCATTCGACGATCGAAGCGATCGCCACCGCGCCCACCGTCACCGGTGCGGCGGGCTCGGCGGCGTGGAGCGCCGCCGACCATACCGCACCGAACAGCGCCACCGCGCCGATCACCGCGCGGCGTGCCACGGTGCTGCCCCGGTTCCGGTCCATCGTCGCCTCCCTGCCGTGGCGGCATGCCGGCCGCCCCATCGGACGGCCGGAGCGTACCGGCCGCCGGCGCGCCGACGCTACACTTGCCCACGGGAGGGGTCATGCAGCCAGCGAGCGTTGTCGAGCGGTGCCGGACGATCGGGGGCGGCGTGTCGCGCTGGCTCGCGGTCGCCGCGGCGCTGCTGGTGGGGCGGCTGGCGACCGCGACCGAGCCGGCCGCCGATCCCGCCTTCTTCACGGAGCGCGTGCTGCCGATCCTCGAGGCTCGCTGCTTCGAGTGCCACTCGCACGGCGCCGCGATCGAAGGGGGGCTGGCGCTCGATTCGGCCGGGGGCTGGCGGCAGGGGGGCGATTCGGGGCCGGCGATCGTCCCCGGCAGGCCCGACGAGAGCCTCCTGGTGCGCGCCGTGCGCCACCTCGATCCCGCGGTCACGATGCCCCCCACCGGCCGGCTCCCCGACGCCGAGATCGCCACGCTCGTCGCCTGGATCACGGCCGGCGCCCCCGACCCGCGCGGCGGCGATTCGCCGGCGCCGCGCGGCGCGGTCGACGTCGCCGGGGGCCGCGCCCACTGGGCGTTCCAGCCGGTCGCCGATCCCACGCCACCGCCGGTGGCCGACGGCGCCTGGCCGCTCGACGACGTCGACCGCTTCATCCTCGCAAGGCTCGAGGGGGCGGGGCTGCGCCCGGCCGCCGACGCCGACGGCCATGCCTGGCTGCGGCGCGTGTCGTTCGACCTCACCGGCCTGCCACCGAGCCCCGCCGAGATCGCCGCATTCGTCGCCGACACCTCCCCTCTGGCCCGCGCGCGGGTCGTCGACAGGCTGCTCGCCTCACGCGCGTTCGCCGAGCGCCAGGCGCGGCGCTGGCTCGACCTCACCGGCTACGCCGACCAGATGGGGACGAGCAACGACGTCTTCGCCGAGCACGCCTGGCGCTACCGCGACTGGGTGATCGGGGCGTTCGATGCCGACCTTCCCTACGACTCGTTCGTCCGCGCGCAGATCGCCGGCGACCTCCTCCCCGCCGCCGGCCCCGAAGAGCGCGCCGCCGGGATCACGGCCACCGGGTTCCTCGTCCTCGGCGACGTCGAGATCGTGGCGGTCGACAAGCACAAGCTCGACCTCGACCTCGTCGACCAGCAGGTCACCAAGGTCGGGACCGCATTCCTCGGGATGACCCTCGGCTGCGTGCGCTGCCACGACCACAAGTTCGATCCCGTCGGCCTGGAGGACTACTACGGCATCGCCGGGACGTTCGCCAGCTCGCGGTCGGTCCACAAGATCCCCGTCGGCGTCTGGAGCAAGGTCAACGAGGTCGAGCTCCCCGAATCCGACCGGCAGCGGGCCGAGCGTCTCCTCCGCGCCGAGGAGCATGCCGAGCGGACCGCCGATCTCAAGCGGCAGCGCGAGCGCCTCGACGAGCAGCGCCGGGCGCTCGACGGGCGGATCGAGAAGGCCGTCGAGCGCGAGGCTGCGCGAGGAGGCGAGCCCGCCGCCGAGGAGGACAAACCCTCGGTGCTGCTCAAGGGGGAGCGCGACCGGATCGCAAGTGAGATCGGCCGGCTCGACCGCGATATCACCCACGCCGAGTTCTTCGCGCCGCGCGTGCCGCGGGCGTTCGCCGTCAGCGACGCTCCCGCGCCGGCCGACATGGCGATCCGGATCCGCGGCAACCACCGCGCTCCCGGGCGGGTCGTGCCGCGCGGCGTGCTCCGGGTGGCCTGCCAGGGTGAGCCGCCGACAATGCCCCCCGATGCCAGCGGCCGGCGCGAGCTGGCCGAGTGGATCGCCGACGCGCGCAATCCCCTCACCGCGCGGGTCGCGGTCAACCGGATCTGGCAGCAGCTGTTCGGCGCCGGGATCGTCCGCAGCGTCGACAACTTCGGCACCCGCGGCGAGGCGCCGACCCACCCCGAGCTGCTCGACCGGCTGTCCACCGACTTCGTCCGCGACGGCTGGTCGGTGAAGCGCCTCGTCCGCCGCCTCGCGCTGTCGCGCAGCTACGCGATGGCAAGCGCCCCCCCGGTCGCCGCCGATCCCGCCGACCGGCTCCTGGCGCGGATGCCGCGCCGGCGGCTCGACGCCGAGGCGATCCGCGACGCCGTGCTGGCGGTGTCGGGGCGGCTGGTCGAGTCGCGCGGCGGTCCGGCGCTGCCGCTGGAGATCGTCGAGAATGCGGGGGGGCTGACCGACACGGTCAACCCGCCGAGCTTCCGCTTCGCGCGCTTCCGCCGCGAGCAGGAGTTCGTCCGCACCCTCTACCTGCCGATCATCCGCTCGGCGCCGCAGCCCGGCCCGGCCCGGCTCCGTGAGGTCTTCGACTTCACCCCACCGGCGACCTTCGCCGGGACGCGCTCCCAGACGGTCGTCCCGACGCAGGCGCTGTTTCTCCTCAACGATCCGTTCATGAAGGCCCGGGCGGCCGACCTGGCACGGCTGGTGCTCGAGGCGCGGCCTGACCGTGACGGGCGGCTGGCCGCGCTGTGGATCCGCGTCCTCGGCCGGCCGATCACGGCCGAGGAGGCGGCCGACGCCGGGGCCCTGCTCGACAGCGTGTCGGCCGGTTCCGCCGACGAGCCGGCGGCCTGGGCCGAACTGTGCCATGCGTTGTTGGCGAGCAACGAATTCCTGATCACGCTCTGAGGGAGTATGCCGATGCCGCCGCTTTCCCCGTCGCCACGGCGTGACTTCCTCCGCACCACGAGCTGCGGTTTCGGCGCCCTGGCCCTCCACCAGCTTGCCGCCGCTGCCACCGACCCGGCGGCGGCGCGGCTCCCGGGGGAACCGCGCGCCACGCGCGTGATCTTCCTGTTCATGCAGGGGGGCCCGTCGCAGCCCGACCTGTTCGACCCCAAGGAGCTGATCCGTCGCCGCCACGGCGCGCCGGTCACCCCGCCGGTCGACACCACCGTCGAGACGATCGGCATCGACCGCTACCTGGCCCTGGCGCCGATCGCGCCGCTGGCCCCGCGCGGCCAATCGGGGATCGTGATCTCCGACCTCCTCCCCTGGACGGCGCGGATCGCCGACGACATCTGCCTGCTCCGCGGGATGGTCGCCGACAACAACCAGCACGCCCCCGCCACGCTCCAATTCCACACCGGCAGCACGACCGACGTCCGTCCGTCGATGGGGTCGTGGATCTCCTATGGCCTGGGCACCGAGAACGCCGATCTCCCCGGGTTCGTCACGATCCACCCCGACAACGACGTCCGCACCTACGGCGCCGGCTTCCTGCCGGCGCGGCACCAGGGGCTGCGGCTGGTCGTGCCGGCGGGCGCCGCGCCGCCGATCGACAACCTCGTCGATCCGGCCGCGCGCCCCGAGGTGCAGCGGGCGCGGATCGACATGGTCCAGCGGCAGAACCGGCGCTTGCTCGCCGCCGTCGGGGGCGACGACCTGATGGAGGGGATGATCGAGTCGATGGAGACCGCGTTCCGGATGCAGACCACGGCGCCGGGATTCGTCGACCTCTCCGGCGAGTCGAAGGCGACCCTCGAGGCGTACGGCATCGGCGGCCGCGAGACCGACCGCAACGGCCGCGCCTGCCTCCTCGCCCGGCGCCTCTCCGAGGCGGGCGTGCGCTTCGTCCAGGTGACGATGGGGGGCTGGGACCACCATGGCAACATCCGCGGCGCCCTCCCGGCGAGCTGCCGGGGGAGCGATCAGCCGGCGGCGGCGCTCGTCCTCGACCTCAAGGCGCGCGGCCTGCTCGACGACACGCTGGTCGTCTGGTCGGGGGAGTTCGGGCGGACCCCCTGGAGCCAGGATCTCTCCGGCACCGCGCCCATCGACCAGCACGGCCGTGAGCACCAGCCGGAGGGGTTTTGCACGTGGCTCGCCGGCGGCGGCGTGCGCGCGGGCTTCTGTTTCGGCGAGACCGACGACTTCGGCTGGAAGCCGGTCGCGGGGCGGGTCCACCTCCACGACCTCCACGCCACGATCCTCCACCAGCTCGGCATCGACCACACCCGCCTCACCTGGCGCCACGCGGGGCGCGACTTCCGGCTCACCGACGTCCACGGCCGGATCGTCCGCGAGATCCTCGCCTGAGCGGCCGGCCTTGCCGCCGCCGGGGGATCCCCCTACGCTCCGCCGCCCGCGCGCGGGCGGGGCCGGCACCCCGCGCCGCCGCGGCCGCCACGGGGTCTTCGCCATGTCGGCCGTGCGCCTCCTCGCCATCCCCTGCCTGGCGAGCCTCGCCCTCTACGTGCTCGCCTGGTGCCTGGTGGTGCCGCGGCTCCTCGCCCGGCGCCGCGCCGCCGGCCCGCCTCCGGGCGGCCTCCCCGGGCTCTCGATCCTCAAGCCGCTGTGCGGGCTCGACGAGGGGCTCGAGGCGAACCTCGCCAGCTTCCTCGACCTCGATCACGAGCCGCTGCAGATCGTGTTCGGCGTCGCCGATCCGTTCGACCCGGCGCTGGCGCTGGTGCGGAAGCTCGTCCGGGCCCGCCCCCCGCGCGACGTGGCGATCGTCGTCGGGCGGACCACCGCTGCCGCCAGCCCGAAGGTGGCGCTCCTCGAGGCGCTGCTCCCCCACGCCCGCCACCCGATCGTGCTCCTCTCCGACAGCAATGTCCGCCTCGCCGGGCACGAGCCCGGGGCGATCCTCCCGCTGTTCGCCGAACCCGACGTGGGGATGGTCTACCAGCCGGTCGTGGCCCGTGGTGAACGGACCGTCGCCGCGGCGATCGAGAACCTCCACTACACCGAGTACGCCGCGTTCCTCACGATCGCGATCAACGCCCTCGTCGGCCAGCACACCGTCAACGCCAAAGGCATGTGGCTCCGCCGGGCGACGCTCGACGCCCTCGACGGCTTCGCCACCGTGCGCGACAGCGGCGCCGACGACTACGAGCTCGGCCGGCAGGTGCAGGCGGCGGGCTGGGGGCTGGTGCCGGCGGCGCTGCCGGTCACCGTCGTGCAGCGCGACTGGTCGTGGCGCAGCCTGCTGGCCCGCAATCTCCGCCACGCCGGCCTGCGGCTGCGGATCTGCCCGCTCGCCTACCCCTGCGAGCTACTCGTCAACCCGGTCGCCTGGGCGCTGCCGCTGCTGGCCTTCCCGGGCTGGGCGCCGCTGGTCGTCGCCGTCGTGGTCCTCAAACTGGCGCTCGAGCTGTCGGCGGCGCGGTTGCTCCGCGGCACGCGGCTGCCGCCGCGCTTCGTGCCGGTGGCGCTGCTCAAGGACCTGGTGATCTTCGCCTGCTGGTTCGTGGCGCCGTTCCAGCGCACCGCCTGCTGGCGCGACCGCACCTACCGCCTCCTCGCCGGCGGCCGGATCGAGCCGGTTCCGGCGGCCGCCGCGGCCCCGGCCGGCGCCCTCGAGACGGCGGCCTGACCGGCGCCACCCCGCGCCCGGCCGCACCGGGCGTGCTACAACTCGCCCGATCGCCTTCCCCCGGGAGTCGCCCCGATGCGCCACGGTTGTGCCCCGCTCTTCTCCGGCCGCCTCGTCGCCCTGGCCGCGCTGGCAGCCGCCGCCCCCGCGGCTGCCGTCCGTGGCGACGAGTGGTCGCAGTTCCGCGGCGGCGCGGCCCTCGGCCATGCCGGCGGCGCCGCCCCGCCGGCGACGTTCACCCCCGAGCGAGTCGCGTGGCGGACGCCGATCCCCGGTGCCGGCTGGTCGCAGCCGGTGATCGCCGGCGGACGCCTGTATGTCACCACGGCGGTCGTCCCCAACGGCCGCAAGCCGAAGGGCTCCGGGGGGGCGATGGACATGAGCACGCTCGGCCGGCCGAGCATCCCGCGCGAGCCCATGCAGTGGCGCGTGCTGTGCCTCGACCCGGCCAAAGGCACGGTGCTCTGGGATCGGGTGGTCGTCGAGGCGAAGCCGAAGTACGGCACCCACGCCTCGAACACCTACGCCACCGAAACCCCCTGCGCCACCGCCGACGGCGTGATCGCCTTCTTCGGCGCCACCGGCACGCTCGTGTCCCTCGACCGCGACGGCGCCGAGCGCTGGCGGCGCGAGTTCGGTCCGCAGCCGATCCAAAACCAGTTCGGCACCGGGGCGTCGCCGGTGCTCGTCGGCGACCGGCTCGTGCTCCAGCTCTACAACGACGATTCGGCGCGCCTGCTGTGCCTCGACGCCGCCACCGGCACCGACCGCTGGGAGGCGACGCGCGACAAGGGGACGTCGTGGGCCACTCCGGTCATCTGGGACAACAAGGGCACGGCCGAGGTGGTCGCCGCCGGCCAGGGAACGATCATCGGCTACGCGCTGGCCGACGGCAGCGAGCGCTGGCGCTACGGCGGCCTCGACACCTCGTTCGCCTGCTCGGTCGTGGCCGACCGCGAGGCGGTGTACTTCGGCACCTCGAGCCCGGGCTCGAGCGCGCCGGCCGCGGCGATCGCCGCCGGCCACGGCGGCGACCTGTCGCTGGCGAAAGGGGCGAAGTCGTCGTCGGCGGTGTGGTGGAGCCGCTCCAAGAGCGGGGCCGGGATGCCCTCGCCGGTGGTCGTCGGCGACCTGCTCTATTTCTTCGGCAGCACCGCCGTGTGCTTCGACAAGCGGACCGGCGAGGAAAAGTTCCGCAAGCGGATGCCGGGGGGCACGCAGGCCGTCGGCTGCCCGGTGGTCGTCGGCGAGACAATCTACGTCCTCAACGAGTCCGGCAAGGTCCTCGCCTTCAAGGCCGGCCCGGACTACGAACTGCTCGGCGAGTCGGCCGCCGGCAGCGACGACGAGGTCTGGTGGTCGACGCCGGCCGTGGCCGATGGCGCGCTGTTCGTGCGCTCGAGCGACGCGGTGAGCTGCATCCGCTGACGGCGATCACCGCTCACACCGGCCCCCGCGCCGCCCCCTCGTCGCGGAGCGCGGCGGCCGTGCGCCGGAAGGCGACGATCTGCGTCTTCCCGAGCGCTTCCGCGAGGCGGTAGCGGAGCCGCCCCCTGGCCCCCGCGCCGGCCGCGCGGTAGGGCCACAGGTCGAGCGGCACCAGGGACTGGCGCCAGCTGCGGCGCAGGAAGCGCACCACGCGGGCGACGTGCGGATGGGGGGCGTCGTCCATCACCAGGACGCCGCCGGGGCCGAGCAGGCCGACGGCGTAGTAGCAGTCGACGAAGACGTTTTCATAGAGGTGCGAGCCGTCGACGTAGACCAGGCCGAAGCGCCGGCCGGCGGCGACCAGCCGCGGCAGGACCAGCGCCGACGGCTCCTCGATCACCTCCACGAACCCGTCGAGGCCGGCGCGCTGGATCGTCAACCGGCCGACGTCGTCGAATGCCGTGCTCTGGAACGGATCGATCGCCACGTGCTGGCGCGCCGCGGGGAGGCCGCGGTCGGCGAGGCTGCCGGCCAGCGCCAAGGCCGACGCGCCCAGCGCCAGCCCGACCTCGAGCGTCGCCTCGGGGCGGAGGTCGTCGGCCAGCCCGCGGAGGGTGGCCAGCGTGTTCACGCTCGACAGCGTGGCCGGATCGGTGAACGGCCGCCCTGACCGGCCGGCGACGCGCCCGGCGGCGAGGTTCACGAACAGGTCCTCGATCTGCGGCCGGCAAAACGCCAGACGCCGCCATTCCTGCTCCACCGTCGGCGTCTCCCGGGAACCCCCGTCCGCAGCGCACCGGCGTCACGACGGCTTGCGGCGGAGGCTATCATGGTGCGGCCGAGGCGGAGAAGCGACGGGCCAGCCGCCTGGCCTTTCCAGCGCGCGAGGCCGGCGATGTTCGAACTGCTCTGCGGCGGCTCCGACCGGGCGCTCCTCTGCGGCCACGGCCGCACGAGGCGCGATCTCCTCCAGGCCGGGGCGCTGGCCGCCGTCGGCCTGTCGCTGCCGCAATACGCCCGGGCCGCGGCCGAGGGGCGCGTCCGCCCCGGCCACGAGAAGCGCTCGTGCATCATGATCTTCAACCTCGGGGGACCGAGCCAGCTCGACCTCTGGGACATGAAGCCCGATGCGGCGGCCGAGATCCGCGGCCCGTTCAAGCCGATCCGCACCGCCAGCGACGCCTTCGAGATCTCCGAGCTGCTCCCCAGGCACGCCGCGATCGCCGACCGGTTTTCGCTCGTCCGCTCCTGCCACCACGACGGCGCCGCGGTCCACGACGCCGGCTGGCAGATGATGCAGACCGGGCGCCGGTTCACCGGCGGGATCAATTCGCCGCACGCCGGCAGCGTCGCCAGCTACCTCCTCGGCCGGCGCAGCGACCTGCCGCCGTTCGTCGTCCTCCCGCAGCTCATGGGGCGCGGCGGCGGCAACCTCCCCAACGGCCAGGCCGGCGGGTTCCTCGGCAAGGCCCACGACCCGTTCGCGCTGATGGCCGACCCGTCGCAGCCCGACTTCCGCGTCCCCGACCTCCTCCCCCCCGACCAGTTCGCCGGCGCCCGCCTCGACCGGCGGCGGAAGATGCGCGACATGGTCGAGGCCAGCGCCACGGCGTTCGAGGCCAGCGAAGACGCGCGGCTCCTCGACGACAACTTCCACGCCGCCTGGCGGATCATGACCAGCCAGGCGGCGCGCGAGGCCTTCGAGCTGTCGCGCGAGCCGCCGGAGGTCCGCGAGCGCTATGGCATGAACCGCTTCGGCCAGTGCTGCCTGCTCGCCCGGCGGCTGGTGGAGAGCGGCGTCCGCTTCGTGACGATCAACACCTTCCTGACGGTGTTCGACGAGATCACCTGGGACATCCACGGCTCGAAGCCGTTCACGTCGATCGCCGGGATGAAGGACATCGTCTGCCCGATGTACGACCAGGCCTACTCGGCGTTGATCGAAGACCTCGCCCAGCGCGGCCTGCTCGGCGACACGCTCGTCGCCGGGCTGGCGGAGTTCGGCCGGACGCCGAAGGTCAATCCCGCCGGCGGCCGCGACCACTGGCCGCAGTGCTTCACCTGCTCGTTCGCCGGCGGCGGCGTGCAGGGGGGCCGGGTCGTCGGTGCGAGCGACACCGTCGGCGGCTTCCCCGCCGAGCGCCCCGTGCGCCCCGGCGACATCGTGGCGACGATCTTCCACGCCCTCGGCCTCGACCACGGCGGGGTGCTCCCCGGGCCGGCCGGGCGGCCGTTCGCGCTCACCGACTTCGGCACCGAGCCGATCCGCGAGCTGTTTTCCTGATCGGGGGAGGGCCCATGCGACCTCGGTTCCTGTCGCTCGTCGGACTGCTCGCCATCTGCGCCCGGCCGCTTTCGGCCGGCGACGTCGCCGCGCCGAGCTTCACGCTCGACGTCGTCCCGATCCTCTCCAAGGCCGGCTGCAACGGCGGCGGTTGCCACGGCGCGCTGGCCGGCAAGGGGGGCTTCCGGCTGTCGCTGTTCGGCTACGACCCGGCCGCCGACCACCGCGCGATCACGCGCGACGCCCTCGGCCGGCGCGTCGACCGCGCCGACCCCGGTGCGAGCCTGCTGCTGGCCAAGCCGACGACCGCGGTCGCCCACAAAGGGGGCCGGCGGCTCGATCCCGAGAGCCCCGACTACGCCCTGCTCGCCGCCTGGATCGGGGCCGGCTGCCCCGGCCCCGACGCCGCCGGCCCGCGCCTCGAGCGCGTCGAAGCCAGCCCGGGGGAGGTGACGCTCGCCCCCGGCGCGACGGCGCCGCTGACGGTCACCGCCACCTATTCCGACGGCAGCCGGCGCGACGTCACGCGCCACGCCCGGTTCACCGCCACCGACGAGGCGGTGGCGACGGTCGATCCCGCCGGGGTCGTGACGGTCGTCGGCCCCGGCGCCGGCGGGGTGACCGCCTGGTACTCGTCGCGCGTCGCGGTCGCCCGGATCGTCGTCCCGTTCCCCAACGACGTCCCCGCGGCGGCGTTCACCGCCGCGCCGCGTGCCAACGTCATCGACGACCTCGTCCTCGAGCAGCTCGCCGCGCTGCGCCTCGAGCCATCGCCGCCGTGCGACGACGCCACGTTCGTGCGCCGCGCGTTTCTCGACACGATCGGGCGGCTGCCCTCGCCGGAGGAGGTCCGCCGGTTCCTCGCCGACACCGCCCCCGGCAAGCACGAGCGCCTGGTGGAGCTGCTCCTGGCACGGCCGGAGTTCGTCGATTACTGGGCCTGGAAGTGGTCCGACCTGCTCCTCGTCACCGGGTCGAAGCTCCGCCCCCAGGCGGTCGCCGCCTACCACCGCTGGATCCGCGACCGCGTCGCCGAGGGCACGCCGTGGGACGAGCTGGTGCGCCGGGTCGTGACCGCGAAGGGTTCGAGCGCCGTCGACGGCGCGACCAATTTCTTCGCCGTCCACCAGGACCCGGAGTCGATGGCGGAGAACGTCAGCCAGGCGTTCCTCGGGCTGTCGATCGGCTGCGCCAAGTGCCACGACCACCCGCTCGAGAAATGGACCAACGACCAGTACTACGCCTTCGCCAACCTGTTCGCGCGGGTCCGCGCCAAGGGCTGGGGGGGCGACGCCCGCAACGGCGACGGCGAGCGCACGCTGTACGTCGAGTCGAGCGGCGACCTGCTCCAGCCGCGCACCGGCCGCCCGCAGCCGCCGGCGCCGCTCGACGGCGCGCCGCTCCCGGACGACTTCGCCGGCGACCGGCGCGAGGCCCTCGCCGCCTGGCTCACCTCCCCGGAAAACCCGTCATTCACCCGGGCGATCGTCAACCGCGTGTGGGCCAACTTCTTCGCCGTCGGCCTCGTCGAGCCGGTCGACGACCTCCGCGCCACCAACCCCGCCGCCAACGAGAAGCTGCTCGCGGCCCTCGCCGCGCACACCGTCGCCCACCGCTACGACCTCAAGGCCCTGATGCGCCTGATCCTCTCGAGCCACACCTACCGCCGCTCGGCCACGGCCCTGCCGACCAACGCCGGCGACCGGCGCTCGTTCGCCCGCGCCTACCCGCGGCGCCTCGCCGCCGA
Organism: Planctomycetota bacterium; assembly: GCA_018970785.1. Lineage (GTDB taxonomy): Bacteria > Planctomycetota > Planctomycetia > Pirellulales > UBA1268 > F1-20-MAGs016. The sequence goes on from JAGWVR010000037.1 coordinate 29,091, forward strand.
GGTCCTCGCCGACGCGATCGCCGACGTCACGGGCGTGCGCGACGCGTTCACCGAGATCGCCCTCAACGACGGCTCGACCGAGAAGACGACCGCCTACGGCGCCGAGACGCGGGCGATCCAGGTCGCCGACGCCGCCGTGAAGAGCCCGTTCCTCGCCACCTTCGGCCGCAACCCCCGCGACATCACCTGCGAGTGCGAGCGCAGCAACCAGCCGAGCCTCGTCCAGGTCCTCGCCCTCTCCAACGGCGCCGCGATCAACGACAAGCTCGCGGCCAAGGGGGGGCGGATCACGCAGCTTGTGGCGACCGACCCGGCACCGGCCCGGATCGTCGAGCAGGCGTGGCTCGAATGCCTGTCGCGCCTCCCCACCGACGCCGAGCGGAAGAGCTTCGAGGAGCTGCTCGGCACCGCGCCCGCCGAGGAGCGGCGCGCGGTGGTCGAGGATCTCTACTGGTCGCTGCTCACCAGCCGCGAGTTCCTGTTCCGCCACTGAGCCCCGCTCCCGCCCCCCCGAGGCCGGCCATGACGACACACGGCTGTCGGTTCCGCCCCCTGGCGCTCGTCGCCCTCCTCGCGGCCGCGGCCCCCGCCGCCGAGCCGTCGTTCGAGCGCGACGTCGCCCCGTTCCTCCGCGCCTACTGCGCCGGCTGCCACGCCGGTGCCGACGCCGAGGGGGGCCTGTCGGTCGAGACCTTCGCCGCGCTCCGCGCCGGCGGCTCGGCCGGCGATCCGCTCGGGCCCGGCGACGCGGCGGCGTCGCTGCTGCTGTCGCGCCTCGCCGCCGTCGGCGACGACCACATGCCGCCGACCGGCCAGCCGCAGCCCTCGGCGGCCGAGATCGAACTCCTCCGCGCCTGGATCGCCGCCGGCGCACCGCCCCCCGCCGTCGACCGCCCGATCCTCGCCGCGCTGGCCGTGCCCCGGCTCCCCCCGGCGCGCGGCAGCCTCCCGGTGACGGCGCTGGCGCTGGCCGCCGACGGCGCCGTGGCCGTGGCCCGCGACCGGCAGGTGGAGATCCTCCGCGACGGCGGCGCGACCCTGCCGCTGGCCGACCCGCCGGGGCGCGTGACCGCGCTGCATTTCTCCGCCGACGGCCGCCGCGTCCTCGTCGCCGGGGGGATCGCCGGGCTCACCGGGTCGGCACAGCTCCGCGATGCGACGAGCGGCGCGGTCGTGGCGACGTTCGGCCCCCACCGCGACATCCTCCACGACGCCGAGCTCTCCCCCGACGGCGCCCTCGTCGCCACCGCCGGCTACGACCGGAGCGTGAAGCTGTGGCGCGCCGCCGACGGCGCGCTCGTGCGGAGCATCGACGTCCACGACGGCCCGGTGTTCGACCTCGCCTGGCATCCCTCCGGCAAGGTGCTGGCCAGCGCCAGCGCCGACGAGACGGTGAAGCTGTGGCGCGTCGCCGACGGCGTCCGCCTCGACACGCTCTCGCAGCCGCAGGCCGAGGTGTTCGCCGTCGCCTTCAGCCCCGACGGCCGGCACGTCGCCGCCGCCGGCCGCGACCGGCGGATCCACGTCTGGGAGGTGGCCACGCTCGACGCCCCCGGCCTCAATCCCCCGCGCGTGTCGCGCTACGCCCACGAGAGCGCGATCGTGTCGCTCGCCCTGTCCGCCGACGGCACGCGCCTCGCGACCGGCGCCGAGGATGGCACGGCGCGGCTGTGGTCGTTTCCGGCGGTCGATCTCGTCGCCCCGTTCGTGCCCCGCGCCGACGCCGCGACGGCGATCGCCCCCCGTGCCGACGGCACGTTCCTCGCCGGCACCGCCGACGGAATCGTCGCCGCGCTGGTGGCGGCGCCGGGCGAGGCCGTGGCGGCGGCGCTGCCGGCGGCGGCGGCGATCGCGGTCGGCGCGCCGGCCGATCCCGCCGCGGTCGCCGAGATCGAGCCGAACGACACCCCCGCCGCCGCCCCGGCCGTGCCGGCGGCGGTCGTCGTCAGCGGCGTGATCGGCGCCCCCGGCGACGTCGACCTCGTGCGCTTCCCGGCGACGGCCGGCCAGGAGCTGCTCCTCGAGACGAAGGCGGCGCGGTCGAAGTCACCGCTCGATTCGCGGATCGAGGTCCTCCACGCCACCGGCCCGCGGGCCGGCCAGCCGGTGGAGCGCGTCGTCCTCCGCGCCACGCGCGACAGCTGGTTCACGTTCCGGGGCAAGGATTCGAGCCAGTCCGACGATTTCCGGCTCCACAATTGGGCCGAGATGGAGCTCGACGAGTTGCTCTATTCCGGCGGCGAGGTGGTGAAGCTCTGGCTCTACCCGCGCGGCCCCGACAGCGGCTTCAAGGTCTACCCCGGCAGCGGCAAGCGCCAGACGCTGTTCGACACCACCGCCGTGACCCACGCCCTCGGCGAGCCGGCGTGGATCGTCGAAGCGCTGCCGGCGGGGTCCCGGCCGCCGGCCAACGGCCTGCCGGTGTTCCGCCTCGGCTACGACAACGACGACGCCGCCAACCGCCGCCTCGGCACCGATTCGCAGCTCCTGTTCAC
>JAGWVR010000126.1 GCA_018970785.1 Planctomycetota bacterium
GAGGTATCGGGCCAGTCGGGTGAAGATCAGGTACAGCAGGCCCGCGACGACCAGCTCGAGGATCATGTACTTCGAGATCCCGAACCCCGACTTGACCGCGTACAGGCTGTGGAGCTCCGCGAACGGCTGCGGGATCAGGATCTTCCCGTCCATCGCCTCCTTGAACACGGCGACGTCGGTGATGTCCGCGTGCGCGTCGCGGAGAAATTTCGGTACGTCGTCGAGCGTGGTCCAGCGGTACTGCCACAGCGCTTTGGGCACCTCGAAGAAGTAGCAGTCCTTGAGGTGGTAGATCGGATTGGCCGACATGAACCGTCTTCACTCCTGAATCGATCGGACAATTCAGCCCGCGAGCGGTGCCGCTCGGGCACCTCCCACGAGGGGGGCGACCTGCGGCCCGCATCGAGCGGCGGGGGCCTCCGGCTCCCGACAGGAGCCGAGAGTGTGCTGTGGAGCGGCGCTACGGTCAATCGGCCCGCGATTCTTCTCCCGACCGCGGCGGACTCGGCGAGGGTCGAAGGGGCTCCCGCCGCAGGGCCAGATGCAACCCGATGTCGGTTGCAAGCAAAGCCAGGTAGGCCCCGAGGACGTAGCCGGCGGGTGCCACGGTGGCGGCGTCGGGGGGGCGGATGGAGGCCCAGCCGATGGCGGCGAGGGGGACCACCATGCGGATCAGAATCCCTGCCAGCCCCGCGGCGGCACCCATGGCAGCCGTGGAAAACGGCTGCCTGGAAACGAACCAACCCAGCAGAAACCCGGGCAGCGTCGCCGCGCAGGCCAGGCCGATCGCCGCGTCGCCCCCCGGTTGGCCAGCGGCGAATTGCCGCTGCGCCAGGGCCACGGCCGCGGCTGCCGCCGCCAGGGCCATCGCGCCGGCGAGCGTCGTCGTGCCGGAGCGTCGGACGAGGTGCACCATGTCGGGAACCGGCGTCTTTGGGACGGCGGCGGCGAAGCCGCCTGCGGCGTCAGGGGGCTGGCCGCCGCGGGCGGGTGGCCCGGACCAGCGTCGCCAACCCCCCGGTGAATCCGACCACCAGCCCCAGCCCGCCGAGGAAACCCGTTCCGAGCCGTTGGTCGAGCCAACTGCCCGCCACGGCGGGGAGGAACATCGCGATCGCCACGCCGATGATCCGGTAGGCCCACACGAGTGCGTCGCCGATCGGCGAACCGGCAGGCGGGCGCGGCATGGGGGGATCCCCTCGGAAACCGGGCGGGGCGCTGGCGACACCGCGGGGTATCGTACTGCCATGGCCACCCGCCGGCACCGCCGCCGCCGTTCCCGCCGTGCCCAGGGCCGGCTGCCGGCGTCCCCTGCCACCGCCGCCCCGCCCCGCCCCGCCATCCTCCGCCTGCTCGGCTGCGACGGCGAGCGCTGCGAGGAGACGACGCTCACCGATCCGGCCGCGCTGGCCGCGGCGCGCTCGCGCTGGCCCGTGATCTGGATCGACGTCGAGGGGCTCGACGACGGCCCGGTGAACGCGCTGCTCGGCCAGGTCTTCGAGATCGGCGACCTCGCCCTCGAGGACGCCACGACCCCCGACGAGCGGCCGAAGCTCGAGGTCTTCGGCCACCAGCTCCTCGTCGCCGTGCGGATGGTGCGCTTCGACGACGAGGCGATCGTCACCGATCCGGTCGGCCTGTTCCTCGGCGACCGCCACCTGATCACGTTCCGCGACCGGCACACCCACGACGGGTTCGAGGGGGTCCGCCAACGGATCCGCTCCGGGCGCACGAGGCTCGGCCGCGAGGGGGCCGACCATCTCTGCGCCCTGCTCCTCGACGCCGTGGTCGACGGCTACTTCCCGGTCCTCGAGAAGTTCGGCGAGCGGCTCGAGCATCTCGAGGACGACGCCATCGACAACCCGACGCGCGACGCCCTCGGCCGGATCCACGACGTCCGTACCGACCTGATGACCCTGCGGCGGGCGCTGTGGCCGACGCGCGACGTCCTCCACGCCCTGGGGCGCGAGCAGACGCCGTTCGTCGGCGACCATGCCCGGCAGCACTTCCGCGATTGCTACGACCACACGATGGAGCTGCTCGACCTGATGGAGGGCTACCGCGAGATCTCCAGCGACCTCCGCGACATCTACCTCGCCAGCCTCAACAACCGGATGAACGACGTGATGAAGCTGCTCACGGTGATCGCCACCGTGTTCATGCCGCTGACGTTCATCACCGGTTGGTACGGGATGAACTTCGACACCGCCTCGCCGTGGAACCTGCCGCTGCTCCGCTTCCCCTACGGGTCGCTGGTGGCGGCGGCGGTGATGGTGCTGATCACCGTCGCGATGGTGGCGGCCTTCTGGCGGCGCGGCTGGCTCCGCCGGTGGCACTGACGAACCGACCGCGCGCCGGGCGGCGGGCTCAGGCGGGGCCGTCGAGGAAGTAGGTCCGCATCGTCCCCTTCCCCTTGACGGTGACCTCGCCGCGTTCGGTGAACCGGAACGAGTCGGCGAGGAGGTCGCGGGTCGACTGCGCGACGTGGACACGCCCCACCTCGCCGTGCGACTCCATCCGGCTGGCGGTGTTGACCGTGTCGCCCCACAGGTCGTAGCTGAACTTGTGCCGGCCGATCACGCCGGCCACGACCGGGCCCGAGTGGATGCCGATCCGGAGGCGGAGGCCGAGGCCGCGCCGGGCGGCGAGATCGGCCATCCGCTCCTGCATTCCCAGCGCCATCAGGGCCACGGCGCGGGCGTGGTCGGGGCGGCGCACGGGGAGACCGGCCACGGCCATGTAGGCGTCGCCGATCGTCTTGATCTTCTCGACGCCATGTTCGAGCGCCAGGGCGTCGAACGCCGAGAACACCTCGTCGAGCATGGCGACGAGATCGCCGGCCTCGGCGCGCTGGGAAAACTCCGTGAATCCGGCGAGATCGGCGAACAGCACCGAGACACTGTCGAAGTGGTCGGCGATCGTGCCGCCGCCGTTCTTGAGGCGCTCGGCGATCTCCGCGGGGAGGATGTTGAGGAGCAGCCGTTCCGACTTCTCTTTTTCCGCCTCGAGGTCGGCGAGCGACTTCTCGAGCGCCGCGTAGGCGGCGTTGCGCTCGATGAGCCGCTCGTAGGCCTCGGAGTGGACGCGGATCCTGGCGACGAGCTCGATCCGGTCGGGCAGCTTGACGAGGTAGTCGTTGGCCCCGGCCTCGAACAGCTGCGCCTTGACGACCGCCTCCTCCTTGGCCGAGAGCACGATGATCGGCACGGCCGCGGTTTCGGGGGCGGCGCGGAAGGCGCGGACCATGTCGAGCCCGTCGACGTTGGGCATGACGAGGTCCTGGAGGATCACCGTGGGCCGGAAGCGGACGGTGAGCGCCGCGGCGGCGGACGGATCGTGGCAGAACTCGTAGGCCACGTCGGATTGGTCCGCGAGCATCTTGCGGACCGTCTCGCCGATCAGCCGCTGATCGTCGATCAGCAGCACGCGGTGCCTGGCGACCGCGGGGTCGGGAAGACCGGGAATCGTCGCCATCGGTCTCCGGCCAATGATTCAGGGAGTGGCAGGCCTCGGCAACTCGACCGACGCCGTCTTACCACCTGCAAGCAAGCCCCCCGGCGCGTCTCGACCGACACCACCTCGCCCCGAGCAAGGTAAGTCCCCGGAGCATCTCGACCGGCGCCTTCCGACCACCTGCAAGGCAAGCCCCCCGGCGCGTGAGGGTAAGGACTGGGGAACTAGGATTCGAACCTAGACTAACTGGTCCAGAGCCAGTCGTGCTACCGTTACACCATTCCCCAAACTCGCTGAAAGCGGCCATTTCCGGCCCCAAGAATCCCCTCGTGTGGTGGGTTTCTCGAGGCGGGTATGATGGCTCTCTTCGAGCAGAGCCTAGCCTCTCGCGCCGGGCCTGACAACGCCGGCGGGGATGCGCCCGCCGCTTCTCCGGAGGGGTGCCGTGGAGTCGCCGTTCGCCCTGGAGATCCACGAACCGGGATCGCCTCCGCGCCTGGTGGCGGTCATCAAGCCCCGGACCGTCATCGGCCGGCTGCCGGCCTGCGACGTGAGCTTCGCCGATACCAACGTCAGCCGCGAGCACGCCGTCGTCCTCGTGGAGGGCGGCACGGCGGTCCTCGAAGACCTCCAGTCGCGCAACGGCACGCTCCTCAACGGCAAGCGGGTCCAGGCCCGGCTCCCGCTCGCCGACGGCGACGAGATCCGGATCGCCACCCACCTGATCCGGTTCGTCGCTCCGTCGGCACGCCGCTCGGGCGGAGCGCTCGACGACACCGCCGGTTTCGTCGATGCCGACTCGCGCTCGATGATCGTCTCGCGGCTCGATCCGACCGACGCCGCCAGCGGCACGCAGACCAACGAGGATGCCGCTGCCAAGCTCCGCGCGATGCTCGAGTTCTCTCGGCTGATCGGCACCGCCAAGGCCGTGGAGGAGCTGCTCCCGCGGCTCGCCGACGCGCTGTGCGAACTGTTCCCGAACGCGGAACGGGCGTTCGTCCTGCTCGTCGACCCGGCGTCGAAGCGGCCGGTGCTGCGGGCGAAACGGATCCGCGGTCGCCCCGAGCCGGGACCGATCCGGCTGAGCCGCTCGCTCATCGAGCAGGTCGTCGGCACGCGGACGGCGATCCTCTCGGAGGACGCCGGCGCTGACTTCAACATGAACGAGAGCATCATCCAGAGCCGGATCCAGTCGGTGCTCTGCGTGCCGGTGCAGCGGGCCGACGGCGAGGTGCTCGGCGTGCTGTATCTCGATTCGCGCGAGGCGCGGTCGAGTTTCACGCCGCAGGATCTGGCGATCCTCGTCGGCCTCGCGGCGCAGGTGTCGCGGTCGCTGGAAATGGCCGTCGCCCACGACGAGGAGATCGCCCGCGAGAAGCAGCAGCGCGACCTCGAGCACGCCCGCACCGTCCAGCGTGGCTTCCTCCCGCGCGAGCTCCCCGAGATCCCCGGCTACGAGGTGTACCACCACTACGAGGCCGCGCGGCAGGTCGGCGGCGACCTGTACGGCTACGTGCCCCTCCCCGGCGGCCGGTTCGCCGCCTACCTGGCCGACGTCTCCGGCAAGGGGGTGTCGGCGGCGCTGGTGATGATGTTCCTCCAGGGGGAGATCCGCTTCGGCCTGGCCAGCGAGCCCGACGTGGCGACCGCCCTGACGCGGATCAGCGACGCCTTCTGCCGCAGCGACTGGGACGGCCGCTTCGCGACGGCGCTGGTGTGCGTCATCGACCCGGCACGGCAGCGCGCCACCGTCGGCAACGCCGGCCACCATCCGCTCCTGGTGCGCACCGCCGCGGGCGCGGTGCGCCTCGTCGCCGACGGGATCGGCGACCTTCCCCTCGGCTACGATCCGGGCCACGTCTACTCCGCCTGCGAGATCGACATCGGGCCGGGGGACACGCTCGTGTTCACGACCGACGGGATCACTGAGGCCCTCGACAACGGTGGCGGGCTGTACGGGCTCGACCGCCTCGCGGCAGTCCTCGCCGGACCGGGAGGAACGGCCGCCGAGGTCGGCGCGCGGATCCTCGAGGATCTCGGCCGGCACACCGCCGGTCAGCTCCAGAGCGACGACATCTGCCTGATGTGCGTCCGCCGGCTGCCGGCGGACGCCTGAGCAGGAGACGGCCCCGTCAGCGGCGGGGCCGGGGAATCCGGCTGCCGGGAGCGGGCCCCCCCTTGCCGCGGCCGGGCCGCCCGCGGCCCCC
>JAGWVR010000038.1 GCA_018970785.1 Planctomycetota bacterium
ACGCTTTCCATCGACGACGACGTCCTCGACGCGGCGCGATCGCTGGCGGCCAGCACCAAGAAACCGTTTCGCACGATCGTCAACGAGGCCTTGCGGACCGGGCTGAAGGCCATCGCGGTGCCGGCTCAGCGGAAGCGCTACGTCACTCAGCCGCGCCCCCTCACGCTGCACCCGGGCGTGCAGCTCGACAACGTGCAGGAGTTGCTCTCGCTGCTCGACGGCGAGAGCAGGCACTGACCATGATCCTGGTGGATGCCAACCTGCTGCTCTACGCGGAAGACTCCCAGGCGGCCTGGCATGCGGCGGCCCGCGACTGGTGGGATGAGCAGCTTTCGGGCGACGATCCGGTCTGCCTGTGCTGGACCGTCCTGACCGCCTTCGTGCGGATCGGCACCAACCCGCGCGTCTACCAGCGGCCGCTGTCGCTCGACGAGGCGGTGGACCGCATCCGCAGTTGGCTCGAGCAGCCGTGTGTCCGGATCGTGCGCGCCACCGGCCGGCATCTGGAGGTTTTCGGCCGGCTGCTCGCGACCGGCCAGGCATCGGGCAATCTCGCACCCGATGCCCATCTCGCCGCCTTGGCCATCGAGCATGGCTGCGTGCTCTGCTCGACCGACGGCGACTTCGCCCGCTTTCCCGGGCTGCGCTGGATCGATCCGCTCGACACCTGACCCCCCGTCGCCAAACTCCATCCAGGACGATCCCGCAGCAGCCTCGGCAGCGCATGGGAATGCCCGTGCCCCGCGTTGAGCCAGGCAAGACGCCAGTCCCGATTGTCGCGCCACTTCCGGAAGTGGAGGCCCGCCTCATGCACGGTCCCGGAGGGCTGCGGCCTTCGACCGAACGCGCCTCAAGCCTTGCGTCCGTTCCCACGACGACGCGACACCGCGCGCCAACCGGCGAGGCCCGCGCCCAGCGCCGCCATCGCCACCGCCGACGGCTCGGGGAGGGCGACGAGCCGGCCGGTGTTCTCCGAGAACACGAGGTACTGGTTCCCGGAGCCAGCGATGATCCCCGTCGTCCACTCGCCGGCGACGAACGGGCTGGGGCTGAACGTGAGGTTGGCGTAGCTCCCCGAGGCGTCGACCGTGCGGATCGTCGTGAAGTCGCCGGAGGCCGTGCCGGAGAAGGAGAACAGCTGGAAGATCGTGCCCTCGGCGAACAATGACGAGCGATTGCCGAAATCAAGTTCGAGCACACCGCCGAACGTGATGCCGTTGGCACTCGTGACGAGCAATTGGTCGTAGCCCGTACCGGCGGCACCCGCAGTCGTGCCACTGCCGACGATCTCCATGCGGGTCGAGCTGCTCCCTGAGAGCAGCAGCGAGCCGACCGTGAGGAGGCCCGCCGAGCTGCCGGGGGAAAGCGTTCCCGAGTGCCCGACGATCACGGCACCGCTGATCGTGCCCGAGCCGCCGAGGAGTGCCGTGGCGGCGACGGTCGTCGTGCCGCTCGAGAGTCTGCCATTGACCAACAGGTGACCGGCGGCGGCAGTCGTGGCCCCCGCGAACGAATTACTCCCGGTGAGGGTCAGCGTGCCGGCGCCGGACTTGGTGAGCGAGCCGCCGGAACTCGTGAGCCCGGTGGCGAGCGTGACATTCTGGCCATTGGTGTCGAGGTTGTACGCCTGCCCCGCGGCCGCGGAGAACCGACCGGAGTAGTCTGCCGTGTTGCTCGCGGAGTATTGCAGCGTGCCACCGCCAAAGGAGATCGTGCCCGAGCTGCCGAGGGCCTGGGCATGTCCGAGGGAGACAATGCCGGCATTCACGTTCGTGCCTGCCGTGAAGGTGTTGCTGCCGCTGAGCACCAGCGTGCCGGCGCCGGATTTGGTGATACCGCCGGCGGCCTTCGTCGTATCGGGATGATTGCTGACGATCGCATTCAGGGTCAGATCGGCACCGGCGTCGCCCGTCGCATCGGCGACGTTGAAGGTCACCACTCCCTCCAAGGCCACGCGGGGGTTGGTCGGACCGGCCACCGAGATCGTCGAGGCCGTGCTCCCCCCGACCGTCACTTGGGAGCTGCCCGTGAAGATGTACGCGGTCGGGAACTGACTGAATTGGCTGGGCCCCGTGTAACCGGCGGTACCGGTCAGGGTGCCACCGTTGAGTGTGACGGCGCCGAGCTTGTTGACATACGGACCGTTGCTGTTGACGGTGCCATTGACGGTCAGTCCGACGACTGGGAATGCGTCCCAATTCCCAAACGTGTCGTGGCCCGTGAACGTCAGGGTCGCTCCCGACGCCACGGTGACCTGACGGCCTGCCGTCAGAGCGCCTAATCGCTGAAAACCCGCCGCCATCACGACACCCTGGTTGACGGCCACGTGACCGGTCATCGACCCGTTGTCCGCGGTCAGCGAGAGCGTGCCCGCGCCGGTTTTGGTGAACGTGCCCGAGCTCGTGAGGGTGCCATTCAATGCCGCCGTCATCGTCAGTGTGCCGCTCACCGTATCGATCGTCATCCCAGAGCCACCGCTGCCCTTGGAGATCTTCATCGAGATCGTATTGTTGCCGGCACTCGTGATTTCCGCGCCCGCAGCGGCCGGCAACGCGGCCGACAACTTCGTGTCGTTACCCGAGATCGTAAAACCGCCCCATAGGAACGTGATGCTGTCGAACTGCGTGTTGGCGGCGAAGGTGTTCGTGCTCGTCTGTCGGACGGTTCCGTCGAACACGAGGCGCTCATTGGCGACCGGGGCGACGTTGGTTGCCCAGTTGGCGACTGTTGTCCAATTACCATTCGTGCCACCGCCATCCCAGGTCCGGGATGTCTGCGCCTCGGCGCTCGCCGAGCCGACGACCGTGATCGCGATCGCGACCAGCCCGTACCGCACCGAGCGAGCGGCCGATTGCGGCCGGAAGCACATCGAGACGTCGCTGAAAAGGCCGGTCAGGGCGAACGCAGCCATCGGCAAATCTCCATCGGTCGAGTGGAGCGCCCGCAACCCCTCGCCGCGACGGAAAACCTGCCTCGACGCAATCTTCGACCTGGGTCGCTCCCGCGGCATCGGTCCCGGGAAATCCAAGCACCACCGGCAGACAGCGCGGAGCCTTGCGGTCCGCAACTCGAGGCCGGTCAGATTGCCGTCGGCAGCCGGAGTCCGGCGCGACGGAAGGGTGCTTGCAGGAGCGGTTCCTTGTCGGTCGGCGGATGCTACCCTCCACTCCTGACCGTCTGGACGGACAGCAACGAATCGACAAATCTGTTCACGAATCGACAAGCGATCGTCGCCCCGGGGGCCGTGGGCACGAGCCCCCCGCCATCGCTGATCACAGTGTCACCATGGGTCTCCACCCGGCCTTCCACCGGCTCCCCACAGTGGCGCCGGAGAGGGCGCGCCGGGAGGCCCTCTTTTGGGCCGCCCAGGCGGTCTTCTGGTCGATCCCCGCCATCGGGATGACGCTCCTTTTGCGCCGCGAGGTCTTTCCCGACCTGCCGGCCGACGTGTCGATCGCCCCGCTGATCGCCATCCGGCTGGCGTTCGTGGTCGCGGCCTCCACGGTGCTGCGCGAGCTGTACCGCGTGCCTGCCGTGCGCCGGCTTCCGGCCGTGCCGACCGTCGCCGTGATCGTCGCCGCCTGCGGTGGGATGGCGCTGCTCGAGCCTCTGCTCGTGACGCCGGCGACGGCCGTGATCCTCCCGCAGATGGCGCCGTACCTACAGCGGGCCGTCGTCAAGCTGACCTTCAACGTGGTCAGCGCGCTGCTCATCTGGAGCCTCGGGTATCGCTTCCTCACCGGTTTCGTCGTCATCTCCCGGTCCGAGAATCTGGCGCGGCAGTCGCGCCAGCGTGCCAGCGATCTCGAGCTGGCACTCCGGTCGAGCGAACTGGCCAGGCTCGGCGAGCAGGTCCAGCCCCATTTCCTCTTCAACGCCCTCACCGCCGTGGTCGCCTGCCGTCACGATCCCGACGCCGTGTCGGAGGTGACCGGCTCCCTGGCCGAGTACCTCCGGTTCTGCCTCGCCACCACCGACCGCCACGCCCCGCTGGATCGCGAGCTCGACGCGATCGAGCACCTTCTCGTCGTCCACCAGGCCAGGCTCCAATCCGCCATCGAATGCCGGATCGACAGCACTCCCGAGGCCCGCGTCCTGCCGGTGCCGCCGATGCTCGTCGGACCGCTGGTCGAAAACGCGCTCAAATACGGCGCCCGGACCAGCCCCGCCCAGCTCACGATCGCGATCGACGCCGGCATCGAGGATGGCCGGCTCCGCATCGCGGTCGTCAATTCCGGCACGTGGGTCGACCGTGCCACCGACCGCCCGGGCGGCACCGGCCTCGCCAACCTGCGGAGGCGGCTCGACCTGGCGGGCCTCACCGGTGCGACCGTGACGGTGGCCCCGGGCGACGGCACGGTCACGGCGGAGATCACGCTCCCCGTCGCCGCCTGCCTCGCCGCGGCCGAAGGGGCGCGATCGACCCCGCCGCGGGAGCGACCCCGATGACGGACCGTCGCGCCGGCCTGCGGGTGCTCCTCGTCGATGACGAGCCGGCGGCGATCGTCGCGCTCACGGACCTGCTTGCAGCCCATCCCGCCGTGACGATCCTCGGGTCGGCCCGGAACGTGGACAGCGCGCTGACGATCGTCGCGGAACACGCCGCTGACCTCGACGTCGTGTTCCTCGACGTGGAAATGCCACGACGGGGCGGCTTCGAGCTGCTCGCCTCGCTCGGCCCCTCCACCCGGGTGGTCTTCGTGACGGCATACGACGACTACGCGATCGACGCCTTCGAGGTGGGGGCCCGCGACTACCTCCTCAAGCCGGTGACGGCCGAGCGCTTGGCGCGTTGCCTCACGCGACTCGAACAATCACCCCAAGGCTCCTGTGAGCCGCGTGCCAGGGGGCAGGACGCCACGACGAAGGGCCCCTCGCGACGGCCGCTGCCCGTGGCGGGCGGGACGCGTCTCGTCGAGGACGGGCAGATCCTCTGGATCGAGGCCGTCGGCAGTTCCTCGGAGGTCCGGCTCGCCGACGGAACCGCCCTTTTCGTGCGCCGCTCGATCGCCAGCTGGCAGGAGTCGCTCCCAGCCGACGGGTTCTTCCGTGTCAGCCGCTCGCTGATCGTTCAGGTGGCGCGGATCCGCATGATCAGCTGGCGATCCCAGGGCGGGACACAGGTCGCGTTCCACGGCAGCGACCGACAGGTTTCGCTCGGACGGGCGGCTACCGCGCGGCTCAAGCAGGCGATCCACGATCGCCGTGAGTCGTGATCACACGGTATCACCCATGCCGGGCTTCTCCACGACTCGCTTCCGGTGCGGTGAGCGCAACCGAGGTCGACCGTTTTCCCGCTCGATGCCGGGTCAGCCGGTGCCGGGCAGGCGCGCCTGCCCGGGCGAAGTCCCCGCGGTATAGTGACCACTCGCCGCGATGCCGTGCACCAGCACGGTCCCACAGTGGAGCGGCCCGAGGGGATGCCATGCCGGCCGTTGTCCCGTCGCTCGCGCTGCCACAGCTTGCGTTCGCGGCCTTGCTGATTGCTGCCGGGGCGATGGCCGCCGGGGGTGGCGCCTCCCCCGCGGCCGAGCCGGCCGATCTGGTAAAGACGTTCTGCCAGGAGTGCCACGCCGGCGACCGCGTCGAGGGGGATGTCGATCTGACCGGCCTCACCCCCGAGGCGATGCGCCGCGACGTCGCCACCTGGCAGCGGGCCACCGAGATGGTGGTCACCGGCCAGATGCCGCCGCGCGAGGCGGCGCAGCCGAGCGCCGAGGAGCGTACGGCGCTTGCCGCCTGGCTCGGCGGGTTTCTCCGCGCCGAGGCCCGCGCCCATGCCGGCGACCCGGGGCGGGTCGTGCTCCGCCGGCTCAACAACGCCGAATACACGTTCGCGATCCGCGATTTGACGGGCCTGGAGAGCCTCGAGCCGGCGCGCGAGTTTCCCGCCGACAGCGGCGCCGGCGAAGGCTTTACCAACACCGGCCAGACGCTGGCGATGTCGCCGGCGCTGTTCGAGAAGTACCTGGCCGCCGCCAAGGAGGTCGCCGACCACGCCGTGCTCCTCCCCGACGGGATCGGCTTTTCCACCGGCACCACCCACCGCGACGTCACCGACGAATTGCTCGCACGGATCCGGGCGATCTACCGCACCTTCACCGTGGCGCTGGAAGCCACCGGCCGCGGCGGGCAGACGACCGTCGAGCAGGGGATCGAGCTCGACATGGGGCGCGAGGGGTTTCTCCCCGTCGGCGACTACCTCCGCGCGCTGCTCGAGGAACGCACCCGGCTGGCAGCCGATCCGGCGGCGGTGGCGGCGGTCGCCGCGGAGCGCGGCCTGAGCGCGAAGTACCTCGGGATCCTGTTTCGGGCGCTGTCGGCGCCGGCGCCGGCCGACTCGGCGGCGCCGCTCGACGACCTGCGGCGCGCACTCGCCACGGCAACGCCGGCCGACGCGCCGCGGCTCGCCGAACGCGTGCGGCAGTGGCAGGGGGCGCTGTGGCGCTTCAACAAGGTCGGCCAGATCGGCCGGCGCCTCGGCCGCCCCGACGGCCCCGAGACCTGGCTCGAGGCGCGCTCGCCGCTGGTGGCGCGGCAGGAGTTTCGCGTCCGCCTCCCCGACCGAGCCGACGGCGCGGCTGTCGCCGTCGCCTTCGATGCCGGTGACCTTGGTGCCGGCGCCGGGGGTGCCGCTGGCGACGTCGTCGTCTGGGAGCGGCCGCGGCTGGTGGCACCGGGGCGCGGCGACGTGGCATTGGCCGACGTCGGCCGGCTGGCGACGGCGCTGGCCGGCTGGCGGCAGGAACTGGCGAGCAGCGCCGCGGCGAGCCTGGCGGCGGCCGACGAGCTGCGCCAGGCGACCGGAGCGCCCCCGGCGCTCGAGGCGCTGGCGGCGCGGCGCGGCGTCGATCCGCTGCTCCTCGCCGGGTGGCTGGGGGCGCTGGGGATCGGTGCGGGGCCTGTCGACTTCGACCTCCTCGCCACCCCCGAGCGCGGGATCGGCGGCTGGGAGGCGGTGCGCGGGTTCGTGGCCGCCGACGCGCTGAGCGTGGTCGCCAATTCCTCCGACCAGTCGGTGCAGATCCCCGGCACGCTCGGCGCCCACGGCGTGGCCGTCCACCCCGCCCCCACGAAGCGCGTGATCGTCGCCTGGCGGAGCCCCGTCGCCGGCGCGGTGACGGTCTCTTCCGTCGTGACGCGTGCCCACGTCGGCTGCGGCAACGGCACCACCTGGAGCCTCGAGGTGCGGCGCGGCGGCGTCCGCCAGACGCTCGCCAGTGGGTTCGCCGACGAGCCGAAGCCCAAGACCGCCGGCCCGCTCGCCGGCGTCGCCGTGCAGCCCGGCGACGCGATCTGCCTGGTCGTCGGCCCGCGCGACGGCAGCCATGTCTGTGACCTCACCGCCGTCGACCTCACGATCGCCCACGGCGACGAAACCTGGCACCTCGCCGGCGAAGTGTCGCCCGATATCCTCGCCGGCAATCCCCACGCCGACGGCCGCGGCCGCGCCGGCGTGTGGCACTTCGCCCACGAGCCCGACCAGCCGACCGGGGCCCTCGCGATCCCCCCCGGCTCGGTCCTCGACCGCTGGCTCACCGCACCGGCCGGCGCCGAGCGCGCGGCTGCCGCTGCCGAACTGGCGCGCCTCCTCGCCGCGGCGCAGGCCGGCCAACTCCCCGACGGCCCCGATGGTGCCCTGGTGCGCCTCGTGCTCTCGCCGTCGGGGCCGGTGCTCGCCCCGCGGTTCCGCGCGTGGCTCGCCGCCCCCGCGCCTGCCGGGGCCGGTGCGTTCGGCCACCATCCCAATGGCTTGGCGGTCGGCCCGGCCGACCTGTGCGTGGCGGCCCCGGGCCGGTTCACGGTCGAGATCCCCGCCGATCTCGCCGCCGGCAGCGAGCTGGTCACCGCCGCCGCGCTCCATCCGCAGGCGCCGCCGACGGCCTGCGTCGAGCCAGCGCTGCACGTGGGGGGCGCGGCCGCAGGGGAGCCTGGCCTCCGGGCGGGCGCGGCGGTGATCGCCGCCCCGGGGTCTCCCGCCGCGCGGCGGATCGAGGAGGGGTTCGCCGCGTTCCGGGAGTTGTTTCCCACCGCCCCCTGCTACGTGCGGATCGTGCCGGTCGACGAGGTCGTCACGCTCAACGTGTTTTTCCGCGAGGACGACCACCTCCGCCGGCTCCTCCTCGACGCCGAGCAGACCGCCCGGCTCGACCGGGCGTGGGAAGAGCTGCTCTACGTCAGCCGCGAGCCGCTCGAACTGCGCGACGCGCTCGAGCAGCTCATCGAATACGCCACGCAAGACAACCCCGCCGGCGTGCAATCGTTCACGCCGATGCGCCCCCATGTCGTCGCCCGCGCGGAGGAGTTCGCGCGGCACCTCGTGGCGACCGAGCCGGCCCACGTCGACGCCGTCGTCGCCCGCGCAGGCCGCGCCTTCCGCCGGCCGCTCACGGCAGCGGAGGAGGAGCGGCTCCGCGGGCTCTACCGGCGCCTCCGGGCCGAGTCGCACTCCCACGAGGAGGCGATCCGGCTCACGCTGGCCAGCGTGCTGGTGGCGCCGGAGTTTCTCTACAGGCTCGAAGCGCCCGGCGCCGGCAGTGCCGCTTCGCCGGTCACGCCATACGAGCTGGCGACGCGGCTGAGCCTGTTTCTCTGGTCGTCGCTCCCCGACGACGAGCTTTTGGCGCTGGCCGCCAGCGGCGCGCTTGCCGACGACGCCGTGCTCGTCGCCCAGACGCGGCGGATGCGCGCCGACCCGCGCGCGCGACGCCTGGCCGAGGAGTTCGGCACGCAATGGCTCCATGTCCATGGCTTCGCCGGCCACGACGAAAAGAGCGCCGAGGCGTTTCCCACGTTTCACCCCCTCCGCGCCGCGATGGCGGAGGAAACGGTCCTGTTCCTCGACGACCTGTTCCGCCACGACCGGTCGATCCAGTCGCTTGTCGACGCCGACCACACGTTTCTCAACGCCGCTCTGGCCGCGCACTACGGGATCCCCGGCGTCGAGGGGGACCACTGGCGCCGCGTGGACGGCGTCCGCGCCTTCGGCCGCGGTGGGATCCTCGGCCTCGCGACCACCCTCGCGACGCAGAGCGGCGCCTCGCGCACGAGCCCCATCCTCCGCGGCAACTGGCTCTCCGAGGTGATCCTCGGCGAGAAGCTCCCCAAGCCGCCGAAGAACGTGCCGCTCCTGGCCGACGCGGTGCCGGCGGGGCTCTCCGAGCGCGAGCTAGTCGCGCTCCATTCAGCCGACGAGTCGTGCGCCACCTGCCACCGGCGGATCGACCCCTACGGCTTCGCCCTCGAGGGGTTCGACGCCATCGGCCGGCGCCGCACCGCCGACGCCGCCGGCCACCCGATCGACGACCGGACGACGCTCCCCGACGGCACCGACGTGGCGGGGGTCGAGGGGCTGCGCGGGTGGCTCGCCGGGAAACGCGCTGCCGACGTCGAGCGGCAGTTCTGCCGGAAGCTCCTCGGCTACGCGCTCGGCCGCGGCGTGCAGCTCTCCGACGAACCGCTCCTCGACACGATCCAGGAGCGCCTCGCCACGGCCGACCACCGCGTCGGCACGGCGATCGAGGCGATCGTCACGAGCCCCCAATTCCGCTCGATCCGCGGCCGCGACGCGGCCGATTGAGATTCCATCCGGAGGACCCCCGCCATGCCACGAGCCGCCGTTTCACGCCGCACCGCCCTCCGCGGGCTAGGGGTGTCGATGGCCCTGCCGTGGATGGAGTCGCTCGCCGCGCGGGCCGAGGCGGCCGCCACCCCGCCGGTGCGCCTGGCGGTGTTGTTTTCCGGCAACGGCTTCCACTCGCGCCAGTGGTGGGCCGAGGGGAGCGGCGCGGCGATGACGCTCGGCAAGGTCCTCGAGCCGCTGGCGCCGTTCCGCGAGAAGCTGCTGTTCGTCAGGGGGCTGTACCACGAGCAGGCGCGGAAGGGAAACATCCACTCCTCGCAGACCGGCAACATTCTCTCCGGGGCGCCGCTGGCCAGCGGCGGCGACATCCGCTCCGGCACGAGCTTCGACCAGGTGGTGGCGGAGGCGCACGGGCGCGCGACGAAGGTCCCGAGCCTCGTGCTCGGCTGCGAGAAGGCGAATCCGTCGGTCCACAAGAACTACTCGATGCTCTACAGCTCGCACATCTCGTGGACCTCGCCGACGACGCCGACCCCGCTCGAGCTGTTTCCCGCGCTGGCCTTCGACCGGCTCTTCACCGAGGGGTCGCAGCGCGGCGACGAGAGCGTGCTCGACGCCGTCCTCGAGGATGCCGGCGACCTGCGCCGGCGGATCGGCACGACCGACCAGCGGAAGCTCGACGAATACCTCGACAGCGTCCGCGACGTCGAGAGCCGGATCGCCGGGGCGGGGAAGCGCGGCGAGCTGCAGGGGTGGAAGCCGGCGCTCGCCGCCCCCGACCGGCCGCGGCCGGCCGACGGCATCCCCCAGGACATCGCCGAGCACATGCGGCTGATGTGCGACATCCTCGTGCTCGCCTTCCAGACCGACACCACGCGCGTCGTCACGCTCAAGCTCAACAACGACCACTCGGCGCTCCGCTTCCCCAACCTCCCGCGCGTCGACAACCCCGCCCAGGGGATCGACTACATGATCCACCACCTCCTCTCCCACTCCGACGGCGACGACTGGCTGCGCGTCAACCAGTTTTTCCTCGAGCAGATGGCCCACGTCGCCCGCCGCCTCGACGCGATCCAGGAAGGGGAGCGGACGCTCCTCGACAACTCGATGGTCATGCTCTGCTCGAGCATGATGGCCGGGGCCAAACACGACAACGACCAACTCCCCGTCGTCCTCCTCGGCCGCGCCGGCGGCCGGCTCGAGAGCGGGCGGGTGCTCGACTACACGGGCAAGCCCGAGAGGCAGATGTGCCGGCTGTTCCTCTCGATGATGGACAAGTTCGACGTCCGCCCCGGCACGTTCGGCGACGCGCGCGAGCCGCTGGCCGAGGTCTGACCGGCGGCGACCGCGCCCCGGCCGCGCTGGCCACCCCGACCGTTGCGAGCGCCACACCCCGCCACGGCGCCGCGTGCCGGCCGCCAGACGCCGGCCGCGGCACGCCCTGCCCGGCCCCGGTCGCCGGGGTATGATTTGCCGGTGTCCGTCGGCGTCCGGCCCCGCTTCCGAGGTGCCCCATGCTCTCCCCCGCCCAAGTCGCGGAGAATTACTTCCTCGAGTCGCGCCACCAGCTCCTCGAGATCGCCGCCTACCTCGACCGCTACGACGCCGCCGTCGCCCGGACGGGCGCCAGCAACGGCGCCCTGACCGCGTCGGAGCGCAAGCTCGACCTGATCCGCAAGGCCCTGGCGCTGGTCGCCGAGGAGCGCCCGCAGCGCGAGCGGACCGTGGCCCTCCTCGAGCTGTTCGCCTCGGTCTGACCGCCGTTCACCGGTTTCCGGAGAATCCCGCCATGCAAATCATCCAGCCCCACTACCACGCCATCGCCCGCACGGCGCAGGACTACGAGCGGATGGCGATGAGCGGCGTCGTCGCCGTCGCCGAGCCCGCCTTCTGGGCCGGCTTCGACCGGCTCTACCCCGAGACGTTCATCGATTACTTCCGGCAGATCTCGGAGTTCGAGCCGACGCGCGCGGCGCAGTACGGGATCCGCCACTTCTGCTGGGTGGCGGTCAATCCCAAGGAGGCCGAGAACCCCGGCCTGACCCGCGACGTGCTCCGCCACTTCCCCGAGTTCTTCGCCAAGCCGACCGTCCTCGGCGTCGGCGAGACCGGCCTCCACAAATCGACGAAGAACGAGATCGAGTCGCTCCAGGCCCACGTCGACGTGGCGATGAAGCACGGCCAGCTCGTCCTCATCCACACCCCGCACCTCGCCGACAAGGCCCACGGCACGAAGACCGTCCTCGAGGTCCTCGCCGGGATGGACGTCGATCCGGAGCGGATCTGGATCGACCACGTCGAGGAGCAGACGATCAAGCCCTGCCTCGACGCCGGTTACTGGGTGGGGTTCACGCTCTACCCGATCACGAAGTGCTCGCCGAAGCGCGCCGTCGACATGCTGGAGAAGTACGGCCGCGAACGGATCCTCGTCAATTCGTCGGCCGATTGGGGCCCGAGCGATCCGTTCACGCTCCAGGAGTGCATCCTCGAGCTGCGCCGCCGCGGCCACTCGCTCCAGGACGCGATCGAGGTGTTCCACAACAACCCCTGCCGGTTCCTCGGGCAGAACCCGAAGTTCGACATCCAGCCGATCCGGGTGGAGGTCGCCGATGTCGCCCACGCCTGAGGCGCGGGCCGACGCCGTGGACCACGCCACCGCCGCGACGAGCCTGGCGCTGCTCCGCCAGTTGCGGTTCTGCGCCGGCCACCGGCTGTGGCGCCACGAGAGCAAGTGCGCCTACCTCCACGGCCACAACTACCGCGTCGACGTCGAGGTCGTGGCCGCGGCGGGTGCGACGGCGGTCGATCCGGTCGGCCGGATCGTCGACTTCTCGCTCATCAAGCGGCGCCTCCTCGGCTGGCTCGACGACCACTGGGACCACGCCTTCATCCTCTTCGTCGACGACGCCGAGGCGATCGCCGCCGTCCGGCTCTCGACCCCGTCGAAGCTGTTTCTCCTTCCCTGGAACCCGACCGCCGAGAACATGGCCCGCTACCTCCTCGAGGTGGTCTGCCCCGCGGTCCTCGCCGACCTCGGCGTCATCGCCCGCGAGGTGCGCGTGTGGGAGTCGGAGGAGTCGTGCGCGATCGCCTCCCGCAGCGGACCGCCGCCGGCGCCCCCCGTGCCCCCCGGCACCGCCGAAGTCGTCGATCGCCGCTGACGAAAGGCCCCTCCGATGCACCATCCCGGACTCGGCTCCTTCCCCGCCACGCGCCTCCGTCGCAACCGCCAGCATCCCTGGCTCCGCGCGATCGTCGCCGAGACGGTGCTCACGCCGGCCGACCTCCTCTGGCCGCTGTTCGTCCACGACCACGCCACCGCGGTCCCGATCGCGGCGATGCCCGGCGTGGAGCGGCTGCCGATCGACGGCGTCGTCCGCGCCGCGGCGGAGGCGGCGCGCCTCGGGATCCCGGCGATCGCGCTGTTTCCCGCCACCGACCCCCAGCGCAAGACGGCCGACGGCGCCCACGCCGTCGATCCCGAGAACCTCGTCTGCCGGACGGTGCGCGCGGTGCGCCGTGAGACCGGCGACGCGGTCGGGATCGTCTGCGACGTCGCCCTCGATCCCTACACGACCCACGGCCACGACGGCCTGCTCGTCGACGGCCGGATCGTCAACGACGAGACGGTGGAGGTTCTTTGCCGCCAGTCGCTCACGCTCGCCGAGGCCGGCTGCCACGTCGTCGCCCCCAGCGACATGATGGACGGCCGTGTCGGCGCGATCCGCACCGCCCTCGATGCCGCCGGCCGGCATGACGTCGGGATCCTGTCCTACGCCGCCAAATATGCGTCAGCCTTCTATGGGCCGTTCCGCGACGCGGTCGGCAGCAACGCCTCGCTCGGCACCGCGGCCAAGCTCGGCGTCAGCGACAAGAAGACCTACCAGATGGACACGGCCAACACGCTCGAGAGCCTCCGCGAGGTGGCCCTCGACATCGCCGAGGGGGCCGACATGGTGATGGTCAAGCCGGCCGGGACGGCGCTCGACATCATCCACCGGGTGAAGACGACGTTCGGGATGCCGACGCTCGCCTACCAGGTGAGTGGCGAATACGCGATGATCCGCGCCGCCGCCGCCAACGGCTGGCTCGACGGCGACAAGGCCGCCCTCGAGAGCGTGCTGGTGATCAAGCGCGCCGGCGCCGATGCCGTGCTCACCTACTTCGCCCCCCAGCTCGCCCGGGCGCTGACGGCACGCGGCTGACGCCGGGTCGGGGCACCCGGCCTCGGACAATTCACGGAAGCCTCGGCTCGGGCTCTGCAGAGGGGGACGCCCCCCGCGCCTCTGCCCTCGCATCGACCCGCAGCACGGGGCGACGGGCCGATGCGAGGGCGACGGCGGAGGGGCTTCGCGGGTCCCTGGAAGGACGGAGAGACCACGACTCCCACGCGGGACGACGTGCATCGGCGCCGTGGATCCCGCTGTCGCTGGTCCGCGCCGGTGGGGCACACGCGGGACGGCGGGGCTCAGGCGGGCGCCGCCTCACCCCTTCGGCCGGAAGGCGACGAGCCTTTCCGGGCGGGTCTCGAGGCGCGGGGGAGCGGGGGCGCCGGTGTGGATCAGGTCGATGCAGTAGGGGATCGCGGGAAACACCGCGTCGAGGCACTCGCGGATGCTCCGCGGCCGCCCCGGGAGGTTCACCACCAGCGCCCCGCCGCAGACGCCGGCCGTCTGCCGCGAGAGGATCGCCGTCGGCACCTTCTCGAGCGACACCTTCCGCATCAGCTCGCCGAATCCCGGGAGGAGCTTCGTGCACACCCGCTCGGTCGCCTCCGGAGTGACGTCGCGCGGCGCGGGGCCGGTGCCGCCGGTCGTCACGATCAGGCAGCAGCCCGCGGCGGCGAGCGCCCGGATCGCGGCGGCGATCGCGTCGAGGTCGTCGGGCACGAGCCGCTCGTGCGCCTCCCACGGCGAGGCGAGCACCTCGGACAGGTAGGCGCGGATCGCCGGTCCCCCTTCGTCGGCATACTCGCCGCGGCTGGCCCGGTCGGAGACGGTGAGGATGCCGATCTGGGCGCTACGCGACTCCATGGTGGCGAGGATACCAGGCGAGGCCGACGCGGCGGAGCTGGGCCGCGAACTCCACCGTCCACGGACTTTCCGGCGGCGGGAGCAGCCTCGGACGGCGCCGTTGTCGCTCGGGCGACAGCCGGCCGTGGCGACCGGTCGTTGTCCACCGCCTTCTGGACGGGCATCGCCGGCGCCATGTTCGGGCTGACGAGGGCCTTCCGCGCCGACGAACCGCCGCCGCGCGGGAGCAGCGACCGCGTCGATTCGGCGATCGGCCCCGCGCCTGCGGCCGGCGCGGGGCGTGATACGATTGTCGATCGGGAGTCACCCATGCCGGCCGAGCCCCACCCCGCCCACCCGACCGACGACACCGCGCCGGATGCCGCGGCCGTCGTGCTCGAGTGCCTCCGGCGGATGTCGCCCGTGGAGCGCCTCGAGGCGGGGTGCCGGATGTCGCGGCGCGGTCGTCGCCTGGCGATTAACGCGATCAAACGCCGCCACCCCGAGGCCGACGAAACGGAGATTCGCCTCCGTGCGATCGAACTCGCCTACGGGGCGAGCCTCGCGGACGACGTGCGCCGCTGGTTGCGGGATCGGAGTCGATGAGCGATTCCGACGATCTCCGCGCCGCCCTGGCACCGGTCGCCGCGGCACTGCGGGGCCTGGGAGTCAGGCATTACGTCGGCGGCAGCGTGGCGAGCACGATCCATGGTGCGATCCGCTCGACGATGGACGTCGATCTCGTCTGCGAACTGCGTGCCGACCAGATCGAGCCGTTCCTCGCCGCCTTCGGGGACGACTTCTACGTGAGCGGCCCGGCCGTTCGGCAGGCTGTCGAGCGGAGGTCGTGTTTCAACCTCGTCCATCTCCCCACGGCGTACAAGGTCGACGTGTTCGTGAGCCGCGACAGGCCGTTCGACCGGCAGGCGATGGACCGGGCGATTCTCCTCAGCGTGACCGTGGACGATCCGTGGCAGTTGCCGGTGGCGACGGTCGAGGATTCGATCGTCGCCAAGCTCGAATGGTTTCGGCTCGGCGACGAGACATCGCAACGGCAGTGGGACGATGTCTCGCGGCTCACGGCTCTCCACGCCGAGGCCCTCGATCTCGCCCACATGCGGCGGATGGCCGAATCGGTCGGGGTCATCGACCTCCTCGATCGCCTCCTCGGGCAGCGCTGACTGTCCGGGCGGAGCTGTTGGTCGACTGACCGGCGCCGTCACGCGGCGCTGGCCGCCAGATCGATCCGGTGGAGCCGGAGCGGATCGGCCTTCCCCTTGACCGCCACCGGCGGCAGGGCCTCGAGCACGACGCCGCCGCGCGCGAGCAGCGAGCGCGTCGAATCGGCGATCAGGACCTCGCCCGCCGCCGCCGCGCTGCAGATCCGGCTGGCGACGTTCGTCGTGTCGCCGATCACGGCGTATTGCACGTACTGGTCGGTGCCGATGTAGCCGGCGGCGACCGGGCCGGAGCAGAGGCCGACGTGGATCGCGATCGGCCCGTGGCCGGCGGCGACGAGCCGCCCGTTGAGCGCTTCCATCCCGCGCTGCATCTCGATCGCCGCGGCCACGGCGCGGTCGGCGTCGTCGTCGCGGGTGAAGGGGGCGCCCCAGATCGCCACCAGCGCGTCGCCGATGAACTTCTCGAGCGTGCCCCCGTGGCGGAACACGATCTCCACCATCGGCGGGAAATAGGCGTTGAGGAGATCGACCACCTGCTGCGGCGCCATCGTCGCCGACATCGCGGTGAAGCCGCTGATGTCGGCGAACAGCACCGTCACGCGGCTTTCCGTCGCCCGCACCGCCAGCTGCGGCTCGGCCGCGATCCGGGCCGCGACCTCGGGGGCGAAGAACCGGGCGAGGTGCTCGCTGGCGACGCTCTCGCGGTGGAGCCGGAGCATGCCGTCGACGACGTAGTAGGTGACCGCCGTCGCCATCGCGAACCCCTGCACCGAGAGCACGCAGGCGCGGATGCTCAGCGGCCAGGTCGGGCCGAGGAGCGTCAGCGTGCAGTACGTGACCGCTGCCAGGCAGCCGGCGAGGAGCACCGCCCGCCGGCTGAACGTCAACCCGGCGAGCACGATCACCATCATCAGCATCATGCTCGGCACGAGCAGGCCGAAGGCGGGGATGCGGTTGAACCACTGGGCCCAGCCCATGAAGCCCATCAGCGCCACGCGCATCACCACGAGGGCGTACTTGCGCCACGCGTCGTAGCCCGGCCGGACGGCGAGGAGCACGAGCACGGCGACGTGGGCCAGGAGCGTGGTCACCGTGACGAGCGTCACCTGCGGCGAGACGAGCAACTGCCGCTCGTCGGGCACGTCGTCGTAGGAGACGACCAGATCGGTGACCAGCTGCGAGACCAACAGCGACACCACCGATCCGGTGACCACGAGCGAGACGACGCGCTCGTTGGCCGTCTCACGCGCGCGGCGGAGCCGCTCGAAATCGTCGGGGGGGGCCGTCGTCGCCATCGGCCCCATCCTACCGGCGGGCCGTCAGATCACGCCGCGCTCCCCGAGCAGCGCGACGATCGCCTCGACGCACCGCGCCACGGGCCAGTGGTCGTTGGCGACAGTGAGGATGCCGATGTGAGAAGTGCCAGCGGTCATGGGACGCGATGGAGAAAGTGGTCCGCTACAGGAGCCGGAAGATGGTGACCGGGGAAACCCCGGCATGTCCCCGCTGCGAGATCGATCCTCTGCTCGTCGAGCAGAGGCGAAACAGTGTGGTTTCGATGAGGCAGCTCCCCCCGAACGAGGCAAAACGTGCCCGGCCGGAGCTCCAACGTCGCTGATTACGATGGGTTCGTTGACCAAACTCGACCGGGAACCCCTGGCTTGTCTCAGGTTCTGGCGCCGATACCAACAATTTCCGCGTCTATGCCTTCAGCGCCCGTCGGCGGCATCCGGTAGCCGATGATTCGATCGACGGCCTGCTAGGATGTTCCGCCGGAGGTCTCGATGGAGACGCAACAGATGCTCGAGGCTCGATTCCGCGCCCGCCAGGACTCGCTCCCCGTGTGTCTGCGCATCGGCCGGGCCGGCACGATGTTCGCATGGGCTCGCAGCCTCGTCAGCCGGGAGATCGTGGCCCGCGAGGGCCCGCTCCCCGAATCACGGCTGAAGTGGGAGACGGCGCTGCGACTCTACGGAGCCGACGCGGAATCGCGGGCGTTGATCCGGCGGATGCTCGACGATGCATCCCCCTGAAGTCTTCCGCGCGACGACGCTCCGCGTCGCCGCCCTGCTCGATGCCCATCGGATCCGCTACCACCTGACGGGCGGCATCGCGAGCGTCGCCTACGGCGAACCGCGGATGACCCAGGACATCGACATCGTCGTCGACAACGCGGCGCTCGCCGATTGCCTCGATGCCTTCATCGATGCTGCCCAACGCGATGGATTCCTGCTCGATGCCCGCGCGGTCCGGCACGGTGTCGCGAGCCGTTCGATGTTCCAAATGTTCGACATGGACGACGCCCTCAAGGTCGACATCTACCCCCGCGAGATGGTGCCCGGAGAACTGCATCGCTCGGCGTGGGTCGAAATCTTCGCGGGAGTCAAGCTGCCTCTGGTGTCGCGTCCGGACGCGGCGGCCTCGAAATTGGCCTGGGCCGCCAAGGGAAGCCAGAAGAGCAGGCGCGACGTGCGGCACATCGTGCGCCAGATGAAAGCGCAGGACCGGGCCGCGCTCGACGACCTCGCGCGTGACATGCGGCTGGAAGCCCTGCTCGCCGATGTCCTCGCCGAACCGGACGAGATCAGCGGGTGAGCACGGGGCCAACGCCCTTCCCGCGCCGTCAGATCGCGCCGCGCTCCCCGAGCAGCGCGACGATCGCCTCGACGCACCGCGCCACGGGCCAGTGGTGCGTGGGGAGGACGAGGTCGGGATCCGCGGGGGGCTCCCACGGGGCCGACACTCCCGGGAATCCGGCCGCCTCGCCGGCGTCGGCACGGGCGTAGTGGCCGTCGGTGTCGCGCTGCCGGCAGACGTCGAGCGGGGCGGAGAGGTGGACGACCAGGCAGCGCTCGCGGCCGATCCGCTCCACCGCCTTCTGCCGCACCGCCTCCTCGGGGGCGACGAACGCGGCGATGCAGATCAGCCCGGCGTCGTTGAACAGGCGGGCGATCTCGGCACCGCGGCGGAGGTTCTCGCTGCGTTCCTCGGCGGAGAAGCCGAGGTCGCGGCTGATCCCGAGGCGCAGTGCCTGCCCGTCGATCACCCCCACGGCGCGCCCCGCCTCGAACAGCCGCCGTTCGAGCGCCGTGGCCAGCGTGGTCTTGCCCGAGCCGGTGAGGCCGGTGAGGAGGAGCGTGACCGGCTTCTGGCCGTAGCGCGCCTCGCGTTCGGCGGTGGTGACGGCGCTTTCGATCCCCTGGAGGTGCTCGGCCGCGGCGTCGTCCCAGTGGGCCGCGCCGCGCCCCTCCTCCGGCTCGCGGTCGAGGATCATGCCGGCGCCGACCGTGGCGTTGGTGAGCCGGTCGATCATGATGAACCCGCCGGTGGCCCGGTTGCGGCGGTAGGCGTCGAAGGCGATCGGCTCGGTCAGCGCGACGGCACAGCGCCCGATCTCGTTGAGCGCCAGCACGGGCGCCGTCTCACGGTGGAGCGTGTTGACGTCGACGCGGTAGCGGAGGGTGGCCACGGAGCCGGTCGTGACCTTCGTCGTCTGCTTGAACAGGTACTGCTTCCCCGGCACGAGCGGCTCGTCGGCCATCCACACCACCATCGCGTCGAAGCGCTTGTCGACCTTCGGCTGGTTGCCGGGGCGGACGAGCATGTCGCCGCGGCTGGAGTCGATCTCGTCCTCGAGCGTGAGTGTCACGCTCTGCGGCGCGAACGCCTCGTCGAGCGGGCCGTCGAAGGTGACGATCGACTTGACGCGGCTCTTCCGCCGCGACGGCAGCGACATCACCTCGTCGCCGGTGCGGATGATCCCCGAGGCGATCGTCCCGGAGAAGCCGCGGAAGTCGAGGTTCGGGCGGAGGACGAGCTGGACGGGGAAGCGGAAGTCCTCGAGGTTGCGGTCGGAGCCGATGTACACCGTCTCGAGGAGCGTCATCAGCGGGCTGCCGGTGTACCACGGCATGTTGCCGCTGTTGGCGACGACGTTGTCCCCCTTGAGCGCCGAGATCGGCAGGAAGTGGACGTCGGGGAGCTCGAGCCGGGCGGCGAACGCCTGGTAGTCGGCACGGATCCGCTCGAACACCGCCTCGTCCCAGCCGACGATGTCCATCTTGTTGACGGCGACGACGACGTGGCGGATCCCGAGGAGCGAGACGATGAAGCTGTGGCGCTTGGTCTGGGTGAGGATCCCGTGGCGGGCGTCGACGAGGATGATCGCCAGGTCGGCGGTCGAGGCCCCGGTCGCCATGTTGCGCGTGTACTGCTCGTGGCCGGGGGTGTCGGCGATGATGAACTTGCGCTTGTCGGTGGAGAAGTAGCGGTAGGCGACGTCGATCGTGATCCCCTGCTGGCGCTCGTCCTCGAGGCCGTCGGTGAACAGCGCCAGGTCGACCTCGCCGCCGGTCGTGCCGTAGCGCGACGAATCCTTGCGGATCGCCGCCAGCTGGTCCTCGTAGATCATCTTCGATTCGTAGAACAGCCGGCCGATGAGCGTGCTCTTGCCGTCGTCGACGCTCCCGCAGGTGATGAACCGCAGCAGCTCCTTGCGCTCGTGCTGCGCGAGGTAGGCGTCGATGTCGGTGGCGATCAGCGCTGACTGGTGTGACATGGTCAGAAGTACCCTTCGCGCTTCTTCTTTTCCATGCTCCCGGCCTCGTCG
Source organism: Planctomycetota bacterium (assembly GCA_018970785.1). Lineage (GTDB taxonomy): Bacteria > Planctomycetota > Planctomycetia > Pirellulales > UBA1268 > F1-20-MAGs016. The sequence continues at coordinate 20,386 of JAGWVR010000038.1, forward strand.
GAATCGATCAGCCGCCCCTGCCGCTCCGAGAACGTCGTCAGGAGCATCTCCTGGATGATCTCGGGGAGCGTGGTGGCGGTCGAATCGACGGCCCCCGACAGCGGGTAGCAGCCGAGCGTGCGGAAGCGGACGCGGCGCAGTTCCGGCCGCTCGCCGGGTTTCAGCGGCAGCCGGTCGTCGTCGACCATGATCATCACCCCGTCGCGCCACACGATCGGGCGCTCGGCGGCGAAGTACAGGGGGACGATCGGGATCTTCTCGAGGTGGATGTACTGCCAGACGTCGAGCTCGGTCCAATTGGAGAGGGGGAAGACGCGGATGCTCTCCCCTTTGCGGACCTTGGTGTTGTAGAGGTTCCAGAGCTCGGGGCGCTGGTTCTTCGGGTCCCAGCGGTGGTGCTCGTCACGGAACGAGAACACGCGCTCCTTGGCCCGGCTCTTCTCCTCGTCGCGCCGCGCGCCGCCGAAGGCGGCGTCGAAGCGGTGCTTGTCGAGGGCCTGGCGGAGGGCCTGGGTCTTCATCACGTCGGTGTGGACCTTGCTGCCATGGGTGATCGGGTTGACCCCCTGGCGGCGCCCCTCCTCGTTGACGTGGACGATCAGCTTGAGGCCGAGCTCCTTGGCGACGTACTCGTCGCGGAGCCGGTACATCTCCCGGAACTTCCACGTCGTGTCGATGTGCATCAACGGAAACGGCGGCTTGGCCGGGTGGAAGGCCTTCTCGGCGAGCCGGAGCATGACCGCCGAGTCCTTGCCGATCGAGTACAGCATCACCGGGTTGGCGAACTCGGCCGCCACCTCACGGATGATGTGGATGCTCTCCGCCTCGAGGAGCCGGAGGTGGGTGAGGTTGTAGGTGGTCATCGCGTGCCTGCGGACGTCGATCCACTCTCGGGAAGGGGTCGCTGGGATTCGAGCCGGCCTACGGTAGGCAATCGGCCGCGTTTCGGACACTCGATCCGCGCGGACTTGTCAGGTTCGCCGGACGACGACGCGCTGAGGAAAGAAGTCGGGGAAGCTCGGCGTTTCGGGACGGTCGCGGGTGCGCCGTCGCGGGGCCCCGACATTTCTTCCCGGGACCCGCGCATCCGCTCGGTCGAGGCCGGGTGGGGGCTCCACTGCGGCGGCCGTGCCGAGCATCGCTGCGTGAAACATCACGCTTTCTGCGGTTCCGGCGGATGCGCCCCCTGGCCTCGAAAGCCCGGCACCTGGCGGGAGGCGGGAGCCGCGGTCCGGCGGCAATCGATGTTTGCAAACCTCTTGGTGACAAGTAGTTAGGATCCATACACCAGGCCGGCAACCGACCGATCTTTGCGATCCTGTTCGGACTGGGGGATACTTGACGGTCCGTCCGATTCGTGGATCCCGCCTGCGGAGGAGTTGGCCCATGCCAGAGCCGCTGCGTCGCTGCGCCCTGCTCGCGATCGGACTGGTGGTTTCGGCAACGGCCGTCGGCCGCGCCGACGGCCCAGGCCACACCCCACCTGCGGGGGTATCGGTCCTTGATGTCTCGACCGGTGGCTCTGACGGCTCGGCCGTCACGATCGTCGGCACCGAGGGGCGGCGGCAGCTCGTCGTCACGGCGCTGGCCGCGCCGGGCGGGGCCCCCGTCCGCGACGTGACCGGTGCGGTCTCCTACGCGGTCGAGCCTGCGGGCCTGGCCACCGTGTCGCCCCGCGGGCTGGTCGTCCCCGCCGCCAACGGCCGCGGCGAGATCGTCGTCCACCTCGAGGGCTGTGACGACGCCCGCGTGCCCCTCGTCGTCGAACGGTTCGGCGCCGACCCGCCGCTCGACCTCGCCGTCGACGTCGTCCCGGTGTTCACCAAACACGGCTGCAACGGCGGCGGCTGCCACGGCAAGAGCGGCGGCCAAAACGGCTTTCGCCTGTCGCTGCTCGGTTTCGAGCCGGCCGAGGACCACGAGCACCTCGTCAAGGAAGCGCGCGGCCGGCGCGTGTCGCTGGTCGCCCCGGAGGAGAGCCTGCTCCTCGCCAAGGCGACGGCGCTGGTCCCGCACGGCGGCGGCCGCCTCATCGAGACCGGTTCGCCGAGCTACCGGACGATCGCCCGCTGGATCGCCGAGGGGGCCCGCCCCGCCGATCCCGCCGCCCGCAAGGTGACCGGGATCGAGGTCTTCCCGACCGCGCGGATCCTCCTCCCGGGCCAGACCCAGCAGGTCCGGGTGATGGCGCTGTATTCCGACGGCTCGCGCGAGGACGTGACGAGCATGGCGCAGTACGAGGTCAACGCCCCGGACCTGGCCAGCGTCGACAGTGCCGGATTGGTCAGCGCCACGCCGCGGGGCGAGGGGGCGCCGCGCAGCGGCAGCGTCGGCCTGATGATCCGCTACCAGAGCCAGGTGGCGGTGTTCCGCGGCACGATCCCGATGGAGTCGCCGGCCGAGCGGATGCCGGCGCCGGAGGCGTTCGCGAAGAACTTCGTCGACGGCCACGTCCTCGACCACCTCCGTCTCCTCGGCCTGCCGCCGTCGGCGCCGTGCGACGACTCCACCTTCCTCCGCCGCGTCACCGTCGACGTCGCCGGCCGCCTGCCCACCGTCGCCGAGACCGACGCCTTCCTCGCCGACGCCGACCCGGCCAAGCGGGCCAAGGCGATCGACCGGCTCCTCGACAGCCCCGACTACGCCGACACGTTCGCCAACAAGTGGGCGGCGATCCTCCGCAACAAGCGCACCGACGACACCCTCCACCGCCGCGGCAGCTACGCCTTCCACGCCTGGATCCGGCAGAGCCTGCTCGACAACAAGCCGTTCGACCAATTCGTCCGCGAGATCCTCACCGCCTCCGGCGAGGTCGGCACCAACCCGGCGGTGATCTGGTTCCGCCAGGTCGCCGAGGCCAACCAGCAGGTCGAGGACGCGTCGCAGCTGTTCCTCGGGCTGCGGCTGCAGTGCGCCCGCTGCCACCACCACCCGTTCGAGAAGTGGAGCACCGAGGACTACTACCAGCTCGCCGCCTTCTTCTCGCGCGTCGGCCGCAAGAAGGGGGCCCAGCCGGGCGAGGACCGGATCTTCCACGCCCGCGGCACGCCGCAGGCCGCCGGCCCGAAGGGCACCCACAAGGCGGTGGCGCTGGGCGCCGAGCCGGCCGAGATCCCCGCCGACACCGATCCGCGGACGGCGCTGGCGGAGTGGATGACCGCCGCCGACAACCCGTTCTTCGCCCGGTCGGCCGTCAACCGCTACTGGAAGCACTTCTTCTCGCGCGGGCTGGTCGAGCCGGAGGACGACATGCGGCTCACCAACCCGCCGACCAACCCCGCGCTGCTCGACGCCCTGGCGGCCGATTTCGTCGCCCACGGCTACGACCTCAAGCACCTCGTGCGGACGATCTGCAACTCGGCCACCTACCAGCTCTCGGCCGAGCCCAACGAGTTCAACGCCGAGGACCGTCAGGCCTTCTCGCGCTTCTACCCGCGGCGGCTCTCCGCGGAGACGGCGCTCGACGCCATCGACAGCCTGACCGGCAAGGCGACCGGGTTCGGCGGCACGCTCGCCGGCACGCGCGCGATGCAGCTGCCCGATCCCAACTTCAACAACTACTTCCTCACGGTCTTCGGCCGGCCCAACGGCGACAGCGCCTGCGAGTGCGAGCGGGTCAGCGAGGCGAATCTCGCCCAGAGCATCCACCTCATCAACTCCGCCGACATCCTCGGCAAGGTCGGCGGTGCCGACGGCCGGGCGGGCAAGCTCGCCACCGACGCCGGCCGCGACGACGCGGCGAAGATCGACGAGCTCTACCGGGTGGCGTTCTCGCGGGCGCCGACGGCGGAGGAACGGGCCCTGGTCGAGCAGTACCTCGCGGCCCACGCCGACAACCGTCCGGCGGCCTTCGAGGACGTGATCTGGTCGCTGCTCAACACCAAGGAGTTCCTCTTCAACCACTGATCCGGCGGGCGGGGCGGCCGGTCCCGGAAACCGGGCCGGCAGCAGGGCCGGGGCGGTGGCCGGGAATCGCGTCATGCAACGCCTCACGCTGCGCGCGCCGTCGGGCGCCGGCTGCGATCGACGGGCCGGCCCACGGTCCCCGCGGCGGCTGGCCGCCGTCCTGGCGCTGGCCGCCATCGCCGCGGTCCCGGCCGTCGCCGAACTGCCCCAGCCCCTGCTGACCGCGATCCATCCGGCCGGTGGCCAGCGCGGCACCGAGGTGACGGTGACGATCGCCGGCCCCGACCTCGACGAGGTCCGGGGGCTGCTGTTCTCCCATCCCGGGATCATCGCCCGTCCGGTTCTGGCCGAGCCGACCGAGTTCGATCCCGAACCGCGGCCGGTGCCCGGCAAGCTCGTGGTCGCGATCGCCGCCGACGTGCCGCCGGGGATCTACGACGCCGCCGCGGTGGCCCGGTTCGGCGTCAGCAACGTCCGCGCCTTCGCCGTCTCGGCGACGCCGCAGGTCGTCAAGGACAAGGACTGCGACAGTCCCGCGGCGGCGCTCGCGGTGCCGGCTGACGGCGCCGTCGCCGCCCGGACGACGGCCGCCAAGGCCGACCACTACGCGCTGGAGCTGGCGGCCGGGCAGCGGATCCACCTCGAGGTCTGGTGCCGACGGCTCGACTCGCGGATGGTGCCGGTGCTCTCGCTGGTCGATCCGTCGGGGCGCGAGATCGCCGTCGCCCGCGGCACGCGCCAGGACGATCCGTTCATCGACGTCGCCGTGCCGACCGCCGGCCGCCACGTCGTCCGCGTCCACGACCTGTTCGCCTCCGGCGGCGACGAGACCTTCTACCGACTCGTCTGCTCGACCGGCCCGTGGGTCGACTTCGTCTTCCCCCCCGCGGGGCGTGCCGGCGAGACGACGCGCGTCGAGGTCTTCGGCAAGGGGCTCCCGGGGGGCAGCCCGGCGCTCATCGAAGGGGGCAACGAGGGGCTCGAGCAGGTCGTCGTCGACGCCCGGATGGGCGCGCCGGCCGCGGGCGCGACCGCGCGGTTCGCCTGGCGCCTGTTCGCGCCGCGCGACGCCGCGGCCCCGCTCGCCGACCTGTCCGGTGGCGTCCTCGACGCCGCGGCGCAGCCGCCGGCGGCGCTGGCGGTCACGGCGCCGGTGATCCGCGAGCACGAGCCCAACGACGACCCCGCCGCGCCGCAGGCGCTCGAGATCCCCGGCGCCGTCGCCGGCCGGTTCCAGCCGCGCCGCGACCGCGACTGGTATTCGTTCACCGCCAAGGCGGGTGACGTCATCTGGCTCGAGGTCACGTCGGCCCGCTACGGCCTCCCCACCGATCCGGCGCTGCTCGTCGAGAGCCTCGCGACCGACGCCGCCGGCCGGCCGGTGGGGAAGGAGGTCGCCTACGCCGACGACGGCCCGGCCGAGTTCGCCGGGCCATTGGTCGATCGGCCGAGCGCCGACCCGCTGCTCGAGTTTCGTGCGCCGGCCGACGGCACCTACCGGGTGCTCGTCCGCGATCTCGCCGCCGACTCGCACGCGGCGCCCCACCATGTGTACGTCCTCGAGGCACGCCGCCCGGCCCCCGACTTCGAGGTCGTCGCCCTCCTCTCCCACCCCAACCGTGCCGACGCCAACCGCCAGCAGCTCGCCGCGGCGAGCCTGCCGACCGGAGGCACGCTGCCGGTCGACATCCTCGTCGTCCGCCGGGACGGCTTCGGCGGCGACGTCGTGATCGAGGCCGAGGGGCTCCCCGCCGGCGTCAGCGCCCCGCCGCTGTCGATCCCCGGGAAGGCCAACCGCGGCACGCTGGTGCTCACCGCCGCCGACGGCACGGCGCCGTTCGCCGGGACCTTCCGGATCACCGGCAAGAGCCGGATCGGCGAGGCCGACGTCGCCCGCACCGCACGGCCGGCGATGCTCCGCTGGAACGTCGACAACCAGAACCAGCCGCAGCTGGTGCGGATGGTGCGCGAAATTCCGCTCGCCGTGATCCCCGACGCGGCGCCGCTGACGGTCACCGAGCAGGACCGTGCCGTCCGCGAGACCGCCCGCGGCGGCAAGCTCTCGGTGCCGCTGGCGCTCGTCCGCCGCCCCGGGGCGAAGGGGGCCGTGTCGCTCACCGCACCCGGGCTGCCGGGGGAGCTGAAGGTCGCCGAGGTGAAGATCGAGGAGGCGGCGACCGCGGCCACGGCCGAGATCGACGTCGATCCCAAGCTCCCGCCGGGGGAATACCGGATCGTCCTCCGCGGCGTGGCGAAGACGGCGTTCGCGCGCAACCCCGAGGCCGCCGCCCGGCTCAAGGCCGATGCCGAGCGCGTCGCCGGCGTCGCCCAGCAGCGGGCCACGGCCGTCGAGGGGGCCAAGCAGGCGCTGGCCGCCGCCGAGGCCAAGCTCGCCGAGATCAAGGGGGCGGGCACCGAGCCGCCGGCCGACGTCGTCGCCGCCCGTGAAGCCGCCGCCAAGGCGATGGCCGACGCCGAGGCCGCCGCCAAGGCCGCCGCCGACGAGAAAGCACGGCGCGAGAAGCTCGCCGCCGACGCCGCCACCGCCGCGGCCCCGAAGGACGTCGACGTGCCGCTGGTCGTGCCCGCGATCGCGCTGGTCGTCCACGAGACGCCGGTCGCGCTCGACGGCCTCGCCGCCGAGATCAAGGTCGCGCCGGGGGCGGCCGCCGACCTCGCCGTGCCGCTCGCGAGGCGCTACGGCTTCGCCGGCGAGGTCGTCGTCGAACCCTCGACCGCCAAGCCGGTCGCCGGGCTCACGCTCGCGCCGGTCACCATTCCCGCCGACCAGTCGCAGGGAATCGTCAAGCTCACCGCCGCGGCCGACGCGGCGCCGGGCCGACACGAGCTGGTGCTGACGACGAAGCTCAAATTCAACGACCGCGAGATCACGGCCCGCCGGCCGCTGTCGCTCGTGATCGAGGCGCCGGCACAGCCGTGACGCCCACCCTGTTTCGCAGGAGGTGACCCGATGAATGCCCGCCCGACACCCGCTGCTCGCGAGGCCTGCCCGAGCGCCCAGAGGGGCTCCGTCCGCGGTCTCCGATCGGCGTCGCCGCTGGCTGGTCTGGGGCTCGTGATCGGCATGGCTTCGAGCCTGGCGGCGCTCGCCGTCGCCGCCGACGGCCTCCCCGTCGCCCCCCCGACGCGCACCGAGCCGGTCGGGTTCGAGGCCGACATCAAGCCGTTCCTCGCCGCCAACTGCACCGCCTGCCACAACGAGAAGATCAAGGAGGGGGGGCTGCGGCTCGACAGCTCCCAGGCGCTGGCCGCCGGCGGCGATTCCGGCCCGGCCGTGGTCCCCGGCAAGGGGCTCGAGAGCCTCGTCTTCCTCCGCGCCGCCCACCGCCAGGACGACCCGATGCCGCCGGCCGACAACAAGGTCGGCGCCAAGCACCTCTCCCCGGAGCAGCTCGGCCTGCTCGCGCGGTGGATCGACGAGGGGGCCAAGGCGGGGCCGGCGGCGGCGCGCGGACCGATCGCCTGGAAGCCGATGCCTCTCGGCCAGGGGGGCGTTCTCGCCGCGGCACTGTCGGCCGACGGACGCGTCACGGCGGCGGCGCGCGGCGGGCGCGTGAGCCTGTTCGACACCGCCACCGGCCGGCCGCTCGGCACGCTCGAGGATCCGACGCTCGTCAGCAACGGCGGCCCCGCCGCCGTCGCCCACCTCGACACCGTCGGGGCCCTGGCGATCTCCCCGACCGACGACCGGATCGCCACCGGCAGCTTCCGCACCGTGAAGCTGTGGCGCCGCCAGCGCCCCACCCACGTGACGTTCGCCGATTCGCAGCAGGCCACCGCCGTCGCGATCGCGCCGGCGGGGGGCCTGATCGCGATCGGCCGTGCCGACGGGCAGATCGCCCTCGCCGATAACGCCAGCGCCGCGGCGCGGCGGACGATCCAGCCCCATGCCGGCCCGGTCACCGGCCTGGCCTTCTCGGCCGACGGGACGGTCGTCTTCTCCACGTCGCGTGACGGCACGATCGCCGCCTCGACCGCCGCCGACGGCACGGTCGTCGGCCGGCTCAAGCGCCCCGGCGAGGTCCTGGCGCTGGCGCGCGTGGCCGACGACCGGATCGCGGCGGCCGACGCCGACGGCACGATCCGCATCTGGCAGCTTCCCCTGCCCCCCCCCGACGCCGATCCCACCGCGGCACCGGCACCGCTCAAGGAGCTTCCCGCCGGCGGCCAGCCGGTCACGGTGCTGGCGACGCTGCCGGCGCCGCCGGGCCACCTCCTCTCGGGCGGTGCCGACGGCACGCTGCGCGTGTGGAACGTCGACGGGGCGAGCGTCGTCCGGCAGATGGCCCACGGCGGCCCGATCAGCGGCTTCGCGGTTCGCCCCGACGGCGCCCGGGCGGCGACCGTGGGCACCGTCCCCGGCGTGAAGCTCTGGGATCTCACGAACGGCCAGCCCGCCGGCGAATGGAAGGGGGACCACCGCCTCGTCGACCGCCTCCGCGCCGCCGACGTCGATCTGGCCGTCCGCAAGCAGGACGTGGAGTACGGCAAGGCGCGGGTCACCGAGGCCGAGAAGGGGATCGAGGCGGCGGCCGCCGAGACGAAGCAGTCGGGCGAGAAGCTGGCCGCGGCCGAGAAGACGATGGGGGAGAAGCAGGAGGCGGCGAAGGGGGCGCTCGCCGCCAAGGACGAGGCCGACAAGGCGGTCGTCGTCGCCACCACCGCCGTCGCCCAGGCCACCGAGGCGCAGGCCGCCTCCGTCAAGGCGCAGGCCGCGGCGGCCGCCGCGGTCGAGTCGGCCACCGCCAGTGCCAACGCATTCGCCGCCGTCGCCGCCAGCAGTGCCGGTGACGCCGCCGCCGCCGAAACGCTCAAGACGTTCCAGTCGGTGGCCGCCGGCGCCACAGCCGCGAAGGCCGCCGCCGACCAGGCCGTGGCCCAGGCCGCCCAGCAGATCGATCGCTCCAAGGCGAAGGTCGACGAGATGACCAAGAAGGCCGCCGAGGCGGCCAAGGCCGCGACCGCCGCCGCCGAAGCGGTGAAGCAGTCGGAGACGGCGCTGGCCAGCGCCAAGCGCGCCGTCGACTTCGCCGCCCAGCAGGCGAAGCGCGCCGACGAGACGCTGCCGGTGCGGAAGACGGAACTGGCCGAGACCGAGGCCCGCGCCACCGCCGCGGAGCAGGCGCGCGGCACGCTCGACGCGGCGCGGACCGCCGCCGAGAAGCCGCTCGCCGGCGTCGCGTGGTCGCCCGACGGGGCGTGGCTGGTCGCCCTCGGGGCCGACGGCCTGGCGATCCTCCTCTCCGGCGCCGACGGCCAGCCGCGCGACGCCTGGGAGTGCGGCGGCGAGGGGGGGCGCGGTGCCGTGGCGTTCGTCGACGCGGGGCGCGCCTTCGTCGGCGGCGGGGCGGCTCCCGCGGCCGCCTGGGGCTGCGTGCCGCGCTGGGTCCACGAGCGCACGATCGGCGGCGAGACGCTGCCGCCGGTGAGCGAGGAGGTGGCGGGAACGCCGCCGGTCGACGCGGTGACGGCGCTCGCCTTCTCCCCCGACGGCACGCTCCTGGCCAGCGGCGGCGGGAGGCCGAGCCGATCCGGCGAGATCAAGCTCTGGACCGTCGCCGACGGCGCCCTGGCCCGCGAGCTGACCAGCCCCCACTCCGACACGGTGGTGGCCCTCGAGTTCTCGCGCGCCGGCGACCTGCTCGCCTCCGGCGGGACCGACCGGTTCGTGAAGGTCCACGCTGTCGCCGACGGCAAGCACGTGAAGAGCTTCGAGGGTCACACCGGCCACGTCCTCGGCGTCGCCTGGCAGGCCCACGGCCGGCGCCTGGCCAGCGCCGGCGCCGACAACTCGCTCAAGGTCTGGGACGTCGTCTCCGGCGAGCAGCAGCGGACGATCGCCGGGCTCAAGAAGGAGGCGACGGCGGTCCGCTTCCTGCCGCCGGGCGAGGAGGTGGCCGCCGCCTCCGGGGATCCGACGGTGCGGATCTACAACGCCGGCAACGGCGGCACGGTGCGCAGCTTCGACGGCGTCGGCGACTTCGTCCAGGTCCTCGCCGCGGCCCCGGGCTGGCTCGCCGCCGGCTGCCAGGACGGCAAGCTGCGGATCTGGTCGGCGGGCGACGGCAAGCTCGTCCACACCCTCGAGCCATTCCCGGCCGCCCCCTGACGGCGCCGTGGCCGGTGCCGGATCAGACCAGCTCCGCGATCGGGTCGCGCTCGACGAGGTACTGCGGCCGCCCCGTCTGGTCGGTGATCGTCACCTCGTGGGTCCGGAACCCGAGGGCGTGGTAGAGCGTGGCGACGATCTCCTGGACGTGCACCGGCCGCTCGGTGGCATGCTCGCCGAAGCGGTTGGTGGCACCGATCACCTGCCCGGTGCGCAGCCCGCCACCGGCCAATAGCGCGCAGCTGACCTGCGGCCAGTGGTCGCGGCCGGCGTCCTTGTTGATCTTCGGCGTCCGCCCGAACTCCCCCCACACGACGACGGCGACGTCGTCGAGCATCCCCCGCGCGGCGAGGTCGTCGAGCAGCGCCGAGAGGCACTGGTCGAGCTTGGCGCCGTGGT